>CAYZVQ010000167.1:1500-10569 GCA_964481925.1 uncultured Acidimicrobiaceae bacterium
GGCTCATGAAGTTGTTGTTGGGCACGGCCAGCTGGACCCGCATCAGTACCGCCATGGCGCCGGCTATGAGGAACATGATGAAGCTTGTCACCATGTAGTTGAGCCCGATCTGCTTGTGGTCGGTACTGGTCAGGTAGGAGAGCAGCCCCTTGCTCTTCGGCCCGGGGACGATCTCGACCAGCCGGCGTTCCGGGGCCTCATGCTGCGGGGGCCTTTCCTGGAGCAGGGTCATGTTCGCTTAGCTACCCTTCCGAAACCGTCGTGTTCAGGCCGTGATGCTGCGAGAGCCACGTACTGAAGGAGTTTTTCGCCATCACCTGCAGCCAGAACCTCATGTAGGGGTGGTACGTCCCGCAGAACTGCGTGCATTCGCCGACGAACCGTTGTCCGGCCACGCTGGGGTCGATGTTGAAGTCGAAGGAGTTGTTGATGCCCTGGATGGCGTCCCGCTTGAAAAGGAACGCGGGCACGTAAAACGAATGGTTCACGTCGTCCGAGTAAAGGTTTATCTGTACGGTCTCACCGGCAGGCAGCGTCAGTATGGGCAGGCTGGTGCTGTTGATGCTGGGCTCGGTCGCCACGCTGCCGACGACCTCGTAGCCGTTGGGGTAGGTGAAGCGCCAACCCCACTGGAAAGCGTCCACCCGCACCACCAGAGCGGGGTTGGGGGACACGTTGTCCTCCTTGTTCTCCGCCTGGTACGTGTACACGAACAGGACCGCCACCAAAGCGATGGGGACGATCGTGTAAAACACCTCGAGCGGGATGTGGTACTGGACCTGGGGCGGGATTTGGTCCTCGTCCGGCCGCACCCGGTAGCGCACCGCGCACCACACGATCAGACCGATCAGGACGGCGCCCAGGGGGATGGCGATGTAGTAGGTGACGTTCCAGAGCCGCTGGACGTTCGAATCCTGCTGGGTCACGCCCGCAGGCGAGCCCCAGCGGAGGACGGAGGCTAGAAGCGTGTCGTGCACTGGCCATACATTAGAGCGGCTTCCGGGCCTCCAAACAAACCGGGGTAGGCAGCCCGAACCACTACGGCCGCCGGGCCCGGGCTACCGGCCCCGCCGGACGGCCTCGGCGGCCCTATCACGGGGCCCCGCCAGCCTTGCAAGCCCCCTCGGACCAGCCCTGCAAGCCCCCTCGGACCAGCCCTGCAAGCCCCCTCGAGGCCGGCGGCTGGCCAATCCGGCCCGGGCCCACTAACATGAGGGGCCCGTGCGTACCTACTCTCCCAAAGCTGCTGAAATCCATCGCGTCTGGTACGAGGTCGACGCTTCCGGCGCCGTTCTCGGCCGGTTGGCCACCGAGGTGGCGCGCGTCCTGCGTGGCAAGCATAAGGCTACGTTCACGCCCCATCTCGACATGGGCGACCACGTGATCGTCGTCAACGCCGCCCAGGTGGTGCTCACCGCAGCCAAGGCCGAGAAGAAGTTCCACTACACGCACTCCGGTTACCCGGGCGGGCTTCGGACGCGGTCCTACAGCGACCTGCTGGCCAAGCGGCCCGAAGAGGTCGTTCGCATGGCAGTGAGGGGCATGTTGCCCAAGGGCCCGCTGGGACGCCAGATGCTGCGCAAGCTCAAGGTCTACGCCGGGCCCGAGCACCGTCACTCGGCCCAGACCCCCAAGCCCTGGCCCCTCGACCACTCGGCTCACCGAGTAGCCTGAGCAGCCTGTCGGCAGCATCACGACAAGTCGTCACGACAGAACCGGTGCCAAGAGGAGAACACGGTCAGTGCCCAAGCCCCTAATCCAGTCCACAGGCAGGCGCAAAACTGCCATCGCCCGTGTCCGTCTGCGCCCTGGGGATGGGAAGATCACATGCAACGGCCGTGTCGTCGACGAGTACTTCCCCTCGGCAACTCACCGCATGGTGCTCACCGAGCCCCTGAGGGTCGTCGACAAGGCGACCGAGTACGACGTGGATGCCACCCTTGACGGAGGCGGGATGTCGGGGCAGGCGGGTGCGTTGCGCCTCGGCATTGCTCGGGCCCTCTCCGTGCTCGAGCCCGAACTGCGCCAGCCGCTGAAGCGAGCCGGTTTCCTGACCCGTGACCCACGAGAGAAGGAACAAAAAAAGTACGGCTTGAAGAAAGCCCGCAAGGCGCCCCAGTACTCCAAGCGCTGAGGTCCCTTCCCACGCCGGCGCTCTTCCTCGGACGCCCCGAATGCTGCGTTTCGGCACCGACGGCCTAAGAGGCCAGGCCAACGCCGAGCTGAGCCCGGAGCTCGTCACTGCTCTGGGCCGGGCGGCGGCCCGGGCTCTGGGCGGCGCTCCCCTCGAGGGACGACGGCGCTTTATCGTCGGTCGTGACACGCGCTGGTCCGGGCCTCTCTTGCAGGCCGCCCTGTCGGCCGGGTTGGCCGGCGAAGGCGTCGACGTGGTCGACGTGGGCGTGCTGCCGACGCCGGCAGTGGCGTTCGTCTCGGCCGAGCAGGGCGCTCCGGCCGCTGTCATCTCGGCTTCGCACAACCCGTACGGCGACAACGGCGTCAAGTTTTTCGCCGCCGGTGGCACCAAGCTTTCGGACGACGTCGAGGAAGGCCTTGAAGCCGAGCTCGACGCTCTGTTGGCGACGCACGACCGGCCGGGAGCCCCAACCGGGAGCGGCGTCGGGCGCATCAGCCCGGACGCCGGCGCTTTGCCGCGCTACGAGCGGTACGTACTGAGCTGCCTGGAGGGCCGGCGCCTAGGGGGCATGCGGGTGGCACTCGACTGTGCCAATGGTGCCGCGTATGCGAGCGCGCCACAGGTCTTCGAGGCCGCCGGCGCTCAGATAGTGAGCGTCCTTTCAGCCGAGCCGGACGGGGCCAACATCAACGACGGTTGCGGCTCGACCGACCCGCGTCGCCTGGCCGAGACCGTGGTGAGCAAACGGGCGGACCTTGGCCTGGCCTTCGACGGCGATGCCGACCGCGTGATCGCCGTCGACGCCTCGGGGAACGTCGTCGACGGGGACCGTCTGTTGGCGCTGTTCGCCACCGACTTCGCCCAACGGGGCCTGTTGGCAGGTGGGACCGTCGTGGTCACCGTGATGACCAACCTCGGGTTCCATGAAGCGATGGCTGCCGCCGGGGTAAACGTCCACACTGTCGGGGTAGGCGACCGCTATGTGCTCGAGGCCCTCGACGCCAAAGGCTGGGCACTGGGCGGGGAGCAGTCGGGGCATATCGTGTTCCGTACACTGGCCACGACCGGGGACGGCGTGCTGTCGGGCCTGCTGCTGGCCGACCTTGTGGCCCGGAGCAATACCAACCTGGCCGACATGGCCGCCGCCGCTCTGCGGCGATGGCCGCAAGTGTTGCGCAACGTGGCTGTGGCGGACCGGGACGGGCTGGCTGAGGCGGCGGCCGTGTGGGAGGAGGTCCAGGAGGCCGAGCGGGGCCTGGGCCAACACGGGCGGGTGCTCCTGCGGCCGAGCGGGACCGAGCCGCTTGTCCGCGTCATGGTCGAAGCCCCGACCCAGGAGGCGGCCGAGGCGGCCGCTGAGCGCATCGTTTCCGCCTTGCACACCGCCCTGGGAGGCGTAACCAGTCCCTAGGCGGCCCTCGCCGCTACCCTTTGTCTACATGTGTGGGATCGTCGCCGTCCTGGCGCAACCTTCGTCGCGGCGGCCCCCCGAGCCGCATGACGTCGAAGACGCCGTCGCCCTCGCTCTGTCGGAGCTGGAGGTCCTCAAGCGCAGTGCCAGTCCTGATGACCAGCTGAGCGCTCTTCGAGCTGCCACCGGCGCACTGGCCGATTTGAGCGCCTCGCTACAAGGTGTGCCCGGCTTGACCTGCCTGATCGGCCACAGTGGCACGGCCGGGGCACTGGGAAGGGGCGCCAAGGAGCTGGACGAGGTTGTGGCCGGCTTCGAGATGGCCTTGGAGGCCGGGGACGTGATCGTGAGCACGGAGCAGCTCGAGGAGATCAACGCCGCTCTGGTGGGCCTGCACGATGCCATCTGGGCCCTCGGCCATGACCGGCTCAGCGCGGCCCGGTCCGTGTCGTCGCTGGCGGCCTCGCTCGGCTTGTTCGGCGAGGGCGCCCGGCCCGGTCCCGCCGCTCTAAGCGCGCTGTGGGCCGTCCACGTCGCCTTCAGCTCGCTCGACCGCCTCGAGGTAAGGGGCCGCGACTCCGCCGGCCTGCACCTCATGCTGAGCGGTCACGGCCTCGACTTGTCCGCTCCGGAAATACGGGGCCTGATCGGGGCCAGGGCGGACGACCCACTTTTTACTTCTCTCGCCGCACGGGCAGCGGACGGTTGCCTGTCCATCGTGTACAAAGCCGCGGCGGAGATCGGCGAGCTCGGCGACAACGTAGCCGTCCTGCGCCACGCCCTGGGCACCGACCCCCTTCTAGCCCGCGCCCTGGCTTCTCCGGGGGTCAGGGCCACAGTGGTGGCCCACACCCGGTGGGCCAGCGTCGGGCTCATCTCCGAGGCCAACGCCCACCCGCTCAATGGCGAAGAAGCCGGTGCGAAGGCCCCGGGGCCCTACGTCGTGGGCGCGCTCAACGGCGACGTCGACAATTACCCCGAACTGCTGGTCCTCGAAGGCATCAAGGTACCGCCGGAGGTCACCACGGATGCCAAGATCATCCCGGTCGTCGTTTCCAGGTACCTCGGTGCCGGCCTCGACATGGCCGAGGCGTTCCGCCGCGCCGTTGAGCGATTGGACGGCTCGGTCGGCATCGTGGCCAATGCCGCGTGTTATCCCGACGAGATCTTCCTGGCCCTGCGGGGCAGCGGCCAAAGCGTCAACATCGGCTTTGCGGAAGATGCCTTCGTCGTGGCCAGCGAGGCGTACGGGCTGGTCGAAGAAACGGGCCGGTACCTGCGCATGAACGGCGAGGGCGGCGGGCAGGTGGTCCGGTGCTCGCGTCTTGGCGCCGGCACGCTGGGCGGGATATCCCGCTGGCGTTATGACGGGACCGAACTACCCGTCTCCGAGGACGAGATCAAAACCGCGGAGATCACGACCAGGGACGTGGACCGGCGCGGTTTCCGGCATTTCCTGTTGAAAGAGATCTCCGAATCGCCGCTCTCGGTGCGCAAGACCCTGCGCGGCAAGCTCGTCCGCGGAGAGGACGACCGGTTCTTTGCCCGCCTGGGCGACGACGTGATACCGCCCGCTTTGCGCCAGGACCTCTCGTCCGGCCGGATCCACCTCGTCTTGGTGGTCGGCCAGGGAACGGCGGCGGTGGCGGGGCAGGCGGTGGCGGCCGCCATCGTCAAGGCTTTGCCCGACGTCGTGGTGAGGGCCATGCCCGGCACGGAACTCTCCGGCTGGGGCCTTTCCGGTGCCGGTCTTCCCGACGACATGTCCGGTGTCCTGGTGGTCGCCATAAGTCAATCGGGTACGACCACGGACACCAATCGGACGGTGGACCTCGTGCGTGCCCGCCAGGCCCACGTCATCTCGATCGTGAACCGCCGCAATAGCGACCTCGTGCAGAAGTCCCACGGCGTGCTCTATACCTCGGACGGCCGCGACATCGAGATGAGCGTGGCCTCCACCAAGGCGTTTTACTCCCAGGTCGCGGCCGGCCACCTTTTGGCCTGCGGGTTGGCCGCGGTGGCGGGGACGGCCGGCGCGGCGTGGTCCGACGAGATCCTCAGCGCCTGGCGGGAAATGCCCTCGTTGTTGGAGAAAGTCCTGGCGCAACGGGAGGAAATAGGCCGGATAGCGTCAGCTCGGGCGCCCGGCCGCCGTTCGTGGGCCGTGGTCGGCAGCGGTCCCGACCGTGTGGCTGCCGCCGAGGTGCGGATCAAGCTTTCGGAGCTGTGCTACAAGGCGATCGCTCTGGACGGTGTCGAGGACAAAAAACATATAGACCTTTCCGCCGAGCCCCTCGTCCTCGTGATGGCCCCGAGCGCGCGCGGGCCCAATGTCCGAGACATCGCCAAAGAAGTCGAGATTTTCCGCGCTCACAAAGCGGCTCCGGTCGTCATAGTGGCCGAAGCTGAAAAGGGCGCGATAAACCGCGATGTCGACATCATCGCCGTACCCGCTTGCCATCCTGAGCTCGCCTTCGTCCTGGCCGCCATGGCGGGCCATATTTTTGGCTACGAAGCCGCCCTGGCTATCGACGCCCAGGCCCGTCCCCTTCGGGAAGCCCGTTCTGTTGTCGAGAGCGCCACCCGGGGTGGTGGCGCCCCCGTTCTCGAACAGATGGCGCCCGCGCTCGAGGTCGCTGCCGCCCCGGCCCTGGCCGGCCTGCGGGAGGGTGCCTATGACGGCCAGCTCAACGCGTCGACCGCCTCCCGGCTCACGTCCCTGCTCCGCTACGCCACCGGGGCGCTGCCCGTGGAGAGCTACGAGGCCGAGATGGGCAAGGTTGGTACCCCGAGCGCGATCGCGGCGGACCTCGTTGTCGCCCTCGGTAGCGCCATCGACGAGCTCACCCGTCCCATCGACGCCATAAAACATCAGGCCAAGACTGTGACCGTGGGCATTTCGCGGAGCGAAGACGCCCTCTTGAGAGCTCCTCTGGTGTCCGAGACGCTGGCTGCCGGGCCCACCGTGGAGTCTCTTGGTTACCGCGCCCTGCGGACGCTGGCGGCCCTCGGCGCGGCGGTCGAGGAGGTACAGGGCTATACGCGCTACCGGGTGCGGACGACCGGCCTGGTGACAGCGGGCGGGAGCCTCGACGGGGCGACCATAGACGTCGTGGACGCAGGCGGCATTTCCACCGGTATACCTTCCCGCACGGCGACCGACAACACCCTGCGGGGCACCAAGCACCGCGCCGCCGAAAAGAGGGCGGTCACCGTGTTCAAGGGCCTCCATGACGGCCGGACCGGCGTCATTGTCCCCGAGGTGAAGGACGGCCAGGTGGCCGGGATGACCCTGTTGCACCTCCGGTTCGCTCCGGTGCTGGCCCCCGAGGCGGCCAAGGCCGTGCTCCAGGCCTACCAGGCGCGGTACACAGCGCTCGTGGACGCCGTCACCGAAGCCCAACCCCATTTCGACGACGCCGTCCTCGGACGGGTACCCATGATCGACCTTTTGACCGAACCGGTCGCCGTCCTGGCCCGGTATTGGTCGGATTGAGCCGGGCCCGCTCGTGGCCCTGGACGAAAGCGGCCTCGGCGGCGGTACCCCAATCATCGCCCGTGGCCCAGTCGCCGGTGGCCCAGTCCGCGGTGCCCCGGTCGCCCTCGGCCTCGATCTCGTCGACATTGCCCGGTTCGGGGCGGTGCTCGCCCGGCGTCCCTCCGCCTCCCAGCGTCTTTTCACCGAGGGAGAACGGGCATATGCCGCCACACTGGCTAACCCCGTTCCCTCACTGGCGGCGCGCTTCGCGGCCAAGGAGGCCGTCATGAAAGCGCTCGGCGTGGGCTTAGGAGCCTTCGCCTTCGCCGATGTGGAGGTCGAGCGCCGAGCGAGCGGCGAACCGGCCCTCGTCCTCACCGGCCGGGCCGCCCGTCTGGCCGCCGCGCAGGACGTAAAGTCCTGGCTCATCTCCCTCACCCATACCGACTCGGCGGCGGCCGCCGTCGTGATCGCCCTGGCATGACCCCCGTCCCCGCATGACCCCCGTCACCGCATGACCCCCGTCCCCGCATGATCCCCGTCCTGGCCCCCGAGGAGATGGCGCTCGTCGACCGCCAGGCCGCCGAGCCCGTTGAGGTCCTCATCGGCAGGGCAGGTGCGGCCGCTGCCCACCGGGCGGCACGTCTTGTTTCGGGCGTCTACGCCAAGCGCATCGTGGTGCTGGTCGGCAAGGGCAACAACGGTGCCGACGGCCGGGCGGCCGCTGCCTTTCTGTCTGGCCAGGGAGCGCAAGTCCAGGTCCTGGAGGCTTCTGCTATCCGGCCCGGGCACGCCCTACCCTCCGCCGACCTCGTGATAGACGCCGCCTACGGTACCGGTCTGCAGCGGGCTTACTCCCCGCCCTCGCCGGGGGCCTCGCCTGTCTTAGCCGTTGACATCCCATCAGGGGTTTCCGGCCTGACGGGCGAAGTGCTGGAGGGCGGCGGGGCCATGCGGGCCGTGGCCACGGTGACCTTTGCATCGTTCAAACCCGGCTTGTTGTTCGGTGCCGGTCCCGACCTGGCCGGCGAGGTGGAGGTGGTCGACATCGGCCTCGGTGCCCTGGTGGACGCGGTCGCCCAGTGCTGGCTGGTCGGCGACGCCGATGTGGCAGGGCTGCTGCCGTACCGGCCTCGGGACGGGCACAAGTGGCAGACCGCAGTCCAGGTGGTGGCCGGGTCGCCAGGCATGACGGGTGCTCCCTGGCTGGTCAGCCGGGCGGCCCTGCGCGCCGGCGCCGGGTACGTGCGCCTCTCCATGCCCGGGGTCGACCCCTCCGTCCTGCCTCCGGGGGAGCTGGTCCACCTCCCGGTCCCCGCGTCGGGCTGGCACGCCAAGGTGCTGGAGGAGCTGTCACGGGTCAAAGCCCTCGTCGTCGGGCCCGGCCTCGGCCCTGTGGTGGGACCGAGCACCGGACCTGAGCGCCACGACCTGCCCGGAGGCGAAGTGGGCCTGCTTGTTTCGGCGGCGGGCGTGCCCACCGTCGTCGATGCCGACGGCCTGAATGCCATAGGGAGCCTGGAAGGCCTGGCGGCCATCGTGGCCCGCCGTCGCCAGCCCACGGTGATAACGCCCCACGACGGCGAGCTCACGCGACTGGCCGGGCATGCCCCGGGGCCCGACCGTCTGGCCGAGACCCGTGACGCGGCGGCGCGGAGCGGGGCCATCGTGCTGTTGAAGGGCTCGACGTCGGTCATCGCCGCCCCGGACGGCCGCGCCTTGCTGGTTGCCTCGGGAGACGCCCGGCTGGCCACAGCGGGCACGGGGGACGTCCTTTCCGGCGTCATTGGCGCTTTCCTGGCTCGGGGCCTGCCCGCCTTCGAGGCGGCTGCCCTGGCTGCTCATGTCCATGGCCGGGCGGCACGGACCGGCTACCGCGAGGGCCTGGTGGCCAGCGACCTGCCGGACCTGGTGGCGGGATGGCTCACGGAGCTCCCACGGCCATGAGTGGGCTCGAACCCGCTCAGCTCGTCGCGGCCCAGCGCGTTGCCGGATGGCTGCGGCCGGCCTGGGTCGAGGTCGACCTCTCGGCCATAACGGCCA
>CAYZVQ010000168.1:0-10512 GCA_964481925.1 uncultured Acidimicrobiaceae bacterium
GGGAAAAAATGCCGGGCGACATCCAGGTGTACGCCCCTCCAGGCGAAGCGGGGGCTGTCCTCGATCTCCACGCCCTCCACGTCAACACTGGTGACGGCGGCCGCCGGTGCCGAACGCAGTAGTGCCGCCGGCAGTAACTGGCGCAATGTGCGGGTCCCGTAAAAAAGCCCGGCCGCCGAAGGGGCCACAATCTCGATGCCGCTTTCATCCGCACGCAGGTGGTAGCTCTCGGGCCCGGCACTTTGCACCGGCTTCACCTCGAGGCGGACGACGCCCTGAGGGCTGCGGGCGTCGGGACCGTCTCGGTGCACGTGCCAGCCGGTAGCGGCTTCGAGTTCGGTGGCGAGAAGCGCGGCCACCGCCTGGGCGGGACCGGAGGCGGCGATGACCATGCCGTCGGCCAGGGTCGTGCGGGAGCCCAGGTTGGCGCTTCGGGCGGGGCGGGGGATCAAGTGGTGCCTCCTCGGGCCTTGGTGGCTATTGCTGGGGGGTGGCCGGCTTTATCACCGTAGTGTGCCGTTTTCAGGCCGCAGGAGTTTTCAGGCCGTAAAAGAACGCCCCGCCGCAGCCGGTGATATGAAGCCTCTCGAAACCGACTCTGAGGTAGAAGCCGTGGGCGCGGGTGTTGGTGGGCGACACCGCCACGTGCAGGCCGACGGCGCCGGCGCGCGCCACCGCCTGGACGAAGCTCTCGATCAGGCGGCGCCCGTTCCCCCCGCCCTGGTGCGCAGGCAGGATGTCGATGTGCAGGTGGGCCGGGTAGCCCGTCAGCTCCGGGCAGAGCATCCGCTCCGGGTGGCGTAAAACGGAGAGGAGCTGCTCTTCCTCCGGGCCGGCGGCGATCGTCCGCGCCGGCAGTGTCTCGGAGAACCGGGGCAGCCACGATTTGCGGTACGACTCGACGAAGGCGGCTGTGTCGGCTGTGCCGAGCACGTAGCCCACCGGCCGCTCCCCGTCGTCGAGGACGAAAGCCAGGTCTGGTTCGAGGAAAAGGTAAGGGCCGGCCCATATGTCCGCCAGGAGCTGGACGTCATCGAACCTTCCCGTGGCGTCCTGGCCGTCGTCACCGGTGCGCACGCAGATGTCGTAGACAGCGGCCTCGTCACGGGCCTGGTAGGGGCGGATGGACAGGCTCACCCCGGTCCCGTCTCTCTATTGGGGGCGCCCCCCCGGTCGAGCGCCCTATTGGGGGCGCCCCCCCGGTCGAGCGCCCGCCGCCAGGCCCTGTCGATACCGAGGCGGAGCCCGCCTTCGACCGTTGCTTCCCCGCCCATGGCGCTGACCTTTACGTCGGGGGCGGTCGAGAGCAGCCGGCCGAGCTCGGTCGCGACCGCCTCGGCAAACCCGGGGGCGGAGCCGATCCCGCCGCCCAGCACCACCAGGTCCGGGTCGGCCACCAGGCTGACGGCGGCCACAGCCCTGGCCACCAGGCCGGCTTCCTCGGAGACAACGGCGGCGGCGGCCTTGTCTCCGGCGGCCGCCGCCTCGAAGACCTGTCGGGCGGAGATCCTCCCGCTCATCCCGTGCCGGCGGGCCGCCCTCACCACCCCGGCAGCCGAAGCCGCCGCTTCCAGGGTCCCCCGCCTGCGGGCATCGGAGGCATCTATAGGTCCCAGCTCACCGAGAGGAAGAAAGCCGATCTCACCGGCGGAGCCGTGGACGCCCTTGTGCAAGCGGCCGCCCAGCACCAGGCCCATGCCAATGCCCGTACCCACGGAGACGAAGGCAAACGTGCCCACGTCGCGACCGTGGCCGTGGTCCCGCTCGGCCAGTGCGGCCAGGTTGATGTCGTTCTCGAGCACCATGTTGGGACCGAAGGCCCGGCGCAGGTCGGCCACCACGCTGGCGTGCCCCCAGCCGGGCAGGCCGGCGGCCAGGGTCAGGGCGTCGCGTCGCTCGTCGTAGACCCCGGGGCTACCCACCACGACGTCGGTGATGGCGACCGCCGAGACCCGGGCCGACTCCGCCAGCTCGGCGGCCAGGCCGATCAGCTGGGACACCCGGGCATGGCTCTTGGCCGTATGGACACTTCGTCGGCCCCGGGACCGCACCACGCCGGCGAGGTCGGCCACCGCGCCCCGGACGAACTCCCGGCCCACGTCCACCGCCAGTACGAAACCTGCCTCGGGGTTGATGTCATAGAGCACGGCCGAGGGCCCACGACCGCCCTGGCGCCGGCCGGCCAGGCACACCAGCCCGTCGCGCTCCAGGTTGGCCAGGCCCAGCCCCACCGTAGGCTTCGACAGCCCGCAGACGCGCGTGAGATCCGCCCGCATCAGCGGCCCGTCCCGTCGCAAGGCGTTGACCAGGCTCTCTTCGTTCATGGCCCGGAGCAACTGCGGCCGGCCGGCCGGCCCTGCTAGATGGCTCTTGGTCATGCTCTCACCGTCGGTCCCGGTCCTGCTTTGCAGATAGGAAGCTTTCCTGTCAAAATAGCGCGGAACGGCCTGCGGTGCGATCGGAGGTGGGGTGGAGGTAGTCCTGGGCATGGACTTCGGGGGTACCAAGATCGCCCTCGCCATCTGCGGCCTGGACGGACGGGGGCTGGCGCAGCAAGTGCTGGTTACCAATCCTGGCGCCGGCGGGGACGCGGTCCTGGAAAGGGGGATCTCCGCCGGCCGGGCGCTCCTGGCCCTCGGCGGAGGGCACCATGACCTCGTCTCCGTCGGCGTCTCCACCATCGGCGTACCCAGGGAGGAACGGGTCGAGCTGGCTCCCGCCATCCCGGGCTGGGAGCACGTGGGCCTGGCCCGTACCGTCACCACCGCCTTCGGGGTGCCGGTGAGGGTCGTGACTGATGTAAAGGCGGCGGCCACGGCCGAAGCTCGTTGGGGGTCCCTGGCCGGGTCGGACCCGGCCATCTACTTGAACCTCGGGACAGGCCTGGCGGCGGCCATCCTGGTGGGCGGGAAAGTCCTGGACGGGGCCCACGGCGCGTCAGGAGAGATCGGCTACAACGTGGTCGCCCACGGAGACGCCGGCTGCGGCATCGGTGCCCGCCCGATGCTCGAGGACACCGTAAGCGGGATGGCCCTCGCCGCCCGCGGTTCCCGGGCGTTGGGGCGCACGGTCACCGCCGAGCAGGTCTTCGAGGCCGCCCCCTCCGACCCCGAGCTGGACGCTATGGTCGGCACCTTGATCGACGAGCTCAGCTCTCATCTAGTAAACCTCGTCATCGCCGTCGACCCCGCCCGGGTCGCCGTCGGCGGCGGGATGGTGAGATCCTGGGGGCGGATCCGAGGGCCGCTCGAACAGGCGCTCAGCCACGGCGTGCCCTTTCCCCCCGAACTCGTCCTGGCCAACTACCCGTTCGATGCCCCGCTCGTCGGCGCCCTGGCACTGGGGGCCGAGGCCGCCGGCGCCAGTTGGGCCGGCGGGCCTGTGTTCCCACAAGAGAAAGCTGAAGCAAGGAGACCATTATGAGAAGACGTTGGTTCCGAATCTCGCTGGTGGGCCCATTGGTGCTCGCCATGGGCCTGACCGCGGTCTCGACCACGGCCAGCGCTAGCGTGCGCAACTCATCGGCGGCGTCCGGGACGCTGACCATCTCCAACGAGTCCGGAGAGCTGTGGCCGTGCTCGTTCAACCCTTACAACCCCGCGGTTTGGGGCGAGTCCGTCGGTTTCGTCTACGAACCGCTGGTGTTCGTCGATAGCCTGGAAAACGGCAAGACCACTCCCTGGTTGGCCTCCTCCTACGCCTGGAGCGATGGGAACAAGGTCCTCACCTTCACTATCCGCAAGGGCGTGAAATTCAGCGATGGAACGCCCATGACGGCCGCCGACGTCGCCTTCACCTTCAACCTGCTCAAGGCCAACCCGGCCCTCGACCTCAATGCGGTGTGGTCAGTGCTCAAGTCCGTGGTGCAAAACGGTGACAACGTCGTGCTCACGTTCAAGACCACTGCTGTTCCCTACTTTTATTACGTAGCCGACCAGATCGACGTCCTGCCCCAGCACATCTGGGCGTCGATAAAGGACCCGGTGACGTACGCCGACGCCTCACCCGTGGGGACCGGCCCTTACACGGTCAGCCAGTGCAGCGGCCAGAACATCACCTACGCTGCCAACCCCAATTACTGGCAACCGGGATTGCCCAAGGTCAAGACGATCGAGTACCCCGCCTTCACCTCCAATGACCCCGCCAACGAGGAGCTGGCCACAGGCGTGGCCCAGCTCGGAGCCCAGTTCATCCCTAATATCAAGGCCTTTTACACCTCCAAGAGCTCGAACTACCATTACTGGTTCCCGCCCATCGCCAACGTCTCTATGTTCATCAACCTGACGGTGGCGCCGCTCAACGACATTGCCGTACGGGAGGCCATCGCTTACGGAGTGGACCGCCCGCGCGTCTCTGCTATAGGCGAGTACGGTTACGAGCCCCCGTCCGACCAGGCCGCCATCGTCACGCCCACCTTTAGTGCCTGGCTGGACACGTCGCTATTGTCCAAGTACAACTACAGTTACAACCCGGCCAAGGCCATATCGGTGCTGGAGAAAGACGGGTACAAGAAGGGCTCGGATGGCATCTTCGCCAAGAACGGCAAGGAACTCTCCTTCACCATCATAAATGTGGGAGGTAACTCCGACTGGGTTGCCGCGGTACAGGTGATCGCCAGCGAACTGGCTCAGGTGGGTATCAAGCTCTCCCCCGACAACCTCGCCTTCACGGATTTCAGCAGCGACCTCTATACCGGGAAGTACCAGCTCGCCTACAACAACGAGGTGGGTGGTCCCAGTCCGTACTACGAGCTGCGCCAATTGCTCTATGGCCCCAACAGCGCCCCCATCGGCAAGCTGGCCTCCACCAACTGGGAGC
Source organism: uncultured Acidimicrobiaceae bacterium (assembly GCA_964481925.1). Classification (GTDB taxonomy): domain Bacteria; phylum Actinomycetota; class Acidimicrobiia; order Acidimicrobiales; family Palsa-688; genus Fen-671. The sequence continues at coordinate 4,819 of CAYZVQ010000168.1, forward strand.
GGTACATCAACCCCAGTACCGACAAGCTCTTCGACGAGTACGCCGCCACCACCTCTAATGCCTTGCAGCACAGCATCGTCGACCAGCTCGAAAAGGTGATGCTGACCGCCCTGCCGGTCATCCCCATGACCGAGGAAGTGGACTGGTACCAGTACGACACCGGGGCGTTCTCCGGCTGGGTCACTCCTCAGAACCCCTATGCCCAGCCCGCCATCTACATCGTCCCCGACGACGAGGTGCTGTTGCTGCACCTGACGCCCAAATGATGCCCGGCGCCCGTTCGGTCCGGAGGTAGTCAAGTGGTCCCAGGCGGCGTGGGCGCGAGCTGATGCGTTACGTCCTACGCCGCTTGGGGTTTTTTGTGGCGACCCTGTGGGCCTGCCTCACTATCAACTTCGTGCTGCCCCGGTTCATGCCGGGCAACCCGGCCGTTGCCATGATGGACCGGTTCAAAGGCCGGGTCAGTGGTCAGGCCCTGGGCGCCCTCGAGATCGCCTTCGGGGTCAACAACAACGAGAGCGCCATCAGGCAGTACTTCACCTATTTCGGCAACACGTTCACCGGCCATTGGGGGCTGTCGCTCACGTTCTTCCCGGACCAGGTCTCTCATGTTGTTTTTTCTGCTCTACCCTGGACCATCGGGCTGGTGGGGGTCACTACCGTCCTGGCGTTCATAGCCGGGACCCTGGTGGGCATGCTGTCCGCGTGGCGGCGGGGCGGGCTTTTGGACAGTGTTTTCCCGCCCCTTTTCGTGATCGTGTCCGCCTTTCCCTACTTTTTCCTAGCCCTGATGGGGCTCCTGCTCTTCAACGTCACCCTGCACTGGGTGCCTCTGGGCTTCGGCTACTCCAACACAGACACTCCAGGGCTCGACTGGCACTACATCGGTGACGTGCTGTACCACGCCATCCTGCCCGCCACGGTCATCCTGGTCACCTCCGTCGGCGGATGGGTGCTCACCATGCGCAACAACATGATCTCCACCCTGTCCGAGGACTATGTGCGCATGGCCCGGGCCAAAGGGCTGTCGCCGGCCCGGATCATGTTCGCCTATGCCGGCCGCAACGCCGTCCTGCCCAACCTCACCGGGTTCGCCATGTCCCTCGGGTTCGTGGTGTCGGGGGCCATCCTGGTGGAGTACGTTTTTTCCTACCCGGGCGTGGGCTACATACTCCTGTCGGCGGTGGAGAACGAAGATTATGCCCTTATGCAGACTCTTTTCCTGTTCATCACGGTGGCGGTCCTGATCGCCATACTGGCGATGGACTTCGTCACCATGGCGCTAGACCCGCGCGCCCGCACCCAGGGGTAGCGAGCCGGTGAGCACGGCCGCCCTTCCCGGTGGACGGGTCTCGGGAGCGAAGGCGTTCTGGGCCCGTTTTCGCGCCGGCCCGGTGGGGGGCCTCGCCCGGGCCATCGCTTCCAACCGCAAAGCCACCGCCGGCTTTGTGATCCTGGCTATCTTCTGTTTCCTGGCCGCCTTCCCGGGCCTGATCGCCCACGACAACCCCCAGGCCGAGATATACCAGCCCACCCTGCAGCCGTCAGGTGCCCATCTGCTCGGCACGACGGCCTACGGCCAGGACCTGTTCGCCGAGCTGATTTACTCCACCCGGGAGTCTCTCTTCATCGCCGTGATGGCGGGGGCACTGGCCACCGTGCTGTCGGTGATAATAGGCGTGACCGCCGCCTACTTGGGAGGCCTGGTTGACAACGTGCTGTCCTTGTTCACCGACATATTCCTGGTGATCCCCGCCTTCCCCCTGATCGTGGTCATCGCCGCGTATTCAAAAAACGGGGGCGACCCCATCATCATCGCCGTGCTGGTGGTCACTGGCTGGTCCTACGGCGCCCGTCAATTGCGGGTGCAGGCGCTGTCCATAAGGAACCGTGATTTCCTGGTGGCGGCGCGGCTACGGGGGGAGCGGCGCTGGCGGGTGATCGTGTCCGAGATGCTGCCCACCATGACGTCCCTGATCGTGGCCATCTTCCTGGGCACCACCCTGTACGCCATCGTCGCCGCCGCCGGCCTCCAGTTCGTGGGCCTGGGCAACCCCGACAGCCTCAGCTGGGGGACCATGCTCTACTGGGCGCAAAACAACGAAGCCCTTCAGGCCGGCTCCCCTCTGTGGGCGATCATGCCCGGGGTGTGCATAGCCATGCTGGGCGCCGCCTTCGCCCTCCTGAACTACGCCTTCGACGAGGTGAGCAACCCGGCCCTGCGCCCGGTGCGGAAGAGGCGCAAGTGACGGGCAAGGTCATCTTGGAGGTAGAGGGCCTCAGTGTGGACTATGCCAGCTCGGCCGGGACCGCCAACGCGGTGGACCAGGTGAGCTTCGAGCTGGCCGAGCGGGAGTTCCTGGCCGTGGTGGGCGAGTCGGGGTGCGGCAAGTCCACGTTGCTCTTCGCCATCGCCCGCCTGCTCACCCCACCCGCCGAGGTCAGTGGGGGGAAGGTGCTGTTCTCCGGCCAGAACATGGTGGCGATGTCGGACAAAGCGCTGAGGACGCTGCGCTGGCGGGACCTTTCGGTGGTAATGCAGTCCGCCATGAACGCGCTCAACCCGGTGAGCTCGATCGGGGCACAGTTTTCCGACGTCATGAGGGCACACGGCGAAAAGGACCAGAAGGCCGTCCGGGCGCGGTCCGAAGAGGTGCTCACCATGGTGGGCATAGATCCCGTCCACCTGGCCAGCTATGCCCATCAGCTTTCCGGGGGGATGCGCCAGCGGGCCATGATCGCCATGGCCCTTCTGTTTTCGCCCGAGCTGATCCTGATGGACGAGCCCACCTCGGCCCTGGACGTAGTAGCACAGCGTTCCCTCATGGTCCAGGTCAAACAGCTCCAGGCGGACTTGGGCTTTGCCATCATCTTCGTCACCCACGACATGTCCCTCGTCGCCCACTTCTCGGACCGAGTGGCGGTGATGTACGCCGGGCAGGTCGTCGAGACCAGACCGACCCGCGCCCTGTTCGCCGACCCGCTGCACCCCTACACCCGTGGCCTGCTCGACTCATTCCCGTCCATCTACGGTCCCCGGTCCCTCGTGCAGGGGATCCCGGGAAGCCCTCCGGACCTCACCCGCCTTCCTCCGGGCTGTAACTTCGCCGCCCGTTGTCCCAAGGCGATGCCCCGCTGCGCCACCGACGCTCCCGCCCAGTACCTGGTGGACGATGCCCTGGTCCGGTGCCTGCTCTACGAAGAGGCGGCGCCGGCGCGTGAGCCGGGTGACCGGCCTGTGACCGAGCGTGCCGCCCGTGACTGACATGGGCTTCGGACCTGAGGCGGGCTACCGGCCAGACGCGGGCTACGGGCTGGAGGTGGCGACGACGGGCTTCGTGCTGGAGGCCAGGGGCCTCAGCCGCCATTTCCGCATCGGCGGCCTACGCGGGCACACGCTGCATGCCGTGGACGACCTGGACATGGGCATCGCCGAGCGCGAGATCGTGGCCCTGGTGGGCGAGTCCGGCTCGGGGAAGTCAACGGTGGCCCGCCTCTTGGCCATGGTCTACCGGCCCACCGCGGGCGAGATCCTCTTCCGGGGCCGGCCCGTGTCGTCGTTGCGCCGCCGCCGCCAGCTCCTGGTCTACCGGGGCGAGGTCCCCATGGTGTGGCAGGACCCGTTCAGCTCCCTCAACCCGGCCCACACCATCGGTTACGCCCTGCTCCGCGGCCTCAAGCTGCACCGGCCCGACCTCGACAGGCGCCGGCGGGAAGCGGAGGCGGAACGGGTGCTCGACGTGGTGGGGCTCGTCCCTCCCGCTGCCATCATGACCAAGTACCCTTACGAGCTCTCGGGCGGGCAGCGCCAGAGGGTCGGTTTCGCCCAGGCCCTTTCCTACCGGCCCAAGCTGATATTGGCGGACGAGCCGGTGTCGATGCTCGACGTTTCGATCCGCATCGGGCTGCTCAACGTTATGGCCCGTCTGCGAGAGGAGGAGAAGGTCTCGATCCTGTACATAACCCACGACATCGCCTCCGCCCGTTACGTCTCAGACCGGGTCCTGGTCATGTACGCCGGGCACCTGGTCGAACAGGGCCCCACGGACGACGTCCTGCACAACCCGGTCCACCCCTATACCCGGCTGCTGCTCTCGGCCGTGCCCGACCCCCGGGCCGAGATGGCGGTCACCTCTGCCGACGTGGGCGAACCACCACGGGTGATCGATCCCGGGGAGGGCTGCCGCTTCCGCTGGCGCTGCCCTCTGGCGACGGACGTGTGCGAGAAGGTCACGCCCCGGCTGCGCCCAGCCGCCCCGGGGCACGAGGCGGCCTGCCACGTCACCGTCCCCGGCCCGGTCCCCGAAATCTCCGGGGCCGGTCGTTGACAGAGCAGGCGTTGACAGAGCGCCGCACCGAGGTGATCTCGTTCGGCTCCATCTTCTTGGAGATCGTTTTCGGGCACCTCGACGAGCTCCCCCTGCCCGGCGAGGAGATTTACGTCGACCCCTTCGCCTTTTCGTGCGGCGGGGCCATAACCATCGCCGTCGAAGCCAGCCGGGCCGGCGCCTCGGCCGGGTTGGCCACCGTACTGGGTGACGACCTGGGCTCAAGGCTGGTGTTGGAGCAATCGCGCCGGGACGGGGTCGACCTTTCCCACTCGCAGCGGGTGATCGGACCGGTGGCCGGGATAACGGTGGTCCTCAACTTCAACGGGGACCGCGCTTTCGTCAGCCATATGCCGCCCCGGCCGCCAGACGTGGTCCCCGAGGTCGAGCGCTGGCCGGAGATCCTGCGCCGGGCCCGACCGGCGTGGTGCTACCTCCACGCCAACGACCGCGTGGCCCCCTTCTTGCACGAAGCCCACGCCCTGGGGGCCCAGGTGGCCATAGATCTCAACTTCGGGTCCATCGAGCGCTATCCCAACGAGGTCGTCGAGTGCGCCCGTATGGCCGACCTTTTCCTGCCGAACGAGGAGGAGCTATTGCGCCTCACCCGGCTGGACGATCTCTATGAGGCCGCCGCATTGGCCGGTACCTGGTGCCCCCGTGTGGTCGTGAAGCGAGGTTCGGCGGGGGCGATCGCCGTCGAGGACGGCAAGCCGACCGAGGTCACCGGCGGCCTTCAGGACGTCGTGGTGTTGGACCGCACCGGGGCCGGTGACGCCTTCGCCGGGGCCATGATCGGGTCCCTCGTGCGCGGCGCCGGCCTCCTAGAGGCGGTCGAGGCCGGCAACCGGGCCGGCTCTCAGGCGGTGGCCCGGCTGGGAGGGGTGGGCGAGATGCCCGTTGTGTGAGCAACCGAAATGTGAGCAACCGAAATTTGGGCAACCGGAATTTGGGCAACCGGAATTTGGGCAACCGGAATTTGAACGAACGAGTGCGAGCCACTTGAACAAAGGAGCGTCGAAATGAAGCTGGCCATACTGGGTGGCGGAGGGGTGCGCATGCCGGCCTTCGTGCGCGCCGTGCTGACCGGAGGCGCCGATCTCTTCGACGAGATAAGCCTGTTCGAGCCGGACCCGGTGCGCCGCCAGACCACCGCCCGGCTCGCCGTCGAGGTCGCGGCCGCCCTGGGCCACCCGGGAGTGGTGAGGGTTACGCCCGACCCGGAAGAAGCCTTTACGGACGCCTCGTTCGTCTTTTCGGCCATCAGGGTGGGAGGAGACCAGGGCCGGGTCATCGACGAGGATGTGGCGTTGCGCCGGGGACTGGTCGGCCAGGAGACAACCGGGCCGGGCGGTGCCGCCATGGC
>CAYZVQ010000169.1:0-10512 GCA_964481925.1 uncultured Acidimicrobiaceae bacterium
GCAGCGCGGCGGCGGCATCCCGCTAATGCCAACGCTTACTGGAGACGGATCGCAAGGATCATCGTGGTAAAAGCGAACGCAATGGCTGTGAAGACCGTAAAACGGTCCAGGTTGCGCTCGACGACACTAGAAGACGCCGCCGCCGAGCCCAGGCCGCCCCCGAACATCTCTGAAAGGCCCCCACCTTTCCCGCTGTGAAGCAGAATAGAGATGATCAACATCACGCACAGCACGATATGCACTGCGATCACCACCCACGTGATCACCACCTAGCCGGCACCTCCTCCTGTTGAATTTGTGATTTACCTCGGGCGCCGGCCCACATGCGGACCGGATGGCATGCAAACCTAGCAGCCACGGTGCCCTTACACAGGGCGCCTGCCGGCCGTCGCCCCTGGCCTAGGCGCCGGTACGGCCCAAGCGGACGATCTGAGCGAACTTCTCGGCGTCAAGGCTCGCCCCACCCACCAGGGCGCCGTCGATGTCCGACTGGGCCATGAGCTCGGCGATGTTGGCCGGCGTGACCGAACCCCCGTACTGCACCCTGACCTTGTCCGCCACGTCGGCGCGGTAATGACTGGCCAGCCAGGAACGGACGGCCTTACATACCGACTGGGCGTCGTCGGGGCTGGCCGTACGGCCCGTGCCGATGGCCCAGATGGGCTCATAAGCGACGACGATGCCCTCCGCCGCCTGGGCGGGGACGCCGTCGAAGGCGGCCTCCAGCTGTCCGACGACCTTGTCCTCTATGAACCCGGCCTCGCGTTCGGCCAGCGTCTCGCCCACGCACAGGATGGGGACCATCTCGTGGCGGAGCACGGCCAGGAGCTTCTGGTTGACAAAGGCGTCGGTGTCGCCGAAGTGCTCACGGCGCTCAGAGTGGCCGACGATGACGTAGCGGACGTTGAGCTTGGCCAGCATGGGTGGGCTGACCTCGCCCGTGAAGGCACCCGAATCGGCCGGGTGGACGTCCTGCGCCCCCAGGGCGATCGGGATGCCGTCGGCGTCGAGCATCGTCTGGACCGAACGCAGGGCGGTGAAGCTGGGGTGGACCGAAACGTCGGCGCGGTCGTAGTCGGCCGGCAGCAGGGTGTAGGCCAGCTTCTGGACCACGGCGATGGCGTCCAGGTGGGTGTAGTTCATCTTCCAGTTGCCGCTGATCAGCGGCTTGCGGGTGGTCATTATCGCTCCTCAGGCCCTGGCCCGGTCGGCCGCTTGGCGCAGCGCCGCCAGGCCGGGGAGGTCGCCCTTCTCGATGAACTCGAGCGACGCCCCCCCACCGGTGGATAGGTGGTCGACCTGGTCGTCCAGGCCGAACTGCTTGAGAGCGCTGGCACTGTCGCCCCCGCCGACCACGGTGAAACCTTTGGCCAAGGCGACGGCCTCGGCCACGGCTTTGGTCCCGGCCGCGAAACGGGGGTCCTCGAACACGCCCATGGGCCCGTTCCAGAACACGGTGGCCGCCGAGGCGATCTCGTCGGCGAAGGCGGCGGCCGTGCCCGGGCCTATGTCCAGGCCCGTCCAGCCGTCAGGTACGTCCGGGCCGAGCTGGCGCACTTCGCCGTCCGGCTCCTTGCCGGCGCCGAAGGTCCCCCCCGGGGACAGGGCGACTATGTCGGTGGGCAGCAGGATGCGCTTGCCACTGGCGGCGACCGACGCCAGCAGGCGCTGGCACGTGCCCACCTGGCTCTCCTCCAGCATGGAGGCACCGGTGGTATGGCCCTGGGCGGCGAGGAACGTGAAGCACATGCCCCCTCCAACGAGGAGGGCGTCGACCTTTTCGAGCAGGGCTTCGATCACGCCGAGCTTGTCGGAGACCTTGGCCCCCCCGAGCACGGCGATGAAGGGCCGCTCGGGGTTGGCCAGTAGCCCGTCCAGCACCGCCACCTCGCGGGCCAGGACGCGCCCGGCCGCCGAGGGCAGGAAGGCGGGTGGACCGACGATAGAGGCGTGCGCCCGGTGCGCGGCGCCGAACGCGTCGTCCACGTACAGGTCCTCATTTTCGACCAGGGAGGCGACCAGAGCTGGGTCATTGCCCTCCTCGCCGGCGTCATAGCGCAGGTTTTCGAGCAGCTCGACGCGGCTAGTGTCAGCGCCCCTGGCCGCCAGCAGCTCGTAAAGGTGCTGGCGCACAGGGGCGATCGTGTACCTGGGGTCCGGCTTGCCCTTGGGGCGGCCCAAGTGACTGCACACGGTCAACTTCTCGGCCCCCTGGTCGAGCAACCAGGTCAGGGTGTCGAGCGGCAGCCGGATGCGCAGGTCGTCGGTGATCACGCCCCCGCTGATCGGGACGTTGAAATCGCAGCGCACGAGGACGCGCTTGCCCGAGACGGGGCCAAGGTCTTCAAGTTGGGGAAGGTCCATGGACCTAGGCGCGACCAGTGATCAGCGTGAGGTCGACGAGGCGGTTGGAGTAGCCCCACTCGTTGTCGTACCAGCCGAACACCTTGATCATCGACCCGTTGACCATGGTCAACTTGGAGTCGAAGGTGCAGCTGGCCGGGGAGCCGACGATATCGGAGCTGACGATGGGGTCCTCGGTGTAGACAAGCACCTTGGCCAGCTTGCCAGTGCTGGCGGCGGCCTTGAAGGCGTCGTTGACCTCGGCCACGGTGACCTCGCGGGCCAGGATGCCGGTGAAGTCGGTGATGGAACCGTCCTGTACGGGCACCCGCAACCCGGTCCCGTCGAGGCGGCCCTTCATGTTGGCCAGTACCAGGCTGGTGGCACGGGCGGCACCGGTGCTCGAGGGCACGATGTTATTGGCGGCGGCCCGGGCCCGGCGCAGGTCCTTGTGCACCAGGTCGAGCAGGTTTTGGTCGTTGGTGTAGGCGTGGACGGTGGTCATGAGGCCCTTTTCGACCCCGAAGGCGTCGTCCAGGACCTTGATCATGGGCACGAAGCAGTTCGTGGTGCAGCTGGCGTTCGACATCACAAAGTGCTTGGCGGGGTCAAAAGTGTCGTCGTTGACGCCCACCACGAAGGTGGCGTCGACGTTGGTCCCGGGGGCAGAGATGAGCACCCGCTTGGCTCCCGCCTCGATGTGGGCACGGGCCTTGTCGCCATCGGTGAAGTGGCCGGTGGACTCGATGACCACGTCGACCCCGAGCTCTCCCCAGGGCAGCGCCTTGGGGTCCCTCTCCGAGAAAACCTTGAAACTGTGAGAGCCGACCGCGATCGTGTCCTCGGAAACCTTGACTTCCTGCTTCAGGACACCAAAAGTCGAGTCGTACTTGAGCAAGTGGGCGTTGCTGGCCGGCGGGGCCAGGTCATTGGCCGCCACGACCTCGACGTCTGCGCCCTGCTCCAGCACGGCACGAAGGTAATTACGCCCGATACGCCCGAACCCGTTGATCCCAACCCTGACAGCCATGATTTCTCTCCTCAGTCGTCGTCCTGCGCAATCCTAGGTGAACCCGCTCAACGGGCAGTCAAGTACCTGGTCACGCGTCATGCGGGTCTTTAGTCCCAACTTCGGCACGGCCGAAGCTCCCCGAGTGACCAGCGGGCTAGGAGCCGGCCAAGCGCTCGAGCACCGGCGCCAGCCGGCGCGGGTCGTGCGAATGGCCGTCGGCCGCCAGCAATGTGGCCGTCGCCACCTGCACCGCAGCGCCCGCCCGGGCGGTGCGGGCCGCGGCCGTCGACAGGCCCCCGACGGGGGCGTCCGGGTCGCAGACCACGGCGTCGACCACCACACCATGGTCGGACAGGGCGGCCAGGTGGTCGTCGGCGTCGAAACCGCCCGTCTCCCCGATCTGGTGACCGACGTTGCAGACATAGACACGCCCTCCCGATCGGGCCGACAGGGCCTGGCGGATGCCGGGGACGGCGCACACGGCCAGGACGCTGGTGAACAGCGAGCCGGGCCCGATGACGACCTGGTCAGCGGCGGCGATGGCCTCCAGCACGGCGTCGGGCACCGGCGGGTTGGGCGGGTCGACCCATACCCGGCGCAGCCGGCCCGGGGCGTGGGCCACTTTCACCTGGCCCACGAGCTGCGTCTCGGTCCCGCCGCCGATCGGGCCGTCCTGCTCGGCGCACAGGACTACGGCCACCGACGTGGCCGGCAGGACCCGGGCCCGGGCGCCGAGAAGCTCGGCCACACGGGCTACGGCGCCGGCAAAGTCCCCGGTCGTCTCGCTGAGGGCGACGAGCACGAGGTTCCCGAGCGAGTGGCCGTCGAGCTCTCCTCCTCGGAACCGGTAGTCGAGAGCCTCGGCCCACGCCTGCTCGTCCGGCCCGGGCGCCGCCAGGGCCAGCAGGCACCGACGCACGTCCCCCGGGGCGGGGCCGGCCCACGACTTCCTAAGACGCCCGCTGGAGCCCCCGTCGTCGGCCCCCGAGACCACGGCCGTCACTTCGCCGGCGTACTTGGAAACAGCCGACAACGTGATGGCCAGGCCGTGGCCACCGCCGAGGGCGACGACCGACGGGCGGGCCGGGCGCGGCCCGTTCAACGCTCGACGTCCCGGTGAATGGTGCTAGGGGTGAAGCCCATCTCCCGCAGGCGGGAGGCGATCTCCTCGGCCAGCACCACGCTGCGGTGGCGCCCACCCGTGCAACCAATGGCGATGGTCAGGTACGACCGGCCCTCCCGGGTGTAGGCGGGGACGAGGAACTTCAACAGGTGCCCGACCCTTTCCAGGAACTCCTTGGCCGCGGGTTGGCCCAGCACGTAGCGGCGCACCGGTTCGTCCAGGCCCGTAAGAGGCCGCATCGATTCCACCCAATGGGGGTTGGGCAGGAAACGGACGTCGAACACGTTGTCGACGTCGAGGGGGACGCCGTGCTTGTAGCCGAAACTGAGCACCAAGATCTGCATGGCACTGGCGTCGTCGCCGCTGAAGAGGTCCGCCAGCCGCTCACGTAGCTGGTTGACGTTGAGGTCGGTGGTGTCGACGACCACGTCCGCCATCTCCTTCATGGCGTCGAGGCGCCGGCGTTCGTCGACTATCGCCTCCAGGACGCCCTCCTGGCCGAGGGGGTGGCGCCGCCGGGTCCCTTCGAACCGGCGCACCAGCACCTCGTCCGAAGCCTCGAGGAACAGGACCGATACCCGCTCTCCCGAAGCCCGCAATTGCTGGACGGCCGTCTGCAGCTCGCCCAACTGGCCGGCGTGGCGGCCCACCACCAGGGCCAGGCGCTGGGCCTCGGGGCCGCCGGTCGAGACCAGGTCGGCCACCTTGGTGATGAGCGCGGTGGGCAGGTTGTCCATCACGTACCAGCCCAGGTCCTCGAGGGCGGCACCGGCCTGGGAACGCCCCGCTCCTGAGAGCCCGGTGATGACAACGAACTCGGCCATAGCTTTCAGTGTGCCTGTCTCATAGGGCGTCGGGGCGGCGACGCCCCAACTTCTCGGCCCGCAGTACCAGGAGCCGGGGAAAAGCGGCCGCCTCCTCGTACTCGTGGGCCTTTTCCAAAAAGCCCGCCGGCGGGGCCGGCTCCACCATCCCGGTCAGGTAGAGCCCGGCCGCGGCGAGGCCGTTCACGTAAACCGAAAGGGGACGGTGCACAAAGGGGATCCAGACGTTTTTGTCGACCTCTTCGACACCGTGGTGCTCGACCAGGTAGGGACCGATGCGCCAGTACTGCTCCTCCAGGATGTGGTCGTCCACCCAGCCGCTGCCCGGCGCCTGGAGCAGCGGGTGGTTCAAGAACAGCAGGAAGGTACCTTCGGGGCGCAGCACCCGGCCCACCTCGGCCAGGGCGCCGACCGTGCCCTCGATGTGCTCGAACACCAGGCAGGCGAAGGCGGCATCGAAAGAGGTGTCGGGAAAAGGCAGCGCCCCGGCTGCCGCCCGGGCGTAGTTCACCGGCGCCGCCGGGGCCGCCCGTGGCTGCCTCTGCACCGCGACCCGCAGTTGGGCCGGGGTCGGGTCCACGCCCACCACCTGCTCCACGCCGGGGACGGCGGCGGCGACGCGCGAAAGCTGCCCCTCGCCGCAGCCGATGTCCAGGACGCTCCGGGGCGCGACCTGGCCGAGGTGCTCGGCCAGCAACGGGATTATCTGCTCGGTGTACTCCGGGTCGGCACCGTCGGTGAAACTGCGCTGCCACCAGCCCGAATTGGTCTCCCACAGCTCCTCCGCCTCGGGTGGCAGCGGGTCGGCCGGGTCATGTAAAAGCGTCGGGGCGGCCACGGGCGTCGGCTCGTGCGGACCGCTCATGCCCGCGCCCTTTCGGCGGCATTGGCGGCTACGGCGCGGCGCGCCTCGCTTAGGCCGCTCCCGTCGCCGTGCACCTTCTCCCACACGGCGGCGGCCACAGGGGCGGGCAGCCAGCTGAGAGCCTCGAAGGCTTCCCGGGGGGCCTGGCGGACGGCCTTGATGCCCCCCAGCTCGGCCAGGAGCCGCTTGCGCCGGGCCGGCCCCAGGCCGGGCACGCCGTCGAGCACCGAAGCCGTCATGCGCTTGCCGCGCAGCTGGCGGTGGTAGGAAATTGCGAACCGGTGGGCCTCGTCGCGCACGCGTTGCAGCAGGTAGAGCGCCTCGGAGCCGCGGGGCACCCGGACTGGGTCGGCCAGCCCCGGCAGGTAGACCTCCTCGAACTGCTTGGCCAGCGCGGCCACCGGGATTTCCTCCTCCAGGTTGAGCTCCTGGAGGACCCGCACGGCCACACTGAGCTGGCCCTTGCCCCCATCCACGAGCAGGAGCTGGGGCGGGTACGAAAAATGCCGCTTTCGCTCCGCCAGGGGAAGTTCTTTCTCGGTCAGGTAGGCGGTGAGGCGGCGGGTCAGGACCTCTTCCATGGCCGCATAATCGTCGTTGCCGGCGACGTTGCGGACCTTGAAGCGCCGGTACTCGGCCGGCTTGGGCAGGCCGTCCTCCATGACCACCATGGAGCCCACGTAGTCGGTGCCCTGAAGGTGGCTCATGTCATAACACTCGATGCGCAGGGGCGCCTCGGGCAAATCGAGAGCGTCCTGGAGGGCGTTGAGGGCGCGCGCCCGGGCGTTGTGGTCCGAGTTGCGCTTCAGCCGGTGGCGCACGAGCTCCTCGGCCGCGTTCTTGGCCACCATGTCCAACAGCGCCTTTTTCTCCCCCCGCAGGGGCACGTGCAAGTGGGGCCGGCCCACCCCCGCTGCCCTCGGGTCCACGCTGCGCTCGGGGCGGCGTTCTTCGCGGGCGGCCCACCACTCCCGCAGCGGGACCTCGACGCCCTCGGCGCGGGCGCGGGCTTCAGCCTCGCCCTCGGCCCGCAGGGACCATAGCCACTCTTCCACCACGTCCTGCTCGTCGACCTCGCTCGGCACCAGGACCAGGGGGGGCACACCGTTGACGGCGTCAGAGTAGTGCTGCTCGAGTATGTAGGCCAGCAGCTGGGTCGGCTCGAGGTCCTCCACCTTGTCGACTATGAAGCCCTTGCGCCCCACGACGCGCCCGCGCCGGACGTAAAAGACTTGGACGGCCGCCTCCAGCTCGTCTTCGGCCAGGGCGAAGCAGTCGAAGTCTTCGGGCCGCTCGCTCACCATCTGCTGTTTTTCGACGGCTTTGCGGACCGCGGTGGCCCGGTCCCGCCAGCGCGCCGCCAGTTCGAACTCAAGGTTGGCGGCCGCCTCCCGCATGCGGGCCTCGAGACGCTCCAGGATGGGCGCGGTATCGCCATCGAGGAACATGGCGAACTCGTCGACCAGGCGCGCGTACTGGTCGTGCTCGATATGGCCGGCGCACGGGCCGGCGCAGCGTTCGATGTGGTACATCAAGCAGGGCCGGCCCAGGCGCTGGTGCCGGGAGAACTTGGCGTCGCTGCAACTGCGCACCGGGAACGTGCGCAGCAGCAGGTCCAGCGTCTCGCGGATGGCATAAGCATGGGCGTAGGGCCCGAAGTAGCGATGGGTGGTACGGGTGTTGGGCCGGCCCCGGCGCACCGTCGCCCGCGGCCATTCCTCTCCCATCGTGAGCACCAGGAAGGGGTAGCTCTTGTCGTCGCGCAGGCGCACGTTGAACCGGGGCTTGTGCTGCTTGATGAGGCTGTACTCGAGCATGAGGGCCTCGACGTCGTTGCGGACCTGGATCCACTCGACGCTTGCCGCCGACGCCACCATCTGGGCCGTCCGGGGCGGCAGGGCGGCGGGCGACTGGAAGTAGTTGGACAGGCGCTGGCGCAGCGACTTCGCCTTGCCTACGTAGATGACGCGACCGTCCCGGTCCCGGAACTGGTAACTGCCGGGAGCGTCAGGTATGGCCCCGGTGGGAGGTCGCTCGAGCACTGTCCCTATTTTGGCGCAGCGCGGCTCGCTTCACACGACCATCACATCTGCCCACAGGACCATCACATCTGCCATCACACGACCATCACACGTGGCCCAATACCCCGTCATAAAGGGGGTCAAGGATGACACCAAGACCGAATAGCAATTGACCGAGGAGGACCAATGAGCTATCAAATGCGACGCCGACCACGCTGGTACGCGGGGACTGGCGCTGGTTTCGTGACGGCACTTGCAGTTTTGGCGGGATCCCTGGCCGCGACGAGCGCCCCGGCTTCGGCGGACAACACCACCACGACCGACCCATCGGCCACCACCGTCCCGGCGGCCGCCGCCGACGTCACCGGCGGCCTCAACTGGGTCAAGCAGGACTCCGCCCGGCTCATCAGCGACCGGTTGACCTCCCTGGAGGGGACCATAAAGGTGGTCCAAGGCCGCAGCTACCTGGGGACGGACGGCACCACGCTGGTCAACGGCATGGGCTCCGACATCAGCGGCCTGCAGGCGCTGGGCGCCAAGATCGCCGGCGACACCACGGTGGGCGTGGCCGAGGCCGACCGGGCCCTGATCTTCACCCAGTTCCGCGTCTACCTTCTTGTACTCCCAGTGGTGAGCGACGTGTCGGAGACCGACCGGGCTTTTAACGTCTTCCTGCCGGCGGTGCAGGACGCCATCACGAAACTGGAGGCGGACGAGAACTCCTCCAACCAGGGCGTGCTCGGCCCGATCATCGCCAACATCCAGGCGCAGGTCCAGGTGGTCACTTCGGCCACCAACGGCCTTTCCGCCCAGCTGTTGGCCTACACGCCGGCCGAGTGGGACGCCGACCACGGCTTGCTCAACGGGCCCACCACCGACCTGCGTATCGCCGACCGGGCGCTGCTGACGATAGACAACGACGTGAGGGAAGCGGACCAGTACCTGCGCTACCACCACGTACCCCCCACCACCACCTCGACCACGACCTCGTCGACCACGACCTCGACGACGGGGGTCACCCCTGACTGCACAGCCGTACCGGCCGGCACCGCTCTCAGCCGCACCGGCTGGGTGGCCAGCACCAATGCCCCCTCCAGCAGCGCCGACGCCCCCGCCAACGCCCTGGACGGCAACTCGAAGACCCGCTTCAGCACCAACAAGGACCAGGCCCCCGGCCTGTACTTCCAAGTCGACCTGGGATCCGCCCAGGCCTTCGACGAGCTCGAAATGGACGTCCCCAACTCGCCTGACGACTACGCCCGGGGCTACAGCGTGGAAGTGTCGGGCAACGCCAACGCCTGGACCACGGTGGCCACCTGCGCGGGCACGGGGACGCCCGAGACCGTGAGCTTCCCGGTCCAGACGGCGCAGTACGTCGAGGTCGTCCTGACCGCCTCCAACACCAAGTGGTGGTGGTCGATCGACGAGTTCAACCTCTATTCCGCCACTTCGTCGCCGACCACGACCACTACGTCGACGTCCACGACCACGTCCACCACGTCGACCACGGTGGCGCCTACGACCACGACCACCGCCAATGCCGACCTGGACAGGGCCAAGGCCTACGGCGCCCGCCTTGTCTCCGACCGCACCGGTTCGCTGGACGCGGCCATCAAGACCGTCCAGGGCGAGCCCTTCCTCGGCGGCGACGCCACGACCCTCGTCAACGGCATGCAGGCCGACATTTCCGCCCTGGAGACGCTCGGGGCCGACATCGCCGCCGGCACGACCGTGGCCCAGGTCGACATCGACATCGACGCCGTCTTCGGTCTACGGGTCTACGACCTGGCGCTGCAGGTCATGACCGACGTCATCCAGACCGACCGGACCACCAACGTCCGCATCCCCGCCCTCAACACGGACATCACCACGCTGAGGGGCGACCTCAACGCCAACAACCAGGCCGTGGTCGGGCCCTTGGTCAACGACATGCAGACCCTGGTACAAACGGCCACTTCGGCGACGTCAGGGCTCTCGGCCCAGCTGCTGGCCTATACGCCCGCTCAGTGGGACGCCAACCACGGGCTGCTCAGCAATGCCGGCACAGACGTACGGACCGCCGACCGGGCCCTGGAAGTCGCCGGCACGGACCTGCAAAAGGCCGAGTGGTACCTGCGCCACGGGGCATACCGCCGCCACCACCGCTGATCTTCCCAGATCCTGATTGAGCACCCCGGAAGCCCCCGGTTGCCAACCCGGCACCTGTGCCGGGTTACGCCGGGGGCTTCATTTACGTCCTTGCAGCACCCGTTCCAGGAACATGCCGGTATGGCTCTCGGGGCATTTGGCCACTTCCTCGGGCGTGCCCGCCGCCACCACCATGC
>CAYZVQ010000170.1:0-10486 GCA_964481925.1 uncultured Acidimicrobiaceae bacterium
GACTGCCTCATCGTCCTGGACGAGGCCTACCGGGCCTTCAGCGACCCGGAACTGCGCCCTGACGTGGCTGGGCTTCTCGCCTCTCGGCCCAACCTGCTCGTCCAGCGCACCCTGTCCAAGGACTGGGCTCTCGCCGGGCTCCGGGTCGGCTATGGGTTGGGGCCGCCGGCGCTGGTGGAAGCCCTGTCACGGGCGCGGCCTCCCTTCAGTGTCAACTCTGTGGCGTTGGCCGCCATCGAAGCGGGTGCCGCCAGCGAACAGTGGCGGGCGATGTCGGTGGCCATGGTCCGCCAGGAGAGGTCACGGTTGGAACGCGCTCTGGGTTCTCTCGGGGCCCGGTACTTCCCGAGCCAGGCCAATTTCGTCACGGCCCGGCTGGACCTCGGTCGGCTCGGCCCCGCCCTGGCCGCGTCCGGGACGGTCGTGCGTCCCGGGGCCGACCTCGGTATCCCGGGGTGGGCGCGCATCTCGATCGGGTGGCCTCCGCAAATGGCGATACTGCGCGCCACCCTTTACGCCGTGCTCGGACCGGTTACCAATGGGCCGGGACAGTGAGCCGCAACAATGAGGAGACAAAGAGAATGGCTACGACCAACGGGCCGGTGCGGTTTATCGGGCATTGGGACAAGCTCAGCGGGGAGGACCGCCAGGCGGCCGTGACACGGGGGCTTGACAAGATATTCGACCCCCAACTGCGCCAGGACATCTGTGCCCTTCTGGAGGACGTGAGGCTCAACGGCGATGCCGCGGTGGCCCGGGCGCTCAAGAGATATGACGGTTGTGACGTCGACCCGGGGCGCTTGCGGGTCAGCGAAGAGGAGTTTGCCCGAGCCAGGGCCACGATCTCGGCCGAACTGCTGGCCGCCATCCGCGATGGTATCGATCACGTGCGCCGTTTCAACGAGCAGGTGGTGGCCAGGGGAGACTGGAGCTTTGAGAGCGAACCGGGGCTCACGGTCGGCGAAAAGATCACTCCCATCGCCAGTGCCGGCCTTTTCGTCCCCAGCGGTAAGGCCTCCTACCCCTCGGTCATGGTCCAGCTGGGTACTCCGGCCGTGGTCGCCGGCGTGCCCCGCCTTGCCGTGGTCGTGCCGCCCGTGCCCGGGTCCAGCGGCGTCGTCGACCCGGCCGGGCTGGTGGTGGCCGAGGAGCTGGGCATCCGCGACGTTTTTCGGGCCAATGGCCCGGCCGGCATCGCTGCCCTGGCCTTCGGCACCGAGACGGTGCCGAAGGTGCGAAAAGTGGTCGGCCCCGGCAGCCCTGCCGTCACCTGTGCCCAGGTCGAGGTGCAGCGTTACGGGACCGTGACGACCATGCTCCTCGGTCCCAGCGAGAGCCTCGTCATCGCCGACGACAGTGCCGACCCGCGGTTCCTGGCGGCGGACCTGTTGAACGAGGCCGAGCACGGCCCGGACTCGTCCAGCTGGCTCGTGACCGACAGCGAGGCGCTGATATCGGCGGCCCAGGTCGAGGTGGCCCGGCAACTGGCCGAGCTGCCCGAGCCCCGCCGCGGCTACGCCGCCTTGGCTCTAGGGACCAACGGCGGCGCCATACTGGTGGACGACATGGAGCAGGCCGCGGAGGTGGCCAACGCCTATGCCCCCGAGCACATGCAGATCGCCGTGCGCGACGAGGAAGCGGTACTTGCCCTACTGACCGACGCGGGCGAGATCCTGGTCGGCCAGTGGACGCCCGTATCGGCGGCCAATTTCATCATCGGGTGCCCGGCATCGCTGCCCACGAGCGGTTTTGCCAAGGTCAGCGGGGGCATCACGGCCGAGGCCTTCCGCAAGCGGACGGCGGTGGCGCGCGCCGACGAGCGCGCCCTGGCCCGTATGCGAGGCTCGATAACCGCGTTCACCCAGCACGAGGGCTTTCCTGCGCACGAGGCGGCCGTGAGCATCAGGTTCTCTTGACATCGGGCTCGGCTCTGGTCCCGGCCCTGCTCAGAAGGGGCGACGTCGAGGGGGCGGCCCAGGAGGTCAGTGCCGCCCTGGCGGACATGTTCGGTCTCGATGTCAAAGCCGTCCGTTTCACCCAGGACGAGTACAGCCTCAACTCGGTGAGCGGCCGTGCCCAGCTCGGGGACGGCACGACCTATTTCTTCAAGTTCCACCAGGAAGAGGGCGAGCTGGACAATGTCACCGAGTACTACCGGGCCCGGTTGCTGAGCGACGCCGGCCTGCCGGTCGAGGTCCCGGTGGCCACGTCGAGCCGGCCGGGCGCCCAGATGGTCTTGTACCGGCTGCACGACGAGCCCCGCATGGCCGACATCTGCGCCGGGCTCGAGCGGGCCGGGGGAGAGGCGGCCACACTAGGGCCCCAGCTGCGGGCTGCCCGGCGGGCACTTGACGCGTGCACCGCCAGGGTGATGCTCGAGACGATGAAGGCGCCGCTGGCCGCCTCGGCGTCGGCCCCTGTCCATCAGCTCTTTTACCACCGCTTGGCCGACGGGCCGGGCGGCTTCCCAGGTGGCCGCTACCTGCGGTACTACCTGTCCGACCCGACGTTCGTAGCCCTGGCCGAAAAACGCTGGAGGGTAAACGGCGTCGAGTACCGGTCCTCGCTCGCGGACCTGGCCGGGCAGGCGGCCCGGTTGCTGGCGCCCGCCTCGTTGTCGGCCTTGCCCGTGGTCACCGCCCACGGCGACGACCACCATGGCAACGTCTGGGCTCTCGCCGGGCCGGGCGGACCGGCCCTGCGCCTGTTCGACCCCGCCTTTGCCGGCTCTGATATCCCGGCCCTGCTGGCCCCCGTCAAGGCAACCTTCCATAACGCCCTGGCTCACCCGTTCTGGCTCTACCACCCGGACGAGGCCGAGGCGCGCTTCAGCATCGAGACCTCAACCCACGGCGATCTCGTAGAGGTGGCTGATGACGCCCACCTGTCCCAGCTCCGCCGGGACGTGCTCGACAGTGCCGCCGAGCTGATCTGGGGGCCTCTGCTGGCCGAGATGGCGAGACGGTCACTGCTGCCGGGCAACTGGCGGGCGGTAGTCCGCTCGGCGCTATTTTGCTGCCCAATGCTGGTCACCAACCTGGTCGCCGAGAGCCGGCCCATACCTGTACGCCTGCTCGGGCTGGCCCGGGCCGTGGCAGCCGGGAGCGAGCCCGTCGACGGTGCCGACGCCATCTCGTCGTTCTTGGACCGGGTCGCACCATGAAGCTGGCCGAGGCCCGGGAACTGGTCCAGCTGCGCCCGCCCCTCCTCCGCCCGGTCGAGCGCGTGCTGGCCCGGTGCCACTCCGTCGAGGACCTGCGCCAAGCGGCTCGGCGGAAGCTGCCGAGGGCGGTGTTCGACTACGTCGACGGTGGCGCAGATGCGGAGCACACCGTTTTGGCCAACCAAGCTGGATTTCATGGCTGGGCTTTCCAACCCCGGGCCCTCCGCGACGTCTCCGCCCCCGACCTGTCCGTCGAGCTGTTCGGTCGCTCCCTGGCGGCCCCCCTCGGCCTGGCCCCCACCGGGTACACCCGCATGATGCACCCCTCGGGTGAGCCGGCCGTGGCGGAGGCGACCGCGAACATGGCGTTGCCGTACTGCCTGTCCACGGTGGGTACTACCTCAATTGAAGACCTGGCCGCTACCGGCCATCCTCGCCTGTGGTTCCAGCTCTACGTGCTGAAAGACCGGGGCCGCACGAGGTCATTGGTGGAGCGGGCCGCGGCCGCCGGGTACGAAGCCCTCGAAATATCGGTCGACACCGCCGTGCCGGGCCACCGCGCCCGGGACGAGCGCAACGGTTTGACCATCCCGCCCCAGTTGAGCGCCCGGACCATCCTCGACATCGGGGCCCACCCGGGGTACTGGACGAGCATGCTGCGCAGCCCGCTGCTCAGCTTCGCCAACCTGGGCGCCGGGCCCGACGGAGCGGGCAGGACGGTGGCGCACGTGGGGGTTATGTTCGACCCGTCGGTCGATTGGGACGACCTGGACCGCTTGCGCGGGTGGTGGGGAGGGCCTTTGTTGCTAAAGGGCCCCGTCAGCCCGGCGGACGCGGTCCGCGCCGTAGCCGCCGGCGTAGACGGGATCCACCTTTCCAACCACGGCGGTCGTCAGCTGGACCGGACCGTGGCGACCATCGACATGGTCCGCCCGGTGCGGGACGCGCTGGGGGACAAAGCGACGATCGTGGTCGACTCCGGCGTGCGCCATGGGGCGGACATCGCCGTTGCTCTGGCCCGGGGCGCGGACATGTGCATGGTGGGCCGGGCCTACCTGTACGGCCTGGCCGCGGCCGGGACCGCCGGCGCCCGGCTCGCCGTCGACATGCTGGTCGCACAGTTCCGCCGCACTTTGCAGCTGTTGGGGGTGACGTCGGTGCCCGAACTGCGCCGGCACGCCGACACCCTCGTCGTGCGCCGGCCAACCGCGGAGGTGGGCATGGCACCCTGGGGGGAGGCGCGGTGAACGGCGGGCCGGGCGAGCGTCCCCCGCGGCGGGCCCTAATCTCCGGCGGCACCAGCGGGATCGGGTACGCCTGTGCGGAGCACCTCGTGGGCCGGGGCGACCAGGTCTGGGTGTTGGGCTCGAGCGCGGACGGCGTAGCGTCCGCTCTGGACCGGGTCGCCCTGGCCGGTGCATCGGTGTGCGACGTGTCAGTGGAAAGTGAGGTGGAGGCGGCCGTGGACCAAGCTCGGAGCGTCATGGGCGGCCTCGACGGCGTCTTCGTGAACGCGGGGACCGACGGGGAGGGGGTGGCGGCTACCGAGCTCGACGTGGGCCATTTCCGTCGGGTGCTCGACGTCAATGTCATCGGGGCGTTCCTGGTGGCCCGGGCGGCGTTGCGGGGCCTGCCCAGGCCCTGGTCCATCGTTTTCAACGCCTCCGTCAACGCCTTGCGGCCGGAGGTCAACTTCCTCGACTACAACGCCAGCAAAGCAGCGGTCGTGAGCATGGCCAAGTCGCTGGCTCTGGAGACGAGCGCCTCGGGCACCGCCGTCACAGCCCTTTGCCCCGGTTATTTCCCGACCCGCATGACCGCGCCCTACCTGGAGGACCCGGTTGCGAGGGAGCAATTGCTAAGCCGGATCCCGGCCGGGCGCTTTGGCGACCTGGCCGAGGTCGCGGCCCTGGTGGACTTCCTTCTCAGCCCTTCTGCCGCATTCATGACCGGGAGCGTCGTCAGTACCGATGGGGGGTCGAGCATTTGACTTATCACCCGGTCCGGGCCGAGCACGGCACCCGGTTGTCGTGCAAAGGCTGGCCGCAGGAAGCGGCTCTGCGCATGCTGCACAACAACCTTGACCCCGAGGTGGCCGAGCACCCCGAGGAGCTAGTCGTGTACGGGGGGACGGGGAAGGCCGCCCGCGACTGGCGGTCCTTCCACGGCATCGAGCAGTCGTTGCGCGACCTCGAAGGTGACGAGACGCTCCTGGTGCAGTCGGGCCGCGCCGTCGGGATCCTGCGGACCCACGAGTGGGCGCCCCGGGTGCTGATAGCGAACTCCAACCTGGTCCCCGACTGGGCCAATTGGGACGAGTTCCGGCGCCTGGAGCAGCTCGGCCTCACCATGTACGGCCAGATGACGGCGGGGTCGTGGATCTACATCGGGACCCAAGGCATCCTGCAGGGCACTTACGAGACCTTCGCCGCCGTGGCGGACAAGCGGTTCGGTGGCTCGCTGGCTGGGACGCTGACGATCACCTGTGGCGCCGGCGGGATGGGAGGTGCCCAGCCCCTGGCGGTGACTATGAACGGGGGCGCCGTGATCTGTGCCGACGTCGACCCGAGCCGCGTCGAGCGGCGTTTGCAGGGCAATTACCTGGACACATTGGCTCACAACCTGGACGAAGCGCTGGCTCTGGCGGAAGAGGCGCGTTACCAGGGCCGGGCCCTGTCGGTCGGCCTGATCGGCAACGGGGCCGAGCTCCTGCCTGAGATCGTGCGCCGCGACGTACGGGCGGACGTGGTGACCGACCAGACCTCCGCCCACGACCCCCTCAGCTACGTCCCGGCAGGCATGTCGCTGCGTGACGCGTCCGAGCTGCGCCAGGCCGACCCGGCCGAGTACGTCCGGCGCTCGCGGGCGTCGATGGTGGCCCACTGCTCGGCCATGGTCGAGCTGATGGACCGCGGCGCCGAAGTGTTCGACTACGGCAACAGCCTGCGGGCCGAGGCCGCCCTGGGCGGTTTCGAGCGGGCCTTTGACTACCCGGGTTTCATACCTGCGTATATCCGCCCCCTGTTCTGCGAAGGGAAGGGCCCGTTCCGCTGGGCGGCATTGTCCGGCAACCCGGCCGATATCGCTGCTACCGACGATGCCGTCCTGGACATGTTCGGCGACGACGCCCGCCTCACCCGTTGGGTGACGATGGCCCGCGAGCGTGTCCGTCCCCAGGGCCTGCCGGCCCGGATCTGCTGGCTCGGTTACGGGGAGCGGGAGAGAGCCGGCGAAAGGTTCAACGACATGGTGGCCTCCGGTGCCCTGGAGGCACCGATCGTCATCGGGCGGGACCACCTGGACTGCGGTTCAGTCGCCTCTCCTTATCGGGAGACCGAGGCCATGATCGACGGCTCCGACGCCATCGCTGATTGGCCCTTGCTCAACGCGCTGGTCAACACGGCCAGTGGTGCCTCGTGGGTCTCCATCCATCACGGGGGTGGCGTGGGCATCGGCCGTTCCATCCACGCCGGCCAGGTCACCGTGGCCGATGGTACCGCCATAGCTGGCCAGAAGCTCCAGCGGGTGTTGTCGAACGACCCGGCCATGGGCGTCCTGCGCCACGTGGACGCCGGTTACGCGAAGGCGCGCGAAATCGCCACCGAGCGTTCCGTACGCATCCCTATGGACGGCCAGCCGTGAGGGGCGGCGGCTCGTTGGTCGCTCCCACCGAGCTGGGCACCGCGGGCGCGACGGCGGCGGACCTCATCGCGGTGGCCCGTCATCAGGCGACCGTGCGGCTCAGCCGGTCCGCGATCGAGGCCATGGCCGAGTCACGTCGCTCCGTAGAGGCCATGGCCGCCGGGCCCCTGCCCGTCTACGGCGTGTCCACCGGCTTCGGGGCGTTGGCGACGCGCCACATAGACCAGGGCTCACGGGCGCGGCTCCAACAGAGCCTGCTGCGCTCACATGCCGCGGGCATGGGCAAGGTCGTCGACACGGAGATCACTCGGGGCCTCATGTTCCTCAGGCTGCGCACGCTGGCCACGGGCCGCACGGGCGTCCGCCCGGCTGTCGCCGAGGCCCTGGCCGCGCTGCTGAACGCGGGGATCACCCCGGTAGTCCGCGAACACGGCTCTCTTGGGTGCAGCGGCGACCTGGCACCCCTGGCCCACTGCGCTCTGGCCCTGATCGGCGAGGGCGAGGTATTGGGAGACGACGGGGAGCCGACGCCGACAGGGCCCGTGCTCGAAACCGCCGGCATCGAGCCGATCACCTTGGAGGCCAAGGAAGGCCTCGCTCTCATCAATGGGACCGACGGCATGCTCGCCATGCTCGTGATGGCGTGCGAGGACCTTCACCACCTGTGCCAGGTGGCCGACGTCACCGCCGCCCTGAGCGTCGAAGCCCTACTCGGCACAGACCAGGCGTTCCTGCCCGGTTTGCAGCACGACCTGCGGCCCCATCCCGGCCAGGCGGCGAGCGCAGCCAACCTCCTGGCTTTGCTGGAGGGGTCGGCGATCGTGGCCTCCCACCGTACGGACGACCCCCGGGTGCAGGACGCGTACTCGCTGCGGTGCGCTCCTCAGGTGGCGGGCGCGGTCCGGGACACCGTCGCCCATGCTCGCACAGTGGCCGAGCGTGAACTGCGCTCGGCCATCGACAACCCGGTCGTACTGGCCGACGGGACGATCGCCTCCAACGGCAACTTTCACGGCGCGCCCGTCGCGTACGTCCTCGACTTCCTCGCCATTTGTGTCGCCGACCTTGGGTCGATCGCCGAGCGCCGCACGGACCGCCTCCTCGACCCGGCCCGTTCCCACGGCTTGCCCCCGTTCCTCGCCGCCGACCCGGGCGTCGATTCGGGCCTGATGATCGCCCAGTACGCCCAGGCGGCCATGGTCTCCGAAAACAAGCGCCTGGCCAGCCCGGCCAGCGTCGACTCCATTCCCAGTTCGGCTATGCAAGAGGACCACGTGTCCATGGGCTGGAGCGCGGGGCTGAAACTGCGTACCGCCATTGCCAATCTTCGCCGCATCCTGGCCGTCGAGCTGGTGGTGGCGGCGCGCGCCGTCGATCTGCGCGCCCCCCTGCGCCCTTCGCCCGCGACCGCAGCTGTCATCGGCGAGCTCCGCCGGACGGTGCCCGGCACCGGGCCCGACAGGTGGCTCTCACCCGAGCTGGAGGAGGCGGACCGGCTGATCGCCTCCGGCCGGGTGCTCCAGGCGGCCAACCGCGTCGTCGCTCTCCAATGACAGGCGATGGTGGTGGGCCGGACCAGGAGGTAGGCCCGGGCCGGCGAGCTCGATGGGACCGGATGTGGCCGACGGGTGCCCGTAGGCACTTTGGGCCCGGGAGGACGTCCGGCCCGTGACCCCCTCGGCCCGGTATTTTTGCGACCACGCCTGGGTCGGAGGTGCCTCGGCCGAGGCCGACGTGCTCATCTCTACGGAGGGCGACCGTATAGCCGCCGTTGACCTCGGCGCGGACCGGCCCGCCGACGCCGTTCACCTTCGCGGGTTGACGCTGCCCGGTTTTGCCAACGCCCACTCGCACGCCTTCCACCGGGCCCTGCGGGGCCGCACCCAAGCCGGTCGGGGGACCTTTTGGACCTGGCGGGAGGAGATGTACCGGGTGGCAGACGCGCTCACGCCTGAGAATTACTACCAATTGGCTCGGGCGACCTACGCGGAGATGGCGCTGGCCGGGGTCACGGCGGTGGGTGAGTTCCATTATGTACATCACCGCCCGGGAGGCGCTCCCTACGCCGACGCCAACACCATGGGCAGGGCGCTGATGGCGGCGGCGGCCGCCGCCGGTGTGCGGATAACGCTCATCGACGCCTGTTACCTTGAAAGCGCACCGGGACGTCCCGTCGAGGGGGCCCAGGTGCGCTTCGCCGACAAGAGCGCTGAGGACTGGGCCCAACGCCTGGGCGAGCTGGCCGGGCCCGCGCCTGTCCCCGGCGCCCGCCTGGGCGCCGCCGTCCACTCCGTGCGGGCTGTCCCGCCCCAGAGCGCCGAGGTCGTGGCCGGCTGGTCGGAGGCGCACGGGCTGCCGTTGCATTTTCACCTTTCCGAGCAAGTCGGAGAGAACGAGATGGCTCAGGCGGCCTATGGCCTTTCCCCCACCGAACTTCTTGGGACAGCCGGAGCACTAGGGCCCGGCTCCACCGCGGTACACGCCACCCATCTGTCCGCCCACGACGAGGTCCTGCTGGCTGGTTCGGGGACCGGTACCTGTATGTGCCCGACCACCGAACAGGATCTCGGTGACGGGGTCGGCCCGGCTCGGCGGCTGGCCCTGGCCGGCTCGCCCATCTGCCTGGGTTCTGACAGCCACGCCCTGCTCGACCCGTTCATGGAAATGCGCGGCCTCGAGTACGACGAGCGCTTGATAAGTGGCACCCGTGGCCACTGGGCGGCCCACGAGCTTCTGGCCGCCGCCACGTCCTCGGGCCATGCCGCGATCGGGTGGCCCGAGGCAGGTCACCTATCCGTGGGGGCGATAGCCGACCTGGTCACGGTCGACATGAGCTCGCCCGGCCTCGCCGCCCGAGCCGACGACCACCTCCTCGAACTGGCCGCTTTGTCGGCTTGTGCCGCCGATGTGGCTTTTGTCGTGAGCTCGGGCCGGCTCGTGGTTGCCGAAGGCCACCATGTTCTGGTGGATGACCTGGCCACCGTGCTGCGCTCCTCCATCTCCGCCGTCACGATGCCATGACCGCTAGTCCCGACGGCCCCTCGCCCACGGTGAGCCTCGTGCGGCTATGAGCTCGCTACTGGTTGACAACATCGGGGCCCTGGCGACCAACGACGAGGGAATAGGCACCGGCCCGACCGGGGTACTACGCGACGCGGCCATGGTCGTCGAAGCGGGGACGGTGGTCTGGACGGGCCCCCGCTCCAGGGCGGTGCGCAGCACCGACGAGCGTGTCGACGCCCGGGGGTGTGCGGTGGTGCCGGGTTTTGTCGACAGCCATGCCCACTTGGTCTTCGCCGGCGACCGCACCGATGAGTTCGTGGCCCGTATGAGCGGCGTGCGCTACGGCGCCGGGGGCATCTTTTCGACCGTGGCCGCCACCCGGGAAGC
Organism: uncultured Acidimicrobiaceae bacterium; assembly: GCA_964481925.1. GTDB lineage: Bacteria > Actinomycetota > Acidimicrobiia > Acidimicrobiales > Palsa-688 > Fen-671. The sequence continues at coordinate 10,196 of CAYZVQ010000170.1, forward strand.
GAGCTCAGCCGTCCTGGAGGCGAACCTCGACCGGTTGGTGAGGGAGGCGCTGGCCTCTGGCACCACCACCATCGAGTGCAAGTCCGGCTATGGCCTGACGGTCGAGGACGAAGCTAAGAGCCTGCAGATTGCCCGACGGCACACGCCGGAGGTGACGTACTTGGGCGCTCATGTGGTGCCTCCCGAGTACTCAGCCAAGGCAGACGACTACGTCCACCTCGTCTGCTCGGAGATGCTCGAGCGCTGCAGCCCGCTGGCCAAGTGGGTGGACGTGTTCTGCGACCGGGGCGC
>CAYZVQ010000171.1:0-10413 GCA_964481925.1 uncultured Acidimicrobiaceae bacterium
CCGACGTCCTCGAGCACGCCGGACTGAAGCAGTTCGTCCAACGCCCCGGCGTGGGCTTGAGCGGCAGCGATCTTGTCTTGCGCTCGCTGCAGGGCATCGCTGGAATCATGAAAGGTTCCTGAGATCCCGGCGATCTGGTCGTTGACCATAGAAGTCGCCTGGGCCGCACTGTACTGCGCCTTCAGGCTTTCCTTCTGCGTCCGGAACTGGTTGACACGAGCCTGCAGCGCTTGCATCGTCTGAGTCATCTTCTCTTGCTGTTCCGAAAGCTGTTGGTGCTGGGGCTCCAAAGCGTCGACCTGTTGCTGGGCGGCCGCTTTACGGCTCAGTGCCTCCCGGGCGAGGTCGTCCCGGCCGAGCTGCACCGCTTGCGCCGCCTGTTGGTCGAGGTGGTCCACCGTGTGCCTGAACTGGTCCTCCTGAAGCTCAAGCTGCTTGCGAGCCGCAGCGATCTGGACCAGAGCGCCACGGACCTTCGTGATCTGCTCGAGCATCTGTTCGTAGCTGAGGTCAAGCATCTCGCTGGGGTTCTCCGCTTTGTCCAGCGCTCGATTTGCTTTGGCTTCGACGATGTCGTGAGCACGCTTGAAGAAGCTCATTCGGTCTCCATTAACGAGGTGGACAGCTCCGCTGCCAGGCCGGTCCGTTGGTAATAAACGCAGGCTACTACCACTACGCAGGTACAGAGCGCAGCTGGCCAGAGGCTGGTCAGTGGCGGTTGGCGGCCCTGCTCCGCGCCCAAATATGGACGATGCCGGCGACCAACAAGACCAGCACGACGATCTTGATCGTCGCCCACACCAAGCCGACCACCACCGATACCGCCGTCATGATCAGCAAGGCGATCAGCACGGCGGCCGCCACCAAGACACCGGCACGGACCAGAGGATGACCGTGCTTGGCAACGTCGCGGATGCCCACGGACCGATAGTAGGCCCACTGGGCAGCCGGCATGCACCGCCGCCGGCAGGCTGCCGACAATCCCGCTCCCGCCCGAACTGGGCCGTTCAGGAAAACCGTTCAGGAAACCGTTCAGGAAAACCGTTCAGGAAACAATGTCACCGAGCAACCAGTTCGCCTAGCCGCCCCCGGGCCGCCCTTGCCGCTCGGCCCAGGGCGGGGTCGGGTTGGTACCGCTTGGTCGGGAACGACCTCGACACCAGCGCCCGCATGTCCCGACGGTCACCGACCTGGCCGGCGGCCCGCAACTGGACCAACAGGTTGCCGATGGCCGAAGCCTCCACCGGCCCGGCGACTACCTCGAGGCCGGTGGCTGCGGCAATGAGGCCGAGGAGCAACTCGTTGGCTACGCCGCCCCCGACGACGTGCACGACGCTCACGCTGTGCCTGGCCAGGCCCAAGGCCTCCTCAAGGGTCCCGGCGATGGCGAGGGCCATGCTGTCGACTATGCACCGTACGAGCTCGGCGTCACTGCCTGGTACTGGCTCGCCGCTCCTGGCACAGGCCGCCCGCACCAACGCCGGCATGTTGCCCGGCCGGGCAAAATCCGCGCCCCTGGTATCGACCAACGATCGGAAAGCAGGCTGGCGCGACGCCTCCTCCAACAAGGGGCCGATGCTGTGCGGCTGGCCGGAAAGCGCCCAGGTACGCTCGCACTCCTGGAGCATCCAGTGGCCCATTACGTTGCGGAGGAAACGTACGGTGCCGTCCACGCCGAGCTCGTTGGAGAAGTTTGCCTGTCGGCTGGCCTCATCGATCACCGGTCGTTCGAGCTCAAGGCCCACCAGGGACCACGTGCCGCTGACTACATAGGCAAAATCGTCGACGCGCGCTGGCGCCGCTAGAACGGCCGAGGCCGTGTCATGAGAAGCCACCGCCACCACCGAGACCGGAGAGGTCATCTCTACGCTGGCCGCGACTTCCGCCAGCACCGGCCCGACCAGCTCCCCGGGCTGGACGGCCGGCGCGAACAAGTCCCCTCGCAACCCGAGCAAGGGCAATACCCATTCCACGAGCTCGCTCGTGCGCACGTCCACCAGCTGGGTGGTCGAGGCGTTCGTCCGTTCGAACCGGCGCTCTCCGGTCAGGAAATAGGCCAGCAGGTCGGGGACCAGCAACAGTTGCGATGCGGCGCGGTAGGCGGCCGTACCTCGGTCCGCCATGAGCTGGAAAATCGTGTTGATCTCCATCTCCTGGATCCCGGTGGCGTCGTAAATGCGCTCGGCCCCCACCAGCCGGTCGGCCTCTTCGAGCCGACCTGCCGTGCGGTGGTCCCGGTAGTGGAAGGGGGGCCCGAGAAGGTGGCCGGCCTCATCGAGCAGACCGTAGTCGACGCCCCAGCCGTCGATACCTGTCCACAGGGGCCCGTCTACCTGACGCGACATCCCGGCCAAGCCTTGGAGCATGCCCTGGTGGATACGCAGCACGTCCCAGTGCAGGCCGTCCGGCAGCCTTACCGGGCCATTGGGCAACCGGACCACCTCGGAGGCGAACAGGCAATCACCTTCGAGGTGCCCGGCGAACAAACGGGCACTTGAGGCGCCGAGGTCTATGGCCGCGTAGAGGTGCGGCGCCGTCACGGCCGCACCGCCCCGCTCACCGAGACAAGCGGCCGCTGGACGCCACCGGTTTCAGCCTCCCCAGCTAGAGCCGCCGCCGACCGCCCGCTCCGCCCGTGCCTGCTCGGCGTGCCCGCAACGGGAATAAGCCGCGATCGGATCAGGGTCGATGCCCATCTCTTCACGCAGCTCAGCCAGTAGAGGCCGCACGTCCGTACTGAAAGCGTCGACGAGGGCGCCGTTGGCCGCCATCACGTCGCCCTCCTGCTGGGCCGCCTTCAAGGCCTCGCGGTCGACAAGCAACGCCTTGGCGGTGGCCTCCTGGACGTTCATGACCGAGCGGATTTCGGCCGGGACCTTGTCCTCGATGTTGTGGCACTGGTCAAGCATGAACGCCACGCCCGAGCCGGGACGGTGGGCGCCGACGGCCACTATCTCGTTGAGGATACGGAACAGCTGGTAGGGATCCGCAGCGCCGACCAGAAGGTCGTCGTCGGCGTAAAAACGGCTGTTGAAATGGAACCCGCCGAGACGGCCGAGGCGCAACAGGCCGGCCACGATGAACTCGATGTTGGTCCCCGGAGCGTGATGGCCCGTGTCCACCAGCACGTTGGCCCTGGGCCCAAGAGCCAGGCAGTGTGCCAGCGAAGTACCCCAATCGGGCACGTCCATGCTATAGAAACCGGGCTCGAAGAGCTTGTACTCGAGGAGCATGCCGACACCCTCGGGCAAGGCGTCGTAGGTTTCCCGTAACGCCAGCGCCAGACGGTCCTGACGCGCCCTGATATCGTCCTGGCCCGGGTAATTGGTGCCGTCTGCGAACCACAGGCTCACCAATGGCGAACCAACGGCAGCGGCGATGTCCACGCACTCGAGAAGATGGTCGGTCGCCTTCCGGCGTACCTTGGGGTCAGGGTGGCACACGCTGCCGAGGCGGTACTCGTCCTCTTGGAAGATGTTGGGGTTGATGGCGCCGATACGCATCCCGAGCTCGGCGGCGTGCTTGGACAGCTTGGAATAATCGTCAACGCGGTCCCAGGGAATATGCAGCGCGACCGACGGGGCAACCCCGGTAAGGCGGTGGACCAGAGCGGCGTCGGCGATCTTTTCGTACGGGTCGCGGGCCGCGGCTGGGTTGCGGAACACTTTGAAGCGAGTGCCGGTGTTGCCATAGGCCCACGACGGCGTCTCGATCCATTGTTGGCGCAGCTCTTGTTTTATCTCTTTGGCAGATGTCATCGGAACCTTTCCCCGCTCCGGGAAGCCACGTTGAAACGTTCAAATCGCTTCGCGTGTGAGATTACAGCCTTAATAGTCGCAGTGTCAAGGGCTAGGACAGGCTTGGCCCGTCCGGGCCACTCTAGGGAGCGACCACCACCATTTCGATTTCCAGGAGCTCGGCCACGGCCGCCAGCTCGACGGACCGGTGCCCGGTCCCCAGGGCCCAGTGATGAGCCGACTGAGCCGACCAGGCGTCGCACCACACGCCCGGGTCGCAGGCGAAGTCCACCCGAGACGTGGTATTGCCTATCTGTAGCAAGGGACCGGACCGGACGGTCCCCTCCGAAACGACGAAGCGCAGGTCCCCCCGGCGTCCCTGGCTGATGCCGAAAGCCGTGACCAAGCCGTGGGCCACGTCGAACTCCACCGAAACGCCCCAGCCTCTCTTGCCATGAAAGACGCCCAGTCCCCGCAGGAGAGGGCGGCCCTCACTGATGGCTAGATGAGCGGGGCCGTCGTGGCCCATTTCAACCACGCCATCGTGGAAATTTAGCGCCTGCATCTCGGTGAACGACCCTCCCGCCCCCAGCCGGTCCAGGATGAGCATGGCCAGTGAGGTGCGCAGTTCGTACTCCCCGCAAGCGGGCACCCCTGCCGCCGTCAGCAACGAAGCGCCCAGGATCAACCCCGCTCCCAGTCGCTCGTGCAGTTCTCCATCGAGCCCCCGGTGATAGTAAGCCAGGGAGTCGAGCCCGAAGTCCTCTACTAGGTGGTCGAGGCCGACCGAAACCGTCGCCGCCCAGTCAAGGTCCTCGACTTCCACTGACGGGTCGATATCGAACACGGAACGGACCTGGTCGAGCTTGGCGGCGACCTCGCCGGCCGTGACTTTGGCGACCAACACCCGCAAGTCGTCCATCTCGAGCACCTCGACGTGCCCGCCGAGCATGGCCGGGACGAAGGTGAGGTCGGTGGAGACGTCGTACATACCGGGGTACAAGTGCCCCATGAGCCCATGACGCCCATGGCGCAGGGCCTTGCGCACCGACGCCGCCCTGACCCAGCGGGCGATGCGCTCCCATGCCCGTTCATCGCTTAGGTAGCCCGATACCGATCGGAAGGCGATGCCGCAACGCTCAAAGGCGCTGGCCACCTCGGGGAGGGGGCAACAGCCGCAGTAGGCCAGCCACTCCCCGGTACCAAAAGTGGCGTGGTCCATCGACTCGCTAGGTTGCAGGTTGAGCAATAGCAGGGGCGCACTCGCGCGTTGCGCGATGGGTACGACCATCGTGGCGGTCATGTATGTGGTGAGGAACATGACTATGAGGTCGCACCCGGCCGCCCTCAACACCTCCGCCGCCCGAGCCGCACCCGGTGCGTCGGATATGAAACCAGCATCGACGACGACGGCGTCGAGTTGCCCAAGGCGGTCGGCCACGGCTCCGGCCGACCGCTCGAGCTGCGGCAAAAGGTTGGGGAACTGTGGCCAATAAGCGCCGAGACCACCGGCGACGAGCCCGATCACCGGGCGCGGCACGGGGCGGAAAGGCGCGACCGTGACCGTCATCGGAGCGGCCGGGGCCTGCTGTGGCCGAGATCTGTGGTGCCCAGGAATGTCATAGTCGGAGACTAGTTTGTCAAGCTCAGTCCTGAGAGCTCAGTCGAGGTGGAAGACCTCGAGCTCGGGCCGCATGCCCTCGTCGGCGGTACCGCCGTCGAGGTCGCTGAAGAAGCCGGCCATGTCAGCCTGCCATCGCGCGTTCACTTCAGTGGCGGCCATACCCGCCTGAGCGGCGGCAAAATCTTCGCATTCCAGGTACCCGATGAGGGTGCCATCGTCACCTAGGAACAGGGAGTAGTTCTTCCAGCCGGTGTCCCGTAGAGCGTCGAGCATCTCCGGCCAGACCGCGCCATGGCGCCGGACATATTCGTCCCTCGCCTCAGGACGAATGCGAAGCCGGAAACAGATGCGTTGGGCCATTTCGTTCACCGCGGTTTCTCTAATTACCGGAACTTGCCGGCCAGCCCGGGCCACTAGCCCTGACTGGCCGGCAACGGACCTGGGCCTCACCAGAAGCGGAGGCCGTTTGCCCTTTGGTTAGTTAGAAGTTGGACGAAGGAGCGTTGATATTGGCCTTGTTGAACACCGTCGGCGGCCCGAGGACGACCGAGGGGCCGGTGGTGCCCGAAGCCGGGAGGATCGTGTAGCTACCAAGCTTGCCGGCACTGAAGGTCTGCCCCGCCTTACCGGTGATCAGGCCCGATGCCATCGCCGCCGCCGCATAACCGGCGAGGTAGCCCAGGTTGTTGGGGTTCCACAGTTCGAACTCCTTGCACGACCCGTCCAGTACGTACTTCTTCATCTGGGAGGGGAGGCCGAGACCGGTGAGGGTCAGGTGCTTGAGCAAGGACTTGTGGGTGTCGAGGTACTGCGCGGCGGTCGAAATGCCCACCGTGGTGGGTGAAATGATGCCCCGCAGGTTGGGGTAGGCGGACAGAAGGCCCTGGAGCACCGTCAGGGAGGTGGCCGGGTCGTCGTTACCGTAGACGATGGAAACCAGCTTCATCTTGGAGTACTTGGGGAGCTTGAGCTCCTGCTTCATGTAGCCGATCCAGGCGTTCTGGTTGGTGGCCGTGGCCTCGGCCGACAGAACGGCGATCTGGCCCGAATACCCGATCTCGGCCCCGAGCAGCTGAACTTCGGACGTCCCGATCTGTTCGGTATTGGCCTGGTTGATGAACAGGTGGTTGGGGCAATTGACGTCGGAGTCGAACGAGACCACCTTGACGCCGGCGGCCTGGGCCTTGGCCAGGGCCGGGCACAGCGCTTCGGGGTCGTTGCCGGCGATGACGATGGCCGCCGCCTTGGCGGCGATGGCCGCCTGGATGGAGGGGATCTGGGCCGCGGCCGTGTCCACGGTGCCGCTGCTGATAACCTGCTTGTCCCCGATGGCGGTGAGGGCCGTCTTGCCACCTGCGTCGGCAATGACCTCGTACGGGTTGAGCGTGTCCTTGGGGATGAAATAAACGGTCTCGCCGGACTTGAGCGTGCCGGCACCACTGGCTACCCCGGCCACGGCGACCAGTGAGCCGGCGGCCATGACCGCCGTTGCCGCTGCCAGCGCCAGCCGGCTTCTGCGGAGCATCATATTGTACTTCCTCTCTTTTTTTTAGTTATCGATCGTGACGGTACTACCGATTGCTCCGCGAGTACTGTCGCTCCCCGGAGCTTCCCTGACGCATCGGCCCGTGGCTCGCAAACACCATGGGCCTGGCCTCAAGAGCGTGGCCGGCCATAGTCGGCCCAGAACATTCATGACCTCCGAGGGACAGCCCGTGCCCATCTGGCTCGCCACTCGCCCAGTGTCGCCCCCGAGTTGGGCAAGACGACGCTGATGATCAGCAAACACCCGGTGACCACCTCCTGTGCCTGCGCTGAGACGTTGATCAGGGTCAGGGCGCTCTGTATGCCCCCGATCACGCAAACGGCCATGATCACCCCGATGATGGTGCCTTTGCCCCCGAATATCGAAATACCGCCGAAGAGCACGACGGTTACCACGTCCAGCTCCAAACCGGTCCCGGCGTCATAGCGAGAACTGGCGTACTGGAACGTCCACAAGATGCCCGCCCCGGCGCAAATGACGCCCGAAAGCGTGTACAGCAGGAGTTTTATGCGCTTCACCCGTATCCCGGAGAAGAAGGCGGTGTCCTTGTTGAGGCCGATGGCGTACAAGGACCGGCCCAACGGGGTGGCATGAAGGACGACGCCGAAGACCACGGCCAGGACGATGAAAATACCGAGTGTCCAGGTGAACTGCGTGCCGGGGATGGGCGAGGTGCCGACCTTGTCGTACGAGCTGGGGAAGCCGGTCACCGAACTGCTTCCCAGGATGATCTCGGCGATGCCTCTGTACAGGGTCAACGTCCCGATGGTGACCGCCAACGAGGGCAAACCAAGGTGGGTGACCAGTATCCCGTTGAACGTGCCGGTCACGACCCCCATGACCAACACTGTGATTATGGCCAGAGGAAGGGGCCACCCGTGCTCGAAAAGGTAACCGAGCAGCGAGCACGCCAATCCGAGAGTCGACGCCACCGACAGGTCGATCTCACCCGTCATAACGATGAAGGTCAGGGGCAGGGCCATGAGGGCGATGGGGCCGATATTGAGCCCAAAGTCGAAAAGGTCGCCGCTGCTGAGGAAGTAGTGGGACTCGGCTGATCCGAACAGCACAGTGGCTATCACGAAACCGACGAGGGCCACCTCCCAGCGGCCCAATGATTGCCATCGGAACCCGGTCCCTCTGGTCGCGGCGAACGCGGTGGTGCTGACAGGCTGGGGCTGGCCGACGGCGGGCGGGCCGAGGGGCGCCTCGCCCGCGCCGGCTTCGGTCTCCACTACGTCACGCTGTGGCATGGGCTGCGATCCTTGCTCGATTGGCTCGCTCGCGGCGCAGGAAGACATAGCGGTCGAAAGCGATGGCAGTGATCAGAAGGGCGCCCGCCAGAGCTTCGTCCCAGAAGGAGGAGATGCGGAGGGCGACCAGCGCCTGGTTGATCGTATTGAGAAGGATAACGCCGAGGGCCGCTCCTAGCACTGTGCCGCTCCCGCCGAAAATCGCAACCCCGCCGACGACTACGCCCGCTATGACCAGGAGCTCGTAGCCGAGGCCGGCTACAGAACTGACGGTAGCGAACTCGGAGAGCCACAACCCTCCGGCGAAGCCGGCTATGGTGCCCGAGAGCACGAAGGTGAAGAAGACCCGGCGTCGGGCTGGCACGCCGGCCAGAACGGCCGCGTCCGGGTCGGAACCGATGGCGTAGAGGTCCCGGGCCGGACTGAACGCTCGCATCACGTAGCCGACCAACAGCACCAGTATGGCGGCGATGACAAATATCCAGGGCACGCCCAGGATGGTCTCGTAACCTACGGCGAGGAAACTATTGGGGATGCTGCTGGGGTTGATCTGGATCCCGTTGACGAAAATTGCGTCGAGCCCCCGGATGGCGTACAGCGTCCCCAGGGTGACCACCAGGCTCGGCACTCGGGCCACGACCACAATGGCGCCGTTGACAACCCCGCAGAGCGCACCTACGCCGGCACCGGCGACAAAGCCCAAGATGACCGGGAAGTGAGGGTTATGGAGGAAGATGTCACCGACGGCGTAAGCGGAGATCCCGAGGACCGAACCGATCGAGAGGTCGACGTTGCGGGTGATTATTACCATCGTCTCGCCGACGGCCAGGATCATCATCACCGAGGCTCCCACCAGCAGCTGCTGGACGCTCAAGAGGTCGGCGAAACTGGTGTTGTAAGCCGTTGTCAGGCCGAAGACGGCCAGGACGACGATGAGGATGCTGACCTCGCGGGCGCCGAAGAAAACCTTGGCGAGGTGACGCCATCGCCCTGGGGCAGTCGCGATCATCGTCCCACCGCCGAGCTACGCGCCAGCTGGCCCGTAGCGGCGCGCATTATCAGCGCCTCGTCAGCCTCGTCTTGGGAAAACTCTGCCGCGATACGGCCCTCCCGCAGGACGAGGATGCGGTCGGCCATGCCTAGCACCTCTGGCAGTTCGGAGGAGATCATCAACACAGCCACGCCCTGGTGCGCCACCTCGTCGAGCAACCGGTGCACTTCTGCCTTGGTCCCGACGTCAATGCCCCGGGTGGGCTCGTCGACGATCAACAGGGACGGTCGGCGGGCGAGCCATTTGGCCAGGACGGCCTTTTGCTGGTTCCCTCCGGAGAGCGTGGCGGCGGTGTCCCTCAACCTGCCGTACTTGAGCCTCAGCCTCGTCGCCCAGTCAGAAGCCATGTTCGTTTCGGCCGACCGGCGGATCATCCGGTAGCGACTGAGGTGGTTGAGGGAGGCAAGGGCGACGTTGTGGTCGATGGCCATGTTCATGACCAGTCCCTGCTGGCGGCGGTCTTCAGGCACGAAGCCCATCCCCGCCGCCATCGACGTGGTAGGCGACCCGGCCGGTATCACTGCGCCGTTGAGCACCACCTTGCCGGCGTCCCGGCCGTCGATGCCGAAGATCGCCCTCGCCACCTCGCTGCGTCCGGCCCCCATCAGGCCCGAGAGGGCGACGATCTCGCCGGCATGCACGTCCAAGGAGATGTCGGTAAAGACCCCCTCGCGCGTGAGGTGTTCGACGTGCAGCACCTCGGCTCCGAAGGCTCCGGGGGTCTTAGGGAACAGGGCGCTGATATCCCGCCCGACCATAGCCCGGATGATGCTCTCGACGGTCACGTTACTGATGTCGTCGGACATTACTGACCGACCGTCACGCATCACGGTCACGCTTTGGCAGGTCTTGAAAACGTCGCTCAGGCGGTGGGAGATGAACAACACGGCCCCGCCCTGGGCGCGCAAGGTGGCAATAACCTCGAAAAGCCGTTCTACCTCGGCGTTGGAAAGGGCGGCGGTGGGTTCGTCCATCACAATGACACGGGCATCGAACGAGAGCGCCTTGGCGATCTCTACTATCTGTTGGTCCGCTACGGAGAGCCCTCGAGCGAGAGTAGAGATGTCGAGGTGCACTCCGAGGCGGGCGAGGACGACCGTCACCACCTCGTTCATTGCCGCCCAGTCGATCCGGCGCCAGGAGCGCAACGGTTGACGGCCGATGAAAATGTTCTCCGCCACCGAGAGATCGGGGAAAAGCGT
>CAYZVQ010000172.1:0-10349 GCA_964481925.1 uncultured Acidimicrobiaceae bacterium
ACCGACCTGGCCCGACGCCAGATCGCGATTGCCGACTGTGTGCTCCAAGCCAGCACCGACCGTCCCGGGCCCACCGAGTGGGCCGAACTTGCGCAGCAAGCCGGCGCCTTATTCGACCAGGTGCTTCGAGCCGAACGGGACCGTGCCGCCAGGCCCCGTACGCCAGGCCAATGGCAACAAGCCGACCCAACCCCTTGGGCACCTCCAGCGGCCGAACGGCTGAGCCCGGGCGTAAACCTTTAGCTGAGCGGGTGCGGGCGGTTTGCGCTTCAGAAGTGGGTCGGGGCAGGTCGCGGCGACACGAAGCAGGACCCCGGCGGCGGCTGGTAGCCCACGATAAGGTTGAGGAGCCCCCCTTAGTCCTCACCCAGACGCTGGATCCAATAGCCCGGCCGGCGGCGGTCGTGAGCGACTGCGAGCACATGGATTTCGTCGTCCACGACCAGATACGCAACGTGGTACGGGAAGCGGTCAACTCGGCGTCGCCGAATGACGAGTCCTTCAACCTCGGGCACCGGCGAGCCCGACTGGGGCCAGCGAGCGATCGCGTCGACCCCGTCCTGAACAGCCGCTAGGAAAGCGAACCCGAGTCCATCACGACGTTGCTCGTACCATCGCACGGCCTCGCTGAGCTCAGCTACGGCCTCGGGCCCGAACCGGGCCCGAAAGCTCACCGAGCCAGCTCGTTGGCGAGACGCTGGCGGACGATTGCCCAGTCCTCACCCGGAGACTCGCCCGACAGGACCCTCCTGGCCCGCTCCTCAAGCTCCTGCGCCCACAGCGTGCGAACCATTTTGGGATCGTCGGCCGGCTCGAGGCTGGCAAGTAGCTCGGCTGCGAGGTCCGCCCGGTCCTTGGGCGATAGCTCCAGAGCCTCGTGAAGGATGGCATCGGCGGCTGAAGTCACCCTTCCTAATGTATCGGCGCCATGTGACCCTACGCTGGCGCCGACATTCTGCGCCGTACCGGCCAGGTCGCCGCCCACCGACGAGGTGCTCGGGATCGCCGAACAGGGCGCGTGCCGCGTCTGACGTACCCAAATGCGCACAGCGCCCAGATTGTCCATTACGGCGTGGCGGCAGTCGTGGGTCGTTACAATGCGAAGCAACGAACGTTGATCAGCGTGCCGAGAGGCGTTACGTACTCGTTTAGGCGATCACCGTCCTGGCGGCACCGGCAAGTTGTCGCCGGTTGGAGACCCCGAGTTTGGTGAAGATATGGGTGAGGTGGGACTTTACCGTCGCCGTGGACACGAACATGCCGGCCCCTATTTCGGCGTTTGTCAGACCCTCTACCACAAGGTGGACCACTCTCCGCTCCGTTGGGGTTAAGCTAGCCCACCCTGCGCTGGGGCGGCCTCGCCGCCCCCGTCCCCGGAGCGCGTAATCGACCACCTCGTCGAGCGAGAGAGCCGTTCCCTCTGACCGAGCTGTTGTTAATCTCGAAGTGCCCAAAGCCACCTCGAGCTTTGCCATCGCGACGTCGACATCTGGTTGGTCAATGGCAAAGCGGGCGTAGCCCAGACGCTCTCTCTCCTTAGCGGCGGCCGCGAAGAGTCGCCCGGCTTCGGCGTACCGTTCGCGGTCAGTGGCGATGACGGCCAACAGCTCCAAGAAGTCGACGACCAAGAGCTGCTCACCGGAACGCCGGGCCGAGCCCAAGCCGTCAGCTGCGAGCTCAGAGGCCCGCAGGAGGTCGCCTCGCACGAGCGCCAACCGAGCCTGAGCCCTTGTGACCAGGACCAGCTGGTCGGCTAACGGCAAGGTTAGGCCGGCGTCAAGCCAGCGCCGGGCCTCTGCTAACTCACCTCTGCGGACCGACGCTTCCGCCAGGATGCAGCGGGCGCGTATACCGGTGACTGGTTGGAACGTGTCGGCTATCGGGACGACCGCTTCCAGGGCCCGGCAACCGGCCTCCTGCTGGCCGAGAGCGAGGGCTAAGCAGCCCTGGGCATAGAGGATCCCTGCCAGGTGCAGGTCGTCGTGGTTGCGCTGAGCCAGCTCGCGCGCCACGGCTAGCTCCCCGCCCGCCGACGGTCCGCAACGGTACATGGCCACGACGCCCAAAGACCAGTGTGCCTGTTGCCTGAAGAACTGCTCGTCCAAATTCTCCGCCAGTTCCATCAAGGCGGCGGCGGCCTCAGAGGCCCGATCGAGTTCGCCTAGTTCGCTCGCCGCCTCCGCCACGAATGCCGTGGCGAACCCACCACCCCAAGTGTCGTCGATGCTCCCAAGCGCGGCCAGTGCTTCCTCGGCGTAGCGGAGGGCGTCGCGGGGGCACCCGACATTTGCGTACGCGCTCGCGCTAAGGCAAAGGCAGTCGACCACGCTGATCCCGTCGCCAACGGCGCGGGCGGTTGGGAGAGCCTCTTCGAGCGTCCTCAGGCCGCTGGCGGGGTCAGAGAACTGTTGCACACAGGCAACCTGGACCAGGCCTCGGGCTATCGCCACGTCATCTCCGAGCTCACGGCCGAGGCTCACGAGGGCCTGCCCGTAACGGAGCGTCGCGGAAGGATCGGAGTACAGGGCAAGACCTGCTGCCCACCAGTACAGCTCGGCCCGTCGGGGTTGGGAGAGGTCCTGGGCCAGGAACTCCTCACAGCGGCGCCGGCCCTCGGTCCGAAAGCAGCGGATGTAGAGGTATTGGCCGATCGCGTAAGTGAGCCGGGCGCCGGTGTCGAACTGTCCGGAGGATAGGCTCCAGTCGAGGGCGGCCCGCAGGTTGTCGTGCTCAGCGTCGAGCAGGCCCAGCCACGATGCCGTTGCCGAGGTCCACATGCCCTTTTCCGCCACCTCGGCTAGGTCTGCCATGAAGCAGAGGTGGCGGTCGCGAGTGGCGTGTTCCTCACCCGCGAGGGCCAACTGCTCGGCCGCGTAGGCCCTGACCGTCTCCAGCATGTGGTAGCGGTCCCCCATGTCGTTGACTTGGACCAAGGACTTGTCCACCAGGGCGGCGAGGAGGCCGAGGACTTCGTAGCGGTCCTGTTCATCGCTCGCGCCAACAGACTCCGCTGCGTCGAGCGTCAAGCCCCCGGTGAACACCGAAAGCCGCCGCAGCAGGGCGCGCTCGGCCTCGGAGAGCAACTCGTAGCTCCAGTCCACCGACGCTCGCAGGGTCTGCTGGCGGGGCACGGCGCTACGTGTACCTCCTGTTAGGAGGTGGAACCGCTCGGCAAGAGCCTCGGCGACGCGCTCGGCGCTCATCATGCGTACGCGGGCAGCGGCCAGCTCAATCGCGAGCGGGATCCCGTCCAAGCGCTGGCAGATGGCCGCCACCGCGGGTGCGTTGTCGTCGGTGATGGCGAAGTTCGACCGGGCGGCGCGGGCCCGGTCCCTGAACAACTGGACCGCCTCGGAGGCGTCGAGTGCCTCGATGTCGGCTGGCACCACCTCCCCGGGCAGGGACAGGCAGGGCACACGCCAAACAACCTCGCCTGCTACTCCCAGCGGTTCGCGCGAGGTGGCGAGCACGACCAGGCGTCCACAGCGTTGTACCAGCACAACAGCCAATGCCGACGCTGCCGCCACCACGTGCTCACAGTTGTCCAGCACGATAAGGGCGGCGCGGGTCGCAAGCCAGGAGGTGAGCGTGTCGACGTGGGACTGGTCAGGCACTTCTTTCACGCCCATAGCGGCAAGGACGGCGGCCGACACAAGAGCGGGGTCAGCGAGCCCCGACAGGTCCACGAACCAGGCCTCAGGCCAGGGCCCCAGCGCCTCGGCCGCGACCTGCAGCGCTAGTCGGGTTTTGCCACAGCCTCCCGAGCCGGTGAGGGTGACCAAGCCATGATCGACCATCAGCCTGACCACCTCGGCGACCGCCGCCTCCCGCCCGACGAAGTTCGTCAGCTGGACAGGTAGGTTGTGGGCGTAGCGGTCGAGGGAGCGCAGCGGCGGGAAGCCGGAGCGGAGGTCAGGGTGGGCCAGTTGGTAGACCTGCTCGGGGCGACCAAGGTCTCGCATGCGGTTGGTACCGAGGTCCTCGAGGCTGGCACCTGGCGGCAGGTGGTCGGCCACAAGGTCCGCAGCAGCACGCGATAGGAGGACCTGGCCTCCATGGGCGAGGTCGCGCAATCGGGCCGCACGGCCGACAGCCTGCCCGAAGTGGCGGACCTCGCCGTGGAGCTGTGCTTCCCCGGTGCTGACGCCCATCCGTAGGCAGGGCAGACCTTGGGCTTCGAGGGCGCGCTGGACCTCGAGAGCGCAAACGACCGCCTCCGATGCCCGCGCGAAGGCCGCCGTGACTGAGCCCGGCTCTCGCCGTCCGACCTGCCTGATGCCGCCATAACGGCCGACCGCGGGCGTAACGACGGCTTCGATGCGGCCCATGGCGTTGGCCACCTCGTCGCCACCGACTTCACGTTCCCGGTCGGCGGGTACAACCTCGGCTGAGAGGAACGTGGCTGTCCCGGCCGGCAGCGCGAATGTCTCCGTCCGCACCACCGAGCCCGACCTCACCGGGCCCCATGCGGCCTGTGCGAGCCGCAACTGACCGACCATGCTCTCACCATGCAGTTATGAGCATGCCAAACCATCCGCCCAATGGTCGGAGAAAGCCAGGGGAACAGTCGGATGGCGCCGGATCCCGCCTTCGCACTGGAAGGACGTAGTCCGGGTGGGTGCCAACGGCGGCTAGAGCATCGTCCGCCCCAGAGTCCGTTAGACGGCGACTGACTGGAGGGAGCTCGTGCCCGACCTTCCCCGAGAAAGATCAGACCTGGAGTCGGATGTTCGATGGCCTCATACCGCTGATAGTTCGCTTAGGACCGAAGTGTCCCGTGCGAAAGGGAGAGAGCATGAGAGCCGGTCAGGCAACTAAGTGGCGACCGGTGATGTTGACGGTGGTGGTCGTCGGCCTTAGCACCGGGCCGCTGGCGTCGTCAGCAAGAGCCTCACCGATGCCCGCTGTAGCGGCAACCAACCCCGCCACATTGCCTGCACCGGAGCGTGCGCCGTCACTTGGGTACCCGTCCTAACCACCGGGAGACCAAATCTGAGATCAAACCTGTCCGGGGGAGTGGCTGCCAAGGACGTCGGTCTGGTCCGCCGGCTCGACGGCACCGTCCAGGTGGCATATGACCGCAAGCCTCTGCACCTTTTCTCGCATGGCAGCGGGTCGCCCTTCCCGATTCTACATCGAGGCAATGGAGCGGCACCGCCGGCAACGGCAACTGGTTAGCCGGTCCCGCCGGGAGCAAATTCTCGTTCATACACGCGGGGTAGCTCCTCAGCACAGCCGGGTCATCGAGGTGTGAGCCAAGGAATCAGGGGCCCCAAGCCACGCCCGAGCCCACCCGGTTGGCCAAAAAGCCACAAAACAGGCTACAAGTCCAATGCAAGAACATTCAACCGCAAGAGAGGAGAAAGGCATGAAGATCAGGTTCATCGGCCCAATGGTTTTCGGGGTGGCAGCGCTTATCGAAGGCGTGGCCATAGCTCCGAGTGTCTCCGGTGCTCAAGAACGGTCGGCTGGCGTCGTCTCAGGGACGGTCAACGGGACGTTCTCGACTTTCACGGATTACACAGACCCGGTGGGCCCAGCCGCAAACAGCAAGTACAACTCAGAGCTAAGCGGGGGCGCGTACAGCGGGGGGCTCGTGGGAGCATTCACTGACTATGGGACCGAAATCGTCGCCAAGGACGGTTCCCTCAACGGTTGGGGCACTGAGCTTTGCGCCGATTCCTGCGCGATCGGCGGCAAAAAAGGGGGGTTCAGCGCTACCTACTACTATGCCGGGAATGGCGGGACCCTCACGTTTACTGCCGGTTACGGCGGTCTGGCGGGGCTGAAGGGTGGAGGCACCTTTACCTATCCGACCAGCGGGCCTCCGACTTATTCTTATAGCTACACGCTTTAGGCGCCGGTACAGGGGCTAGCCCGTGGGGTTGGCCCCGTACCCCGTTGAGCTGGGCCCCGCGGTGCCCTCTGGCGCTTCTCGGGGGTTTGAAGGCCTGGTGCAATGACGGCAAGTCGTCCGGACCGTGGCCCAGCTCGATCGCCCGCTTGAAGCCGCATAGCAGCGCGCCGGGTAGCCTGGCGTCGATGTCCGCTTCTCGGCTGACCCGTACGATATTGCTGAGAGCGGCGGCGTTGGTGGTCATGGCCGAGTTGCCGGCCTCATAGTCCCCGGTCTCGGTCCCCTTGGTGGCGAAGTCCTCGAACCACTCCGGGATCAGCCCCTTCACCACTTTGAGGAGGTCCTCGAACGGCACCGACTCGGCGGCGCACATAGCCATCCCGTGGAGCAACGAACCAGCCATTGCGAACATCAGCTCGCAGAACGCTAGGTCCAAGGCCGCCGCCCGTCCGCTTTCCTCACCGCAGAACACAGGACCCGCCTAGGCAGACCGCAAGCTGATAACTAGGTGTGCCGCATCCTAGACCAGAAGAATTGGGTTCTGCGCCGGTCCGGGGCGCCATCGTCGTGGCGAGCACCCCGGGCGCGTCACACTGCAGAGTTGCGGCTTTGCCCGCAAGGTTCCGAGGTCCACTCTTTGCGGCACCCGAGGTCGGGCGGCGAAACCGAAGGACGGGGTGACCCCACGACCTAGCAGACGCCCGCAGAAGACCCGTTACGGGGGTGGCTCGGCGGAGGCATCCGTCTGCGGCTGGGGCGCACCGAGCGACGGTGCGGCGCTCGCCCACAAGAGCCGAGAAGGTGCACAGATCGCCGACCTTTCCCCTGCCTGCTTGCCAAGGTCAGCCCTCGCCCTGAGGCGACGAGGTTGCATGTTGAGGAGGTCGGGCAGCCGTCCGATGACGAGCAGGTGCGTCTCGCCTCTGTTGGGCGTTGTGATATCGGTTGCGAGCGGGTAGAGCAACAGCGCGCCGTTGTTGGCCGCGGAGGACAAGGACCTGGGGCCGCCGAGCGCGGGGGCGCCCAAACCTTCTGCGGCGGCCGCTCGCCCTCGGCGACGAGGTAGCGGCTTGGGCCGCGCGCACCGAGCTGTCAGCGGACGGCTTCAGCCTCCTCCTCGACCTTCGCGACGGAGAGCCATGGTCCTCGTACTTGGGGCGCTTGGAGCTCCTCCGGAGCGGACGTGGCGGTCCGGATGGTTGGGCATCCTCCACGTTCCTCATCGCCCAGGTTGGCGGCGACTTCGTCGGGCGCACCTCGGTCCGCCACTTTGCTCGCGGATGGAATAATCGAGGCCATGGGGACTTGGGGCGCGGGTGCTTTCGACAACGATGACGCGGCGGATTGGGCGTTCGGCTTTGACGAAGCTGACCTGTCGGACGGCCTTAGCATCATCCAGGAAACCCTGCTCCCGGTGGCCGAAGCCTTACCGACTACCTACCTTAGGAGCTACCAGGCTGTCCCTGCCGTGGCAGCTGCCGAGCTTGTTGCCTTTATAAATGGGAAGAGGATCGACCAGAGCCCTTACAACGAGCCCGCACGAAACTGGGTCGCTCGGACGCATCCATCACCCGATCGCCACCTGATTCGCCTGGCCCGTCGAGCGCTCAAGCATGTCACGCGAGAACTCCGAGCTGGCCCAACTCTGGGATGACTCCGGGGGTGAGGAATGGAGAATCGCAGTCCGGAAACAATTGTCGAAACTCACTTGAGCGCCCCCTCTGTTGTCTCTGAAGGCTACGAACGACGCCGGTAGCGCCACCCAGACCTTCGCGCTGGCCGTTTTTGCCTCGTCAACAACGACCACCTCGTCCACCACGACGTCTTCCACCACGACGTCCTCCACCACGACGTCCTCCACCACGACGTCCTCCACCATCACCTCGACTTCGCCCACGACGACCTCGCCCACGACGACGAAATGCCCGAGGCTCTCCGGTATAGGCCCAACGCCCCCCGGTATAATGACTCTCTGCCAAAACGCGAATGGGCAGCTGAGCGCGTTCTTGATCGGTAAGAACGGGGCGCTGTACCGCTACGACCAGGCCGCGTCCGGGTCGTGGGGGCCGCCCCAGTCGATGGGTGGCACATGGCTCGACCTGGCACCGGTCGTGTTTGCCAACCAAAGTGGGCAGCTGAGCGCGTTCTTGATCGGTAAGAACGGGGCGCTGTACCGCTACGACCAGGCCGCGTCCGGGGCTTGGGGACAGCCCCAGTCGATGTTCGGGACATGGGACTGGGCACCGGTCGTGGTTGCCAACCAAAGTGGGCAGCTGAGCGCGTTCTTGTTCGCTAGCAACGGGGCGCTGTACCGCTACGACCAGGCCGCGTCCGGCGCCTGGGGGTCGCCCCAGTCGATGGGCGGGACTTGGGCGCTGGGGGACGGACTGGTCGTGGTTGCCAACCACGGTGGGCAGCTGAGCGCGTTCTTGTTCGCTAGCAACGGGGCGCTGTACCGCTACGACCAGGCCGCGTCCGGCGCCTGGGGGTCGCCCCAGTCGATGGGCGGGAACTGGCCGTGAGCCCCACAGCGACTGTCCCTTAGGGCCCGCCTCCTCTCGGCGCGCGATGTTGCGGGCGCAGCCGGCCGCACCAACCAGGCCGCCCTGTACGGGGCGCTCGGCCTCAGCCTCCGGTACCAAAAGGAGCTTCCAACCGGACGGGAACTTGTCCCGCGCTCGGTTGGAGCTATGCCGTCGTCGTGGCGGGGGAAATTCTCGAGTCGGACTGTTGGGTTACGAGCCGCCCCGGAGCCGCGACTGCTGACCAGTCAAGTCGCCCGGGGCCAGGAGGGCCCGGCCTCGGCCGCAGCCATGGGCGGCGTAGGTGTGCATTCGGCCAGCGACTTGACGGGCGGGCAAGCGCCGATCGGGCAGTCTTGAGCAGCTCCCCCGCCAGGGGGAGCTGGCTGTGCCTTACCCGCTGGTGTGCGACCGGGGGTACGGGACGTCCAGGCCCACCGACGATCATCGGCCCTCACTGAGGCCAGAGCCGTGCCGGTTCGTCAAAGCTCCATGCCATGTCCTCGGTCGAGCTCGTGCGACATTCTGAGGTGGCCGGCGTGCTCTCTCGCCTTCAGGCGCTCCCAGCTCCGTTGACTGCCCTCGGTTTTAGGAAATCTGCCTCTTTGACCAGCTCATGGACAAGCCGTAACCGCCACGTACGGGCTGGAGCCACAGCCCGCCTTAGCCCCCACCCCCCTTTTCGCCCCGTGACCCGGGTAGCGCCTGTGCGAAAGGCGTCAAGCGACGGGGATGACCGAGAAAGTGCCACCGCCAGGGTCACGCAGGCCGTTGCCATTGCCGGCCGTACCGGTCGTCAATAGAACGGATAGGGCGCCCAGCACGCCGCCGACCCCGGGGACCTCGGGGACGACGGTGAACTTCTCGAGTGAGTACAGGTAGAGCGGCCTGCCCTCATAGGTCACTTGCTCGCTCCCATCGGCGCGCTCGACAACGCCAAGATCTTTTGCCGAGATGCCACCAGCAGCCCGTGGGGCTCCCGTGGTCAGGACGGGCATCCACTTGACGGCGCATGGCCCGCTGCAGGCGCCGGGCCTAGTGGTACCGCTCAAGGCGTAAACGACCGCCCGGGCCACCACGCTGATCTACGGTGAACACGACGCCGTCCTGGCCGAGGCGCCGCTGACCGTCGAGCAGGGCAAGGCGGTCGGCGATTGGGTCGCCGCCAGCGACAAGAACCTCACTCATATCTTCGCCAGCCACGGCCACGGCGACCACTGGTTCACCACAGGGATGCTGGTCGACCGGTTCGAGGCGCAGGTCGTGGCTCTGCCGGGCACGATCGACCAGATGCGGGCCGACGTGGCCGCCCTCCCGGTCTTGTACGACAAGCTGTGGCCCGGGCTGCTCCCGCAGACCGCGGTCACCGTGCCCGGCAACCGTTTTACCCTTGAGGGCCACGACGTGGTCCTCGTCGGGGTCGTCCATGGCGACACTGACGATAACGCCGTGCTGCGCGTACACGACCTCGGCCTCGTGACGGCCGGCGACGCGGTCCACAACGGCGTCCAGCAGTTCCTCGGCGAGTCCGCCGGCAGCGGCCATGACGCCCGGCGCGCGGCCACCAATACAGTCGAGAACCTGGGGCCGCGCTGGGTCGTGGCTAGCCACCAGAACAAAGAACTTGACGACGATGCCGCCCGCTCCATCGCCCGGACCCGCCAGTACCTCGACGACGCCGATAAGCTCCGGAAGGAGAACGGCACCGCGATCGGCTTCTTCAACGACATGCTCGTCCACTCCCCCGAACGACGTCTAGGCGCGGCTGTCTTGTGGATCGGCACCAAAGCCGTTCGAATGGAGATCGCCAAAATGCCGCACCCTTTGCAGCCCATGCAGGCGCAGATGGCACGGCTATGACCGTGGAAGATCATCGGAGGTAGCAGATGGCCGAGGTCCCGCCGCCCCAAGAGGAAATCCTGCTCACACACTTCATCGTGTCGGACGACGTCGGGCGCTCTCGGCGCTTC
>CAYZVQ010000173.1:0-10319 GCA_964481925.1 uncultured Acidimicrobiaceae bacterium
TTCGACTACTCAGACGATCTGCTTCCCCGCGTTCGGCCCTACCGATTGATCGTAGATGGCCTCAACGTTAATCCTGACGACGTACGTCGGCGCAGGCAGAGCCGAGGAATTCTGCTTCAGCTCTTCCACAGTCTGCTCAAAGAGCATGCCGCCCGAGAGCAGTTCGGCGGTTCCCTTGAGCTGGTACCCGACCCGTGTAGCCGTGTCTATGACCGTCACGGCAACTTTCGGGTTCTGCTCCAGGTTCTGGCGCGTTTTGAGGGAAAACAGATCGGCAAAGACAATGTGCTGGTCGTCGAGCAGCCGCACCGAGCCCTTGGGCGTGGTATTGGGGGTGCCGTCGCTACCAGCAGTTGCCACCCAGGCCAGCTTGCCCGGCAGGAATTCCTGGACGTGCTTCGGGATGGTCACCATGTGTCTCTCCCTATTTTCTGGATCTTTTTGATTTCCGGCCGTGCTCACCCTAGCACCGACCGCCCGGTGAGCATCCCGCTGGGGCTGCAACGTACCGTGGGTCGTCGTACGGTATGGCGTACAAACGCAGCACCGACTTGTCCCGCGAAGTCGAAGAGCTGGCGGCTCATCGGCGAGCTTTTGGCCAGCTTCGTACCTGCGGCGACGAGGCCGCACAGGACATTTACTTGAGGTCAAAGTCGGCTCTGAGCCCGAGTCGTAGCAGACGTGGTGCACAGCCTCGCGCAAGCGCCGAGGGCTCGTCGCTTGGGTCCGATGCCCGTGACCGGTGGCCGTGAGGGGGTGGGCCTTCGGCTCATCTGCCAGAGGCAAGGGCCAGGATGGTGGTCGACCGCAGTTTCGAGCGGACGGGTGCTCCGTTGCGACGAAGGCGCGGACATTGCCGAGGCGCTGCTCGCCTCGCCGGAGTACGTGTCCGTCAACTCCGAGGTGAGGTTGAACACCCCACCGCCGCTCGGGCCGGAGCTCGCTGTCGAAAGTGGTGCGGGGCCTTTCGAGCGCCTCGTGGCGTTCCTCGGTCGCGACCCGACCCAGGCGAGGGGTTGAGCTGTCCGCGGAAGCGGGGGCTTCCGACTCTCCACAGAATGTTCTGTATGCGCTGCTCGAGAACCCCTTGTGTTCCAAGAGGAATCCGAGCATAGCGGCGGTTATCGAGTCAAGTCCAGCCTGCTCATCCGAAGGTGCGACGGCACCGAACGTACGGCCGAGTTACGGCACGTTCTTCTACAGACCAAAAGACAGCGGTCATAGGTCCCTCCAGCGTGGTTGCACAAGGATGTGCGGTCGAGTGCAGCTCAGGGCGCGGGGCAGGCCTTGAAGGCGAGCACCGCCTTGACAGTGATTCGTCGCTGGCCGTCACCGAACATGGCGCGCCCGAGGAGCTTGTAGGAGGCACCCGGCCGCAGGCGGGCACCGTTGAGGACACTGCCCTGGCTTTGGCCCGACAGGGTGAGCGCCTTGCTCAGCACCTGCCAATGAGCGGCGGCGGCGGCGGCAACGGCCACTGGAGTAGTCACCACCGGCAGGCAGGAGACGGGCCCGCTAACACGGACCGAGCCCGCCACCGCGCTGGTGGCCGCGGTGGTCGTCAGGGCCGGAAGCAGTACCGGGACGGCCACCAACTGGTCGTAATCGGACTCGTTCTGCAGGGCGTAGACCACCCAGCCCCGCCCGCTGGCTAGGGTCGCCAGCTCGGGGGTACTACCAGCAACCGTGCCCTTGGCCGCGAAACGAAATATAGCGGCGCGCGACGAGGTGGGCATGTTGTCAACGGTGATCATCCCGCACTCGTTGGTCACGTCAGTGAGGCGCCCGCTCGGGTCACTGCCGGTTTGGGCGCTGTTGGGAGCGCAGTTGCTGGTGTCTCCGATGGGCGAGGCGTCGGCAAAGCCGTGGCCCGTCCAGCCGGAAACCACGGGCTGGTAGGACGCGTTCGCGGTGGCAGTGAGCAGGCGCAGGCCGGCAGCCGTTTGCGTCAGCCCCGGGGCGTAGCCCACGCTCCACGTGCCTGACAGCGGGCGCAAAGAAGTCCAGTTCCCTCCGGCATCCCATGCGTAGTCGACCGGGGAGGTCAGGCTGCCCGCCTTTTGTACGGCCATGACGGCCACGCCACCAGCGAAGGCCAGTTGGGCGTAGCCGAGGGCAAATGGCACCGCCGGGCCGGCCACCACGGTCCCGTCCCTGGAAAGGCGCACCTGGGCCCCGTCGCCATTGTCGATCAGTGTCCACAGGTGACCGCCCGGGCCCGTCCTGGCGTCCATGAGGTCGCCGGCCTTTGACGCTGGCTCCAAGGCGTGACCGGGGGACGGGACACCTCCGGCCGTAGCGGTCGCCTCTTGCACACTGGCGCCTCCGGCGCTGTCGTCGAACCAGAGCACCCGTACCGAGCGGTGCCCGGCCAGCAAATGGATGTTCACCCCGGGCGCTGGGGCTGGTTCAGTCGAGTAGGCAGCCTGGGCGCCGTTCAGGCAACCGGACGAGCCGGTCCTTAGGGTGCACAGGAAGACGCCACCCTTTTTCCCAAGGTTGGTCCAGCTCACAAAGGTGTCGCCCTGGTCGTCGGAGACCGCTGCAAACCCCCCGTTGGTGAACCGGGCGTGTTGGGCGAACGCGACGAGGACGAGCTCGGGCCACTGGGGGCCGGGAACGGGGCTGGCGATGGCGGGGCCTTGGACGGGGGCCGAGGCGGCCGAGGCCGGTACGCCGGGCGCGGCGAGGAGTGCTGCGGACACCGACAGCGCCGTGGCGCCGATTGCACTACGTAGGACTGAAGACATGGGCCGGGCCTTTCGGGCTGAGCGAAGGGGCTGGACGCTGACGTTACGGGCCTGGCCATCGGCCGGAATCAGAGGAAACCCTCGATCAGGGCCGGGTTCCTAGCGCCGACGTTCGCCCGGCTCTACGGTCGGGCCGTGCCTGGGTACCTCGTAGAGCGCTACTGGCCCGGCGTCCGCGGCGACGAGGTGCGGGAGGCCTGTCAGAGGGTTACCGCCACCGACGGCCCAACCACGACGTTCCTGGGCGTCATCGTCGTCCCCGGCGACGAGACCGTTTTCTTCCAGTTCGCAGCCGTGTCGGAAGCAGCCGTCAGTGCCGCCTGCGCATCCGCCGGGGTTCGTTGCGACCGCTTGGTGGCAGCCGCCTATTGGGGGCCCTCAGTCCCGGGCGGCCATGAAGACGGCGAGCTCGGCTCGGCTGCGGACACCTAGCTTGCGGTAGACCCGTCCGAGGTTGGCCTCCACCGTCTTTACCGCCATGAACGCTTGGGCGGCCACGTCGCGGTTGCGCAGCCCGCTGGCGGCCAGCAGTGCCACCCTGTGCTCGGTTTCGGTCAGCTCTTTGGGGGCGCTGGGGCGGACGTTGACCCGAGCCAGCTCGGCGGCCGCCCGAGCCTGCCACGCCGGGGCCGGGAAGGATGAAAAGGCGCCCGCCGCCTGCTGGATGAAGGCGTGGGCCGCCGCCTTGGCCTTGGCCCGGCGGTGGACCTGGCCGGCCAGCAGCAGGGCACGGGCGTGGTCGAAGTACAACGGGGACGACGCGTACCAGCTCAGGGCGCGCTCAATTGCGGTCGCCGCCTCGGCCTGGTGTCCCCGGTCGGCCGCCACCAGGGCGCGGCCGATGTCGGCGGTGGCTGCCGCCGAACCCCGGCCCGAGCGCTGCGCCTGAGCGGAGAGAGTTTCCACCACGCCCAGAGCGTCGTCGCCCCGCCCGGTGCCCACCAGGGCGCACAGGTAGTCGAGGTGGGAGCGGCTGTAGCCGGGTTCGCCAAAGTGCATGGCCGCCAACATCGCCCACCAGTTGTCAAGGTGGCCCACCGCCGCCACCATGTCACCGCCCGACAAGGCCACAAAGCCGAGGCCACCCTCGGCACGGTGGCGGTGCCATAACAACGAGGTCGGGTCGTCCCTCAACCCGATGAGCACCTCCCGTGCTCGCTCGAGCTCACCCTGGTAAGCCAGGGCCAAGCCGAGGTTGTAGCGGGCTTGCGCCCGCTGGAAGGCAAGGCCGCCGTGGGCGGCGAGCTCCATGTGCTCCTCGGCATAGGCCCGCCCCAGTTGGGTCTGGCCCTGCCACAGGGAAACGTGGACCAGGTGATCGATGGAGTAGGCCATAGAGCTCAAGTCGGCCGCCGCCCGAGCTTCGCTCAGGAGCGCCTCGAGCATCGCCTTGGCCGGCTCCAGCTCGTCGGCGTACTTGAGCAGGGCGGCGTAGGCGGCGTCGGCTCGGTCCGAAAGACGACGGTAGGGGTGAGCGCGCTCGATCTCGATGGCCCGGGTGAACATCTGGTGGTCGAGGCCCTGGCCGGCCCGGAACTTCACCGCCGCCGCCTGGTTGAGCGCCCCCGCCAGGACCCGGGGGTCCGGTCGGGACAGGCTCTCCATGATCTCGAGCGCCTGAGCCGAATGGGCCGCCGCCTGGCTTATGTCATCGTCGATTGCAGCCCAGGTGAGCAATGCTTCAGCCACTACCGTGGGGCTCCCGCCCTCGCCCGCCTCTTCGGCCGCTGTCCGCGCTTGGGCCATAGCCCCCTGGCGGCCGGTTACCTCCGTGGCGATCTCGGCCAGGCGGACCCGGCGCCGAGCCCGGTCTACCAGCTCCGAGGTGGCGGCCACGGCCGCCTCTTGAGTGGCCATGGCCCCGGCGCTGTCGCCTGCGCGGAGCTGGGCGTCGGCCAGACGGTCCAATCGCTCCAGGCGCGCCGGACCGTCACTGGTGTGCTCCAGGCCCAGACGGGCCAGCTCGACGGCCATAGCCGGCACACCCGCAGCTACCGCGGCGGCCGTGCCCTCATCGAGTGCCCGGGCGATTTCCTCCGAAGGCTTGGTGGCGGCCAGGGCCAGATGGCGAGCGCGCTCGGCCGGATCGTGAGCAATGGCGGCCAGCCGGGCGTGCACCGCCCTCTTGCCCGTTGGTCCCAGTTGGTCGTAAGCGGCGGCACCCAGTAAGGGGTGGGCGGCTCGCACCGTCGCCGGCCCATCGCCGCCGTCCACCAAGACCAGCTGGGCCCGCAGGGCCTCGTCCAGGGCCTGCGCGTCAACGTAGGTGACCGCGAGCCGCCAGGTTGCCACTGTCTGGGCCAGCAGGAACGCCACCCGGGCGGGCTGCGCCGCCAACCGCGCCCCGATCAAGCCGGTCAGGGTGGTCGGTACCGGCAACGGTACCCCGGGCGCCGGTGCCACCCTCCGGCCCTTCAGGACCCGCCCCAGCTCGAGGGCATACATAGGGTTGCCTCCCGACGCTTCATGCACTCGGAGCAATAAGGGCCGGGGCATCGCCGTGCCCAAGCGGTCCCGCAAGAGCTCGAACAAAGCCGCCACGCTAAGCGGGCCGAGTTCCACCTTGCTCACCCGGTCGGGGCCCGGGAAGGGCCCTAGGGCCTCGCCGGCACCGTTGCGCCAGGCCGCCAGCGTCGCCACCGGGACCGGGCCCAGGCGGCGCATAGCGAAGGCTACGGCGGCCAGGCTGGCTAGGTCGAGGTGCTGCACGTCGTCGAGGGCTACGAGCACCGGGGCGGTCTCTGCCAGGGCCTGGAGCACTCCGAGGAAGGCGGTGCCCACTGCCCGTTCGTGGAGGACCTCGTCGCCCCCGTCGGCCTGCAGGGCGACCAAGCGCAAGGCCCGGGCCTGCGGCGGGGGTAGGGCGTCAATGACCCACTCGTCCACTGGGCGCATCAGGTCCGCCAGGCCGACCCACGGCAGCCGCGCTTCAGCGGGGGTGGCTCGCGAAACCAAGACGTGGCGCCCCTGGTCCTGGGCCCGGCGCACAGCCCATTCCCAAACTGTGGTCTTGCCGATCCCCGCCTCACCGGTCAACCACACCGCGCCAGGGGTCCCTCCGTCCAGCGCCGCGGCGACAACGTCGCACTCACCAGCGCGGCCCGTCGGGACCTCTAGGTCGGGGCCCATCGGGCGATTGTAAATGACGCCTTCGACATCCGCCTCGTACGTTGGGGTCTGCCTAGCGGTTGTCCCCCGGCGGACCCGTACCGTCGGCCCGCTCCGGCCGGGCCAGGGTCTTATCTTATTTGCCTGAGCGGGGACGGCCCTCATCGTCGTCTCGGCTCTCGTGGGGAGCCTCTGCTGCCCAAGCCGCGGACAAAGGCCCCGGCTGTGGCTTGGTCCCGGCGTCGGTCGTCGATGGTGCGTACGGGGCACGCGTGACCGGACCGACGGCTCAGACCAAAGGCCCGGTCACGGTGTGCAGTTATTTCAGTTCGGCACCGGTGGTGTCGGTGCTGGTGCGCTTCGAGGTGAACGAGACGGTGGCCATGTTCAAAGCGGGGCGCAAGAGCTTCACTGCGCATAAGGACAGGGGCCTGACCAAGAAGGTCTTGTCCAAGCTCTAGTTCGAGGTTGTTGGCCCCGACGTCCCCTACGTCTTGCTGTATCCGGTTCCGCCGCCCGTACAGTCGGCCACCATTTAGCCGGCGCCAGACAAGCGGAAAGGCGATTTTGCGCACACAGATCATCCTGTTATGCACATGTTCGGCAAGTCGGCGTGGACAGTCTCACCGCCGCGGACCGTGACGCTGGCCCAAGTCCCCACGTTCCCCCCGACGTAGTGGCGGAGATCGATGACATAACGGCCAGGCAGCAGGCGGAAGTGGAACTGCCCGCCAACTGGGACCTGTTGGCGGGCGACGACGTCGGAAGGAAGAAGGAGCTTCCCAGTTGCCGCGCTGGTCTGGACGGAGCGGACCGCTCCTCGCAGGGCCAACACGGTGCCACCCACGTACCGCGGCTTGGCGTACCCCAGCCCGCTGCACGCATCGATGCGGCCGACGACGGTTCCCTCTGGCGTGTGGTTAGCAGCAGCGCTGCTGTGGTGTGCCGCGCATGCGATCGTGGCGGGGCGAGCACGAAGAGGGCGATGCTGGTCTTGAGGGGTCTCATACCCAAGCAGAGGATAGGTGCAGGTGGTTCTGAGGCCCCAGCTCCGGCTGTAGGTGCTTGACCAGACGAGCACCCACCATCCGACCTTGAGCCGCTCTGGCGTAACTGGTGCGGCCGCAAGACCCCTACGTGCCGACAGCTCCGCGTGGGGCGATCAGTACCCCAAAAAGAGACAGAACGTTCCGAATGGACCTGCCCGGCGTCGAGTTCGTCGATCCAGCCGGGCGTGCATGACTACCGGCGCTGCGGGCCACCAGTGACCGTGGTTGGTATTGAGGCGAGCGTCAGGCCCCTTGGCACCGCCCGATAGCAAGCACGCGTCGATCCTGGACCCGGATATCCGTGGGTGGCAGGGGAAGGGATGACAGGTATCGCCGTACTTGTGGCCCTACCCGGTGTGTGGGAAGCGGGGCGTACCATCGACCATTGGACAGCCGCCAACCCGAGGGGGCCGCCCCGAACCAGGAGAGGCGCTCATGACAGCCGTACGCGCCCGTCACCGGATCAGCCGGTGGGGCGCCACCGACGAAGAGGCGACGCGCTCGCTTGCGGGCGATGAGGCGGTCCCTGATCCGGGCATCGCCTCGACCCGGGCCATAGACATCCACGCGCCTGCCCATGCCGTGTGGCCTTGGCTGGCTGTTCCTCCTCACCGGCATCGACGCCGAGCACACCCGCCTCGTCGAGCGGTCCCGGACGACCCTCACCATGAACCACGCCACGGTTGTCGGGAGGCTCCTAGCGACCCGGCTATCGACGTTGTTGGTTCTGGCTCCTGGAGACTTCGTGATGGCTCGCCGACAGATGCTCGGCATCAAAAGGCGCGCCGAACGAGACTGGTACCGGCCTGCATCGCGACGTATCGGCCTGCTGGTAGGGCCGCCCGCAACGCCCGCCGTTCCGTCGACGCCGGCAAGGGCGCCTATCTCTTTCTCTACCCTTCCCCGGCAGATCGGGCATGGCTGTCTGGTGGGGGACCTCGGAGCCCGCGCGTCACGCGCTACGGCAGCTGAAGCACACCGCCGGGCCGGGAGACCGCCCTTTTTTCGCCTTCGACGTACCGACCAATAGCACCTGTTATGCGCACTCCAAGAAAGTCGTTGTTCCTGCATGGGAAATGCTGCAGATCGAGACGGTTATCGAGTCAAGTCCAGCCTGCTCATCCGAAGGTACGACGGCACCTAACGTACGTCCATAACGCGCCAGGAAACTTACATGAAGGTGCGGCCACAACCGCGGTCAGCGAATACCGCCGAGCGGTGGGGTAGAGCCGGCGGAAGCGGGGCAGGGGAGTACTGCCCGACCTCAGGAGTGCGAGCCGATGACGGAGGGGTGGCTCGACGTGAGAAAAGCGCGCCGCCCAGGGATCAAAGAGTCACATTGAGTCGGCGGGAAACCTCCCGGGCCTCTCTGGCCCTTGACGAGCTGGTCGACCGATTGGCGGCTGCGACCGGTGCGGGCGGCGATCTCAGAAGCCCAGACCAGTTCGTCCGGCTCGACACCGAGCACCTCCAAACCGTCTACCGACTCGACGGCCTCGATGGCCGAGACAACCGCGTCCAGCAGGGCCCCTGCCTCCCCTGCGAACGCAGCAAAGGTCAAGTCGTCCTTGGTCCTTGTCTAGTGCACTAGCCGCTGGCCGTCTAGTATGGTAGGATCATAGTACGACCTTCAGACAGCTATGACAGATCCTTCTACGGCTTGGTTGTACCGAACTCCGTCAGAGCGGCTCGCACGTGGTCGTACGGTGTGGATTGTGCCAAACCGTCGTGCCCAAGCACGGTGGCGATATCCGGCCCGGCACATTGAGGAGCATCGAGCGGGACTTCTGGCCCTGCCTCGGGAAAAGGTGGCTAGGTTGAAAGTGTTAACGGCGGTGTTCGAACGTGACGACGACGGCTACTGGTTGGTGGAGCTTGCGGAGGAACCCCGGGTCCACTCATACGGGCGCACGCTTGCCAAAGCCCGCCAACACATCCTCGACGCCAGCGCGCTGTGGTTCGAGGTCGCTTCTGAGGAGCTGAACCTCGTCGAGGACATACGGCTGCCAGCGCCGATTAAGGCCAGCCTGGAGCTCGCCCGCCAGGAGCGCGAGCATGCCCAGGCCGCCCAGGAGGCCGCCGCCAGGGCCACACGGGATGCGGCCCGCGCTCTCGTAAAGGACGGCCGCCTAAGCGTTCGCGACGCGGCAGATGTGCTCGGGCTGTCTCACCAGCGCGTCCAACAGCTCCTCGCCAGCTGACCGAGGAAAGAGGTCAAACGCATCACCTTGGCTATTAGCGGCTCGCCCAACCGGGGAACAGCCACGATTTCAAGGCTTGTCGATCGCGTCGACGTACATAGAGCCGGTCCCAGTCAAAACTAGCGAAGTTCTCGAAGTCCGTCCCCGCATATCCCGACAACGCGCCCTCGGGGAAATGGGCCACTCGAGCCCCCCGCTCGCCGGCCGTGCCCATCGGGGCCTTTACGTGGCCAAGGTTGGCCCCGAGGTCGGCACCGACGGGGAACTGGCACGTCGCCACCTTGAGCACGGCCATTTGTTCATGATCCCACTAAGGCACCCAGCGCGGTGGACCAGTTCCTCGGCGGCTGCGGCGCCGGGCGCGGCACACCTCGGGTTGCGCCCGCTCTGCGCTGCCGGCGCGCTGTGACCGGACGTCGAGCTGGAGCCGGGCCGTCGTCAGGTCGGTCACGGCTGGAGGGGTGTAACCTTCCATAAACGTAATTGTTCAGGTAGCCCCCGCGCGGGGAGCGCGATTATCCACCGCTGAGCGCGCGAGATCGGTCAGAATGATGGTGTGGATGGTGCCGACCGGACCGAGCAACTGCTCGCCGAGTGCGCTCGGCTGGTAGCCGAGAATGCCCACCCTCACCGCCGAAAACGCCAGGCTTTCAGCGGAGAACGTCGAGCTGCGTTCCCTCGTCGAGCACCTCGAGGTCGCCCGGCTCGTCGCCGAGGGCCTCAGCAACAAGGAGATCGGCTCCCGCTTGTTCCTGTCCGAGCGCACCGTCGAGACGCACGTGTTCAAGATCCTCAACCGCCTCGACATCAACTCCCCGCGTCGAGATCGCCAGCTGGGTAACACAGGAGCCGAGACCGGATTAGCCCGGCACCGCCTCGGGGGACCCCGCCTCCACGACGCCGAGGAAAGGAAGACCGATGATCGAGGCACAGCACCTCACCAAGCGGTACCGCAACACCACAGCGGTCGATGAAGTCTCCTTCATCGTCCAACCCCGGCGGGTAACCGGCCCGATGGCCGCGACCGGGCGAGCTCGCCGGGCAGCGGCCCTGGCCGCGGCCACGCTTGGCACGTTCGCCGCGGCCCCAGCCCCAGCACTTGCCGGCGTACCGGCCCCGGCGACGGAGGGGGTGTCGGCGACCGTCCGCCAGGCCATGGCTGTCAGGCCGCCCCAAAGCCCGGCGGGCAAGCAACTGGCCTGGATCCTGAC
>CAYZVQ010000174.1:0-10316 GCA_964481925.1 uncultured Acidimicrobiaceae bacterium
GGGCGCTTGGTCGCTCGCAGCGCCCCAACTGCCCGACCGGGCTTGTGGCACGCCACGACGCTTCGGAGGCTAGCGGCCTGGCTGGGCTACTGGCTAATCGCCAGGGTCTCGTCGCCGACGTCCGAGGGCCGAGCGTCCCCAGGACCAGGCGCGGAGGCGACGACGATGGCGGGTCACAAGCCGCTACCGACGGGCCGTCTGCAGGTGCCGGGCCTGGGCGGTAACGTCTTGTCGATGTCTTTGGACCAGGGCCCCAAACCTGGCGGGCAGGGGCCCGACCCTAGGTTCCCGGCCTGGTACGGCGCGGCCGGGCCAGGTTTTTAGGCCGGCGGTGGAGGACCAGCCCGGGCTCGTCGTCTCGGGTGTGTCGAAGACGTACATGACCGAGGACGGCCCGGTCCCGGCCCTGGGGCCGATCGATCTGAGCGTCTCCCGTGGCCGCTTCGTCACTCTCATCGGGCCGAGCGGTTGCGGCAAGTCGACGCTGCTCCGGGTCATCGCCGGCCTTACCAGCCCGGCTACGGGCGGCATTTCGATCTTTGGCGAGAACCCGGAGCATGCACGTCGTTCAAAGCACATCGGTTTCGTCCCCCAGGCTTTGGCGCTCTTGCCGTGGCGAACGGTGCTCGAGAACGTCCGGCTTCCCTTCGAGGTCAACCGGTCCGCCGACAATGACCGGCCCAAGCCTGCCCGTGACCCGGCCGAAGTGCTCCGTGCGCTCGGCCTCGGCGACGTCCTCGACCGCAGGCCGGCCGAACTGTCCGGCGGTATGCGCCAGCGGGTGGCGATCGCCCGGGCCTTTGCCCACGAGCCGGCCGTCTTGTTGATGGACGAGCCCTTCTCTTCCCTCGACGAGCTGACGGGCGAGGTGCTTCGGCGAGAGCTTCTCCAGCTCTGGCAGGCGACGGGCACGACGGTGCTCTTCGTCAGTCATTCGGTCCCCGAGGCGGTGCTGCTGTCCGACGAGGTCGTCGTCATGACCCACGCTCCGGGGAGGGTGGCGGCCCTGATCGAGGTCAGCCTGGAGCGACCGCGGGGGGATCTCGTCGAGGTCAGCGACGCCTTCCGCGACGTCGAGCGCGAGGTCCGCCTGGCGCTGCGCAGCGTGATGAGCGACGAGCGACCGGCGTCGTGAGCACCCCGATGTCGCCAGGCCCCGCCTCCGGGCGCCGTCGACAGGGGGCCAGGCTGATCGGCCGCTGGGCCCCGGCAGCCGTCCTGCTGGGCCTACTGGTGCTGGCCTGGCAGGTCGTCGCCGTTCATAACGCCTACCTCATCCCCCGGATCGGGGCCATTCTGGCCCAGCTCGCCGATCACCCCGGGGAGTTCGTCGCGGCCGCCGCGGTCACCCTGTCAGAAAGCGGGGTCGGTCTCGGCGCCAGCTTCGTCATTGCCTTCAGCCTGGCCGTTGCCATGAGCTACATCCCTGTTGTCGAGCGGGCCGTCATGCCGCTGGCGGTGATCCTTAATGTCACCCCGGTCGTCAGCCTGGCTCCCGGGTTCGCCGTCGCCTTCGGGTTCACGATGACGCCGCGCTACCTGGTGACAGGGATAATCGTGTTCTTCCCCCTGCTCGTCAACTCGCTGGTGGGGCTCCGCGCCATCGACCACGAGGCTCTTCAGTACTTCCAAAGCCTCGACGCGTCCCGCCTTGAAGTCCTGCTGCACCTGCGGATCCCGTCGAGCCTGCCCTTTTTGTTCGCCGCGGCGAGGATCTGCTTCCCCTTGTCGATCATCGGCGCGGTCGTGTCGGAGTTCTCCACCGCCGGTACGGCCAACGGTCTCGGGTCTCTCATCGAAGAAGGCTTCCAGGAGAACTACCTGCCGCAGATCTACGCCGCCATTTTCTGCCTGTCGTTGCTCGGCCTCGCCTTCACCCTCCTGGTGACCTTGGTCGAGCGCAGGGTGCTGGCGTGGGCCCCGAAGCGGTAACAGCCACACTGAGGGGCCGGCTCTGTACGGTCGTCGGGCCGACGTACGCTCGTCGGGCCGGCCTCTGGCCGGCGGCACCGGTCGCCTCGTCGGAGCCAGTAGGGTCATCCGGGGCCGGCCGGTCCCGTCGGCCACAGCTGTGAAGCGCCCGTGCCATGAGCAACACTTTTCGTGAAGGGACGACCGGGAGAGTGGCGAAGCTGAACAAGCCTGGTGGAGCGGTGGCGGCGGTGCTCGTCGCGCTCGGTTCCATGTCGCTGGTCGCCGGCCCGGCCGGCGCGTCTAGCCGGGCCGGCGGCCCGGGTGGCGGGACGTTGGCGCCGAGCTCGGCGGAGTGCGCCGCCAACAGGGCGGCCGGGACGGTCCATTTCGCCTCGCCGTATGGCTACGACGCCTCGGCCGGGATCATCGACGTCTACGCCGCGGAGAAGCTCGGGTACTTCGCCGACCTCTGCCTCGATGTCGACTTCGTCGACGTCCCGACCAGTGCCTCGCCCTATGCGCTGGTTTCCGCCGATGCCGCCCAGATAACCGGCGAAGGCAGTGCCGCCGATGCCATCGTCCAGGAGGCCGACGGCTCAAACTTCGTTGGCATCTCCACCTATGGGGACACCTCGGACTACGCCCTGCTGACCCGGGCGGGCATCACCAGGCTTACCCAGCTCGAGGGCAAGACCCTCGCCTATCACACGGTCCTGCCCGTCGTGCTCCATGAGATGCTGGCCAAGGCGGGAGTCGACGTGGCCAAGGTCCGTATGGTCGACGACCAGACCTACGACCCCTTCCTCCTGGTACGCGGGAGCTTCGACGCCCTCCAGGTGTACCAGTCCAACGAGCCTATAACTTTGCGCGCCGCCCACGACCCCTTCACGATCTGGGCTCCCTCTCAGTTCGGGATCTCGGGCACGTTCAACGTCCAGGTCGCCAACCGCAAGTTCCTCGCCGCCCACCCCGGCGCGGCCGCCGATTTTCTCCGGGCCTCGTTCCGGGCGTTCAGTTACTGCGTCGCCCATAGCGCCACTTGCGTCGGGTACCTCGCCCAGGCCCAAGGCCCGTCGTTCGACATCGCTCACGGAGAAGCCGAATGGAAGATCGAGAGCACCCTGGCCCTCGACCACCACGTGGCCGGCAAGGGCATAGGGGTGCAGACGCGGGCCGAGTGGGCACCGGAGGCGAGGGCCGTGGCCCAGTACAAGCTGGTGCATGGCGCGGTCGACCTGGCCACGGCCGAGGACACCTCATTGGCGGCATCGCTTTACCAGGGCACCCGGCTGATCTGGCCCTAGGGCCGGGCAGCTTGGTGGCATGACCGTCCTTCTCGCCTTCGGGACGGTCCTGGCCTGGGGCCTGTGGATACCGATGGCCCAGGCCCTCCCGGGGGTGCCCCAGAGCTCCAGGACTTTTTATGCCACCTTGGCCAACGCCGTTTTCGCCACGCTGGCCCTGGTTTGGGGCGGGGGCCACATGTCGCTTGGCTGGCGGGGGTTCTGGCTCCCGGTGCTGGGCGGGGTCGTCTGGACCGGGGGCAACTACTCGGCCTTCAAGGCCTCCGAGGCCATCGGCCTGGCCCGGGCGGCGGGGTCGTGGACGCCGCTCAACATCATCACCGCCTTCGTCTGGGGCGCCTTCCTGTTCGGTGAGCTCGACGGGCTGAGCGCCGCTCGCTTTGCCGTCCTGGGCGGTGGGCTCGTCCTGGTGGTGGCCGGAGTGCTGTGCATCGTCCGGTCCCAGGAAGCTCCAGGGACTGACGCCGGCCCGTCAGTCCCGGCGCCTACGACGGCCCGCGCCGGCGCGGGGACGGCCTCGGAACGGCGCGGCCTGTTCTGGGCCGTGTCGGCGGGAGTCCTGTGGGGGAGCTACTTCGTGCCTGCGCAGTGGGCGAAGGTGCCCGCCCAGGTGAGCAATTTCCCTCTGGCGTTAGGGATGCTGGCGGCGGGGACCGTTCTGGTCACGTGCATGGGCGGACCGGCCCGGCTGCCGCCCCGGACGGCGGCGGTGCAGCTGAGCGCCGGGCTGCTGTTCGGCATCGGCGACCTCACTCTGCTCGGCCTGGTGGCCAGGTTGGGCACGGGCGCGGGTTTTACCATCGCCCAGCTGAGCCTGCTCGTCAACGCCGCGGTGGGCATATACGTGTTCAAGGTGCCGAGGCCGGGCTCCCGCCCCGCCCGGGTGGCCCTCGCCGGGATCGTGCTGGCCGGTGTCGGGGGAACGGCGATAGGGGCGTTCAAGTAGGGCCGGACGCCGCCGCTTTAGTGCAGCTGGCGGTAGACGCCGTCGGCTCCCGAGACCAGGGCGGCCACAACGAGCACGATCATGATGCCGGCGAAGACAAAGTCCGCCTTCCGGCTGACCAGGGCGTAGATGCCGAGGATCTGGGCCACCACCAACAAGGCGCCGGCGACATAGAACGGCGTCAAAGCTGTCCCTGGCCGGAAGGCCCCTGGCCGGAAGGCCCTTGGCCGGAAAGCATCGAAAGCATTGGGCGAAGGCTAACGGGATTTCCTCCTTCAGACAATGTGTGCGATCGAACATGCGTTTGATTGGGTACCATATAGCCCGTGAGCGCGCTTCAGCTCGGCCTGTTCGCCAGCGGGGAGGCCGCTGTCTTTGCCGGGGCCACGATCGAGCGGACCGACCTGGGCGGTGGCGCGTGGGTGGAGCTCCGTCGAGGATGGCTTCGGGGCGCCGACACTTTGTGCCAGGACCTCATCAGTTGCGTTCCCTGGCGCCACCACCGGCGCTGGATGTACGAGCGCTACGTCGACGAGCCCCGCCTCAGTTGCTGGTATGACCGGGGGCGCGAGCTCCCCGATGGGGCGCTCGAGATGGCGGGGGACCGCCTCGAAAGGCTTTATGCCGTCCCCCTGGCGGGCCCGGGGCTCAACTTCTACCGGGACGGCCGCGACAGTGTGGCTTTTCATGCCGACCGGGAGCTCAAGCACCTGAACGACACCGTCGTGGCCATCGTCACCCTGGGAGCGACGAGGCCTTTCCTGGTGCGCCCGCGGGGAGGCGGGCGCTCGCTCGACTTTCGGCCCGCATCGGGGGACCTGCTGGTCATGGGCGGGGCCTGCCAGGCCCTGTTCGAGCACGCCGTGCCCAAGACGGCCGCGTCCGGACCGAGGGTGAGCGCATCCTGGCGTTGGGCGCACCAACCTGCCTGACCGGAGCGGCATGGGCGGCACCTCGAAGGTGGCAGGGGTCCTGCTCACCGGGGGGGCCAGCCGCCGGATGGGGTTCGACAAAGCCTTGGTGGAGGTCGACGGCCTGGCCAGCGCCGTACGCCTGGCGGCGGTCATGCAAGAGGTAGCGAGCCCGGTGCTCGAGGTGGGCCCGGGGCGCTCGGGCCTGAAGGCCATCGCTGAGGAACCGGTCGGGCAGGGCCCGCTGTTCGCCACCTGTGCGGCACTGCCGGCGTTGGAGGCGGCGGGCCACCGTGGGCCGGTCTTGCTGCTCGCCTGCGACCTGGCTTTTGTGACGGCCGAGGACCTCGCCCTCCTGGCCGGCTGGCCCGGAGGCTCGTCGGTGGTCCCGATGGTCGACGGCCGTCCCCAGCCCCTGTGCGCCCGCTGGTCGCACGAGGATCTCCTCGCCGCCACCGGGCTTGTCCACGCCGGCGAGCGGTCCATGAAGGCGCTGCTGCGCCGGCCCGGGATCGTCTTGGTGGACCGGGACCAGTGGCCAGCGGGAAGGGCCGACCACGTCTTCGCCGACTTCGACACTCCCTCAGACCTGGCGGAACTGGGCCTGCGCCACGAGGCGCCCTGACCGCGGGCACGTCGGTCGGGGCCATTGGGGAGCGCTCAGGCAACCGGCTCGGGCTCGACGGGCAACTCGATGTCCACCCTGGTCCCCCCGCCGGTCGGCGACGACACCTCGACGGTGCCGCCATGGGAGGCGACGACCCGCTGGACAATGGCCAGTCCGAGGCCCGAACCGGGCATCGACCGGGCCGACTGGGCGCGGTAAAACCGCTCGAATATGTGAGGCAGGTCCTCGGGGGCGACACCGGGCCCCTCGTCGGTGACCGTCAGGTGCCAGGCGTCGTCGGAGACCAGCGTGACCCCGACCCGTCCCCCCGTGGGGCTCCATTTCGCCGCGTTGTCGAGGACGTTCATCACGGCCCGCTCGAGCAGGGCGGGCTGGGCGCGGACCTGTCCGGGCTGTAGAGAGACGTCGAAGTGCAGCGACAGCGCTCGTCGCTGTGCCCTGTCCACCGCCCGCTGCACCAGGTCGGCGAAAGGCACGGCTTCGGGCTCGGCCTCGGTCCGTTCGTCGTCCCGGGCCAGGTCCACCAGGTCACCAACGAGAGTCGTCAGCTCCTGCAACTGGGAGTCCACGTCAGACAGAAGTGCCTCCCGGTCCTCGGCCGGCAGGTCCCGCATCTTCATGAGCACCTCGATGTTGGTGCGCAGGCTGGTGAGAGGGGTCCGGAGCTCGTGACCGGCGTCGGAGATCAGCTGGGACTGCTGCTGGCGGGAGGCGTCCAGTGCGCCGAGCATGGCGTTGAAGCTCCGGGCCAAGCGCCCAAGCTCGTCGTTGCCCGTGTCGTCGATGGTCGCAGACAGGTCCTGGGTCTCTGCCACGTGCTGAGCTGCGCTCGAAAGCAGTTCGACCGGCTTGATACTTGTCCGTCCCACCCACCAGCCGAGCCCGGCGGCCACAGCACCCCCGCCCAGGACGACCAGGAGGAGCATCAGGCGCAGGAACGTCAATGAGTTGTCCACGTTGGTCAGGGGGTAGCCGATCTCCACCGACAGTTCGCCCGAGATGACGCTGACCGTCGCCACCCGGTAATGGGCACCGTCAGCGCCCTGGACCGTCTGGACCGGCGTGGTGCTCGAGTTGGACGTCAAGGTCTGCGCGGCCGCCGGCGTGAGCTTGAAGAAGGTCCTTTGGGGCATGGTGTCCTGCTGGGCGTCCACCGAATAGACCAGCGGTCCCCCCCGGTCCTGGGCGATTAGGGCCTGGACCTGGTCGCCCGTGCGGAGCTGGAAGTTTATGAAGGGCGAGGGGTTCAGCTGCCCGGGGGCAACGAAGCGGACCAGCGAGGGCACCAGGTTGACCGCGCTTTGCAGATTGGAATTGGCCTGCTGTTCTAGCTGTCGGCTGACGGCCACATAGGACACCAGCGCGGCCGTGGCCACGGCGACGGCGACGGCGGCCCCCACCAAGACGCTTATACGGGTCCGGAAACTGACCTCACGCAGCAATGGCAGAGAACCGCCCGCCGCCGGGACCACCACCGGTGCCGGGCCAACCTCGCTGCCGTTGCCGCTGTCGCTGCCGCTACCGGGGTCGTTGTCGTCGGCTCGCGTTCCAGGCGGCGCCGGAGGCGCGGGTTGGCCCGGCGAGAGCACGGGCCATCGGGGCGCCGCCGGCGGGACAGGGCCGCCGTCCTGCCAGGTGTGCCGGGACCCCCAGTTCAGCTCCATGCGTGAGGGCGGCCCGCCCTGTTCATCCCCTCATCTCCGCCGGCAGCCGCATCACGTAGCCGACGCCTCGCACAGTGTGGATCAGCCTCGCCTCCCCTTCGGCCTCGGTCTTGCGCCGTAGGTACCCTATGTAGACCTCGAGGCTGTTGGAGTTGAGGCCGAAGTCGTAGCCCCAGACCCGGTCGAAGATCACTTCCCGGGGCAACACTTGCTTGGGGTTGCGCAGGAACAGCTCCAGCAGCAGGAACTCTGTACGGGTCAGCTCGATCGGCCTGTTGCCCCGGAGGACCTCACGGGTCCCCGGGTCGAGAGTGAGGTCGGCGAAGCGCAGTGGCTCGTTCTCGGCGCTCGGGGCGCTGCGCCGCATCAGGGCGCGCAGGCGGGCCAGCAGCTCTTCGAGGGCGAAGGGCTTGACCAGATAATCGTCGGCGCCGGCGTCGAGGCCGTCCACCCGGTCGGTTACCGACGATTTGGCCGTCAACATGAGCACGGGCGTCCGGTCGCCCGCGGCCCGGAGCCGCCGGCACATCTCCAGGCCGTCGAGGCGGGGCATGGCGATGTCCAAAACGATGGCGTCAGCGGGTCTTTGGGCGTGGGCGGCGAGGCCCGCCGTACCGTCTTCGGCCAGTTCGGCCGCGTACCCCTCAAAACGCAGGGCGCGTTCAAGAGCCTGGCGCACCGCCGGCTCGTCGTCTACGACCAGAACTCTCATGGGAGCACCTACTTCCGTACCTCTCATTTTGGCCGATCGACCTGAGAAGGTGCTGAATGCACCGCCCCACAAAGGGCAAAAGCACTCGACCACCCGGTCCGGGCCGTTGATGGCGGCTGGGGGGATCAAGCTAAGTTGTTGGCGATGGCCCAATACCTCGTGGAGCGACGGCTGATGGACGTTTCCAGGCGCCTGCGCAAGACCAGAGAGGAACTCGCCATTGCCGACGAGCAGCTGATGGCGCTGGCCGAGGCGGCGGACGAGGCACGTCTACGGTCGTTGGTCTCAGAGACCCCGTTGGCGGCCAAGGAGAGCCAGGAGGCCCAGCGCCACGCCGATGCCATGGCGGGAGCACGGGACGGGCTGGCTTCACAGGTCAAGCGTTTGGAGCGCGAGCTCGACGAGCTCCTGGACAAGCTGGTACCCGGGAACGCCGGTTAGGGCCCACTACCGTGGCTCCCAGTAGTTTTCAGGCAGGGGCTCCCAGTAGCTTTCAGGCAGGATTTCGGTGCCGGCAAGTAGAAGGGCAAGGTAAGGCTGAGTGGGCGCAAGGCTCGTAATAGCGGAGGACGAGGCTCTGATCCGTCTCGACCTGCGGGAAACCCTCGAAGAGGAGGGCTACGAGGTCGTCGGTGAGACCAGCCGCGGCGACGAGATCGTGGGCCTCGTACGCGCTCAACGCCCGGACCTGGCCATCCTCGACATCAACCTGCCGGGGGGTGATGGGCTCACCGCGGCGGCCGAGATAACGGCCGAACGGCTGGCCGCGGTCCTGATCCTGACCGCTTTCAGCCAGCGCGAGCTGGTGGACCGGGCCCGGGAGGCCGGTGCGCTCGCTTACCTCGTCAAGCCGTTCCAGCGCAACGACCTGGTCCCGGCCATGGAACTCGCCCTGGGCCGCTTCGAGGAGATGAAGGCGCTCGAGGAGGCCTTCAAGG
The DNA here is from genome assembly GCA_964481925.1 of uncultured Acidimicrobiaceae bacterium. GTDB lineage: Bacteria > Actinomycetota > Acidimicrobiia > Acidimicrobiales > Palsa-688 > Fen-671. Next base: position 9,018 of record CAYZVQ010000174.1, read on the forward strand.
ACCTCGAAGAGCGCATGGAGGCACGCACCCTGGTCGAGCGGGCCAAAGGGGCCCTCATGGACGAGCTCGACATGAAAGAAAGCGACGCCTTCCGCTGGATCCAGCGCCGCGCCATGGACGGGCGGACGACGATGAAGGAAGTGTCCCTCCAGGTGCTTTCAGGCGAGTTGCGGCCCTAGGCGATCAGGGCCGGCCTCGCGCCGGGGGAGCGGAGGCGGCCGGGGCGACATAGAGCAACGCGGCCAGGGAGGCCCCGAGCACGACGTTGTCCTCGCCCACTTCGAGCACCAGGCTGCCGTCCGGGCCGCGGGCGACGACGGTGGCCTGGGCGCCGGGGATGAAGTTGTGCTGTTCGAGGTAGACCAAGGCGTTGAGGTCGAACTCGACGAGCTCCATCATCCGGCTCAGCCGCACTCGGTCTCCCACCTTGGCTTTGGCCAGGACGGTGGCCGGCTCGGGCTGGGCGCCCGATCCCGGGATGGGGTTGCCGTGGGGGCAGGTCGGCGGGTTGCCCAGGATTTCGACCAGCCGGGCCTCGACCTCGTCGGAGATGACGTGCTCCCAGCGGTCGGCTTCGGCGTGGACCTTGTGCCAAGGCAGGCCGATGATGTCGGTCAGAAGTCGTTCCGCCAGGCGGTGCTTGCGTATGACGCTGGTCGCCAGCCGGCGCCCCGACGTGGTGAGGGAAAGCGAGCGTCCCCTGACCTCTATGAAGCCCTCCTCCCGCAGGCGGTGCACCATCTCCGAGACGGTGGGGGCGGAGTGGCCGACGCGCTCGGCCAGACGAGCCTGTATCACCTGGCTGCCCTCTTCCTCCAGGTTGAAGATCGCCTCGAGGTACTGCTCGTTGGGAGGGTGGGCGCCCGTCCGGCCGGCAACATTGCTCATGGCTTGAGCGTAGTTCTGTGTAGGGGCCGAGCCCCGCACCTAGTCGCGGGCGGCGGCTGGCGCTGGGAGTAAGGCAGACTCTAGGAGTGCAGAGGCGGTTGAAGCGGGCGGGGACGCCCGGGAAGGACCGGTCATGGCTTTGTTGATGCTCCTCGACGGCAATTCCTTGACCTACCGGGCCTTTTTCGCCCTGCCCACGGACCTGGCCACGGCTTCGGGTCAAGTGACGAACGCCGTTTACGGTTTCACCTCGATGCTCGTGAACCTGATCAAGGACCACAAGCCCGACTATCTGGCCGTGGCCTTCGACCGGCCCGAGCCGACCTTCCGCCACGAGCTGGTAGAGGGCTATAAGGCGACCCGTTCGGCGGCACCCGACATACTGCGCCAGCAGATGGGCCTCGTGCGCCA
>CAYZVQ010000175.1:0-6241 GCA_964481925.1 uncultured Acidimicrobiaceae bacterium
CCGCGATAGGCCTGGACCAGCCCACGGTTCTGCCTGGCCATGGCCGCCTGGACGGGCATGCCCGCAGCCTCGAACGCCGTGACGGCGCGGTCCCAGTCCTCCACGGTGTCGATCACCCGGCCCGACCGCTGCAGCACCAGCGCCCTCTGAGCGGCGGCCCGGGCGGCGTCGCCTCCCGAGAGATCCTTGGCCGCGGTGTCGAGCAGGGCGATGGCGTCATCGAAGCGCCCGGCGTCGATGCGTTCGGTGCTCAACGACACCGACGCCCGCGCCGCTGCCACCCGGTCGCCGCTGGCCCCCAGGAGCTGCACCGCCGCCTCGAGGGCCACGGTCGCCGAGCGGTGACGGCCGAGATGGCGGCTGGCCCGTCCCGCCGCCCACGCCGCCAGCCCCTTCGTCAGCAGGCTGACCTCCCCCGGCACGGGCCACCGGTCCACCGCTTCGGCCAGGGCGAGGGCCCGGCGGGGATCGGGCTCGGCCAGTTCCAGGGCCTGGGCGGCCAGGGCATCAACCGCCGGGGCACCAGCTACCGGGGCACCGGTCTCCGGGGTACCGGCCGGCGGGACCGGGGTCTGCGCCAGCTTCAGATCGTTACCCATTCGGTCTCGAAGTCGCCTAGACCGCGGTCGGCGGGCACGTTCCTCAAGCTGAAGGCGCCGTGCCGGAGCGAGTCGAAGAAAAACTGGCCGCGGTGGTTGACCGCGGCCGTCGAGGTGACCCCGTCGGAGTGGCGCAGGACCACCGAGCCGGCCAGCGGGGGGTCGATCTGGCCGGCCAGGCGCCTGGTGTTGTCGACCAGTACGACCTCTACTACCCGGCCCGCGCCCCGGAAACGCAGCCGGCGCTCCGACCCGGCGTCACGCACCCGGGCCAGGTCGTCGTCGTCGACCGCCGAGTCGAACTCAAGCCCGGCTATGGATGCGGCCACGCCCCTCCAGCTGAACGCCGCCCGGGCCTGGTCCACCACTGCCTGCGGGGCTGGCTCCAAGCGGCGCCGCAGCATGCGCACCGCCTCGAGGGTTTCGTCCATGGCGTTGGGGCCTCCCCCGGGCGTCACGTTCTCGCCCAGGAACTCGTTTTGTCCTCGAACATTTCATGTCCCATCTCGTCAATGAGCCGGCGCAACTGCTCCAGGCAACGCCCCCGGGCGGGCCCGACACTGCCCACGGCCAGGCCGAGGTTGTCCGCCAGCACCTGGTACGGCACCGGCGGGTCCTCGGCCGCGGCGGTCAACAGTGCCCGGCACCGCTCCGGCAGCACGGCCAGAGCGCATTGCACGGTGATGTCCCTTTCCGTAACGAGCAATTGGTGGTCCACTCCGTCGGCCGTGGTGTCGGCTTTCTCCAGCCAGTTCCACGGGTCGGCCACCACTTGCCGGCTGCCCAGCCGGGAGACCCGGATGGCCTCCCGGCGCGCCGTCTTGGCCAGCCACGCCCCGGCGCGCGACGGGTCGTGCAGGTCACCTAGGTGTTCGCAAAACCTCAGCCAGGTCGTCTGGCTCACGTCGGCCGCGTCAGACGCGCCCAGCCCGACAGAACGGGCCACGGACCAGATCAGGTCGGCGAAACGGTCCACCAGGGCCGACCAGGCGTCCTGGTCGCCGAGCGCCGCTTGTTGAACCAGATCGCTGACCTCGTCCACGTAAAAGGAGCGTACTAAAAGGGCGCCCACACAGGTGCGCCGCCGACGACGAAAACGACGGCCAGACCGACCACGAGAGCACTGGCACGAAAGGCGTGGCTGTGAAGGACTCGACGCATGATGAACCCTTTCTGTCGACCGGTCGTTCGCCGGCCCAACAGTTATCCAGAGGTCACCTGGGCGCCGTCGAGTCACGCGGGCACGGGCCCTGCTCAAAAAAACCGGGCCCCGCCCAAAAAAATCGGGCCCGGTCCGGCCCAGGCCTGAATCGACCACCCTCCTGCCCGCCTCTGAACAGGCAACGGATCTTCACGGCCGGGAGGGCACATGTTCGTCATGCTGGCAGCAGTTCTGGTCGGCGGCTTAGGTGGTTGGGCCGCGGGCGGCAGCCTGGCCCATCTGACCTCTTTTCGTGTCCGCGCCTGGCCGCTGCTCGTGGTGGCCGTGGTCCTGGAGGGGTCCCTGGGCCTGGCCAACGGCCCTGTGCGCACGGTCCTGGCCGTCGCCGCCTGCCTCGTCGTCGTCGCATGGTGCGCCCTCAACGGCGCCCGAGCGGCACGCTTCCCGTACGCCCAGGCCCTGATCGGCCTGGGCGTGGTCCTCAACGCCACCGTCATGGCCCTGAACTCGGGGATGCCGGTCTCGTCGCGGGCACTGTCCGCCGCCGGCCTGGGCCGGACGATGGACGTGGCCCGCGGGCACCTCTTCAAGCACACGGCCATGACGGTGCACACCCGGCTCCGCCTGCTCGGCGACATCGTCCCCTTCCACCTCATGCGTACCGTGCTCAGTCCCGGGGACCTCTTGATGCTGGTGGGCATCACTGCCATCACCTGGGCGGCCACCCAGCCGTCCCGCGCCCGAAGTGTTCGACTGGCCAATTTGGCCAGTCGAACACCCGGCTAGGCCATGGCCCAAGGTGCACAACCCGGCGCCGGCCCGCTCCGGCCCCCTCAACCGCCCCAACGCTGGGAGCGAAAGCCCATGAACACACGTAATGAGATCAGCGTCGAACTTCCCCCGCCGCCCTACAGCGTGGCCGTCTTCCTCATCCATGGAGAGGACGGCACGGTCACCACCTACTCGACATCGCTGCTCGCTTACCTCCGGTGGCTGGCGGTCCACCCGGTGCCGCCCGATCCCGGGCATGTGACCCTACCGACTGACATTGGGCTGGTGAACCAGACCAAGATCCCGGCCGAAGCCATCGAGGCCGTCTGGGACTCCTTTGCCGTCGCCCGGCAGCTGGCCGGCAAGGCCGGGGAGGAGCTCTGAACTACGCCCTCTGGTCCGCCTCAGCTCCGTCAGACGGCGACGCCACCTCTTTGTCCTCGTAGGTGTCGTGGCACTGGCTCATGCTCGCCTCCAATGGCTTCGCACGCCCCCATGGGCCTTATACCCATGGTCCAACCTGCCCGAAAATGGATCTAGGGCCGAAGGTCGCCTCTTGGAGGGCCGAGCGGCGGCGGCCCACAAGCAGGCCACGAGCTAAATGTCGTCGCGTGTGACCCCGACGGTCAACTTGGACGAGGCGGCGAACAGCTCACTGCCCTCCTCGATCCTCCCGTCCCCCTCCCGCCACGCCCGGTAAGCGCGGTCGTGGTCGAGGGACGCCCAGTGCTCCACGACGACGAACCGGGAGGCGTCGTCATGGTCCTGGATGACCTCAACGCCAAGACAGCCGTCGAAAGCCCGGGTGGCGGCAAGGTTCCTTTGCAGCCACCCGGCACCAGCCCCGACGTGCTCTGGCTTGAACTGGCACTCGAGAATGGCGATTACTCCCATTGCTTCACCCTACGCTCGTTCGTCGCCGACCACGGTTTTGGCGGGCTGATGACCCGGTCAGGGCATCGGACGCCTACCGTTTGTCTTGAAGCGGCAGAGTGCCGGCCCGGACATTACCTTGCCGTTCCCTTTCCCAGAAATGGCAACAGCCGTGCTCGCCGGGGGATTTCGTTTTCCCTTTGGCTGCATATGCCTATTACCTCCGGTCGCCGTCTGCTTGGAGCACGGACGCGCGCCAGAGGCCATGCATTCCAACCTCGCCCGAGCCTCCCTATAAGATCGCCAGCGAGATAGGAGCCGCTGGATGAAAGAGGAGATCCGTTTGTTGGCCAACGAGATCACTGCCAGATAAGGGCGTGGCTGGCGCCGGAGAATTGACAGAGGCCTCAGCCGGCGGCGACGTCGGGCCGACGGGTACCCAGTTCGGTGGTCTTTCACTACCCCGGCCGCAGGCCGGTGGGGTGGACGCCGTCGCGTTCGGCGAGGCGCTCGTGGCTTTTATCGCCGCCGACGGTTGCCCCCTGCGCTCGGCGGCCATGTACCGCCGCACCGTCGTGGGGGCCGAGTTCAACGTCGCCGCCGGCCTGGCCCGCCTCGGCCACCACGTGCAGTTCGCCGGACGGGTGGGCGACGACCCCCTCGGCCAAGTTGTCGAAGAGGCGTGCCGGGCGCACGGCATCGAGGGCCACCTCGGGCGCGACGCCGGCTCGTTCACCGGCGTACTGGTGCGTGACATGCAGACGTCGCGCCCCACAATCGTCGGCTATGCCCGATCGGGGTCGGCGGGCAGCCGTTTGGGCGTAGAGGACCTGGACGGTTGCGCCGTTCGCGACGCCCGCGTGCTGCACACGACGGGCATAACTGCGGTGCTTTCGCCGCAGTCGCTGGAGACCGTCAGATGGGCGCTGGCGGCCGCCCATAACGCCGGGGCGTGGGTCTCGTTCGACCCCAACCTACGCTGGCGCCTCATGCACCCCGTCCACACGCGGCCCGTACTGGCCTCCCTGCTCGACAATGTCGACGTGCTCCTAGCCGGCGGCGACGAACTGGTCTGGTTGGCCGATCGGGAGGATGTGGACGAGGCCACGGCGTGGGCGCTGGACCAGGGCCCGCGCCTCGTAGTGGTGAAAGACGGGGCCCGGGGCGCCCGCGCCACCGCCGCCACGGGCACGGCCTTCGCTCCCGGCGTGCCCGTCCACTCCGTCGACCCTGTCGGGGCGGGCGACGCCTTCGCCGCCGGCTTTCTTTCCGGACTGCTCAACGGGCGCACGGTCGAGCAAGCCATGGCGGAGGCCAACGGCGTGGCCGCCCTCGTCGTAGCGGCGCCGGGCGACACCGAGGGCCTGCCCGACGGCGCCCTGCGGGACTCGTTCACGGGCCAGAGCGGCACGGTGCAGCGGTGAGCAAGGCTGACGTGGCCGCAGCGGTGCTGGACCAACGCGTCATAGCCATCGTGCGGACGGCCTCGGCCGAGAGCGCCCATGAGGCGGCGACGGCTTTACTGGGCGCCGGGCTGCGGGCCGTCGAAGTGTCACTGGTTACCCCGGGAGCGCTCGAGGTGGTCCGGGACCTGGTCGGTGCCACGCACGCGGAGGCTCACATCGGCGTGGGCACCGTCCTGCGGGCGCGTGAGGTCACCGCCGCGGCGCGGGCCGGGGCCGAGTTCATCGTGTCCCCCTCGTTTGACTCCGAAGTGCTCGGCGCCACCCTGGCGCTCGGCCTACTGAGCGTGCCAGGCGTGGCGACCCCGTCCGAAGCGGTGCGGGCCAAGCTCCTCGGCGCCGACTTCCAGAAGCTGTTCCCGGCCTCGGCCTGGTCGCCGGCCGTGATGAGCGACGTGCTCGCCGCCCTGCCCGACCTCGGTTTCATCCCCACCGGAGGTGTCAGCCTGGACGACGCGCCGTCGTGGATCCGGGCCGGCGCCGTGGCCGTGGGGCTGGGCGGCGCCCTGACCCGGGGAGCACGAGACGATGTCCCCGCCCGGGTGGCAGGGCTGTTGGCCAAGCTGAGGGCGGCCGCGCCGGGCCGGCCGGCACAGGGCCGACAAGCCGACTAGACGGGCTGGTGCGGGCCGCCGAACATGGTCGACAGGGCGAGTGCTGCGCCCCGCACGTCTGCGGGGCTCTTGCTGCCCTTTCCCAGGTGACGGGCCATACGGTGCGCCGGCCCCGAAAGGCTGATGGCGGCGACGGGCTCCCCCCGCCGGCCCCGGATGGCGGCGGCGATGCAGGCCACGCCCGCCTCGTGCTCCTCGTCGCAGATGGCATAGCCCCGGCGCCGGACCTCGTCCAGGTCGGCCTCCAAGGCCTTGGGGTCGGTTATGGTGCGGTCGGTGTAAGCGACCAGGCGGACCTGGGCGAAAAACCGGGACAGTTCGGGCTCCGACAAGCAAGCGAGCATGGCCTTGCCCACCCCGGTGGCATAGGCGGGCGCGGTCGAGCCCACCCGGGAGCGCATCAGCCCCACCGCTTGGACATGGGGCACGATCTTCTCCAGGTACACCACCCGGAACTCCTGGTCGAGGGTGGCCAGGTGCACGGTCTCGTCCAGTTCGTCACGCAACTTGGTCAGGAAAGGCAAGGCCTCGTGACGGATATCGAGCGAACGCTCGAGCGACGCGGCGGCTCGAAGGGGCAGATAGCCAAGGCCGTACCCCCGGCCCGTCTCCTTGGCCCAGCCCCGCTCGACCAGGACCGACACCAGGCGGTGCGCGGTCGTCTTGGGCAGGCCTGTCCGCTCCACCAGAGCGGACAGGGAAAGCGGCTCGGCCACGTCCACCAGCGTCTCGAGGACGAACAGGCCCTTGGAAAAAGCG
>CAYZVQ010000175.1:6341-10257 GCA_964481925.1 uncultured Acidimicrobiaceae bacterium
GCGCAATAGGGCAAGATGACCGAGCCGATGGTGCCCACCAGCCCTATCTCGTGCAACAATATGAAAACTGGGATCAGGATGACCACTCCGGGCACCACCAGCCCGAGCAGGAAATAGCTTTGGATGATCCCCGAATGCCCGGCCTTCAAGCGGACGACGGCGTAGGCGGCCATGGCTCCCGCCAGCCCGCTCACCAGCACCGACACCACCGTTACGAGGATGCTGTTGCCGAAGGCAGGCAGGAGGTCGCCCTGGTCCCAGGCCTGGGTGTAGTTGGCGAAGTACGGGTGGAGGGGGAACGAGGCGGGCGAGCTGAAAAATGAAGGCTCCGACTTCACTGAGGCGAAAAGGGTCAGCAGGATCGGCCCCATGGCGAAGGCGCTGTAGAGCACGAGGACGACATGGGTGAGGGCCCGTTTGGTGGTGCTCGCCCTTTCGCGCGCCACCTTTCTTTTAGTGGCCTTCGGCGGCCTCGTGCTCACAGCTCCACGATCCGGTGCCGGAAATAAAGCTGCATGAACACCAGGCCCACGGCCAGGACCACCATCACGCCGACGGCGTTGGCCTCGGAGTAGCCCAAGTTGGCCGTCGAACTGAACGCGCCTGTCCCAAAGGCTGTCCGGTATATCAGTGTGCCCACGACATCGGTGGCCCCGCCCGGCGCCCCCTCGATGCCCTCCAGGATGTACACCACGGCGAAACTCTGGAAGGCGGTGACGAAAGTGAGCACCGTGGTGACCACGATGGCCGGCCGCAGCAAAGGCAGTACCACGTACTGCATGCGCTTGAGACCTATGGCCCCGTCGACCTGGGCGGCGTCGAGGAGCTCGCCCGGTATGGATTTGAGCCCGGCACCGTAGATCACCATGGGGACGCCGCCCCACTGCCACCAGCTCACCAGGACCACGGTGGCCAGCGCTAGGTGCGGCGAGGCCAGCCACTGGGGGTGGACGAAGCCCAGCCCCATGGACTGGAGCAGGGGGTTTATCACGCCGATCTGGGGGTCGAGCAGGACCGTCCAGATGAAACCCGTCGCCACCAATGACAAGATGGCGGGGAGGAAAATGAGGGTCCGGTACACCTGGTAGCCAGCCGGGCGGCGGTTGAGCAGGAGGGCGAGACCGAGGGCGACGACATTGGAAAGCACGAAAAAACTTCCCACCATTATGGCGTTGTGCTCCAGGGCCGACAGGAAGGCGGACGACGTCACCACGTTCTTGAAGTTGCCGATGCCGCTGAAGCTGAACCGTGATATCCCGTTCCAGTCGCTAAAACTGAGCGGCAGGCTCCCGATAAAGGGGACGATGAACACGAACCCGTAAAGCAGCACGGCGGGCAACAAGAAGCGCCCCGCCGGGAGCCTGGGGCTCAACCTTCGCTTCTTTTTCCTGCCCGCCTCCCCCGGGCCGGGTACCGCACCGGGGGGGACCGCCGTCATCGTCGAGGCCATGGCGGACCGCCCGTCACCAGTTGGCGACTGAGCCGTCGCTGTAACTGAGCGAGGGCGATTTCCAGCTTCCGTCGTGCTGGCGGGCTTTTACCTCCTCCAGGTTGACGCTTATCCCCAGCCCGGGGCCGGTCGGCGCGGCGATCGTCCCGTCCTTTAACTCGAACGGGTTGTCGATGAGCCCGGCCCCGAGGTCGCGGATCAGCTCCTGGGCGAGCAGGTTGTCGCAGGTGCAGTCGACTTGGAGGCTGGCGGCCAGGGCAATGGGCCCGAGCGGGTTGTGCGGCGCGATCTGGGCGTAATGAGCGTCGGCCATCGCCGCGATCTTGACCAGCTCGCTGATACCCCCGGCGTGGCAGACATCAGGCTGGTAGACGTCCGCGATGCGGGCCTCGATGGCGCCCCGGAAGCCCCACCTCGTGAACAGGCGCTCCCCGGTGGCGATGGGGATGGTGGTCGAGGCCTTGATGTCCTTCATGGCGTCGATGTTCTCGGGCAGGCACGGTTCCTCGACGAAGATGGGGTGAGCCCCCTCCAGCTCCCGGCACAGGGTGAGGCTGAGAGCGGGGGTGGCCCGGCCGTGGAAATCGATGCCGAACTCGCACGACGGGCCCACCGCATCGCGCAGGCCGTAGAAACGCTCGACTTCACCGTCCACGTACCGCCGGGTCGGCAGGCGGGGCGCCGGCGCCGTGATCGAAGTCTTGACCATGCTGAAACCCGCGTCCATAGCCGCCCGGGTACTGGCGACGAGCTCGTCCACGGTGTCGCCACCGACGTGGCAGTACACGGGCACGTGGGTGCGGACCGGGCCTCCGAGCAACTCGTAGACGGGGACGCCCAGCAGCTTGCCCTTGATGTCCCACAGGGCGATGTCGATGGCCGAGATGGCGCTGGTGAGAACGGGGCCGTTCTTATAGAAGTTGTCGGTGTACATCCTCGTCCAGTGGTAGCCCACGTCGCGTGGGTCCTGGCCGACGAGGTAGTCGGCCAGGGACTCGACCGCTCCCCGGACAGCGCGCACGTTGCCTTCGACGACGGCCTCGCTCCAACCGTCGACGCCGACGTCGGTCGTGACCCGCAGGAACTGCCAGCGGGGGCGGACGTAATAAAGTTCGAGGGAACGGACCGTGACCCGTTCCCTCGCGCTCGCGGTCAAAGTCAAATCCGTCCGGTCACTTGATCTGCGCCTGGCAGTTGATCGCGTACTGCTTGGGCGTGATGTTGCCCAGGAGCAGGTCGGAGATATGGACGAGCGAGTAGTTCCACAGGTCGGTCAGTTGGTCGAACTGGTACCACTCAGGGGCGTCGTTGGCCGATTGCTGGATTATCTCTTCCTGGATGGGTACGTTCGTGTGCGCGCCCTTGGTGTCGGGCAGTTCGATCGTCTCGGCGATCTGGGTACCGATCTTCGGGGTGAGGAAGAAATTGAAAAACGCCAACGCCGCCGCTATTTGTGCCGGTTCGGTGACATTGGAGTTGAGCCCGTACAGGTAGTCGATACCGCTGTTGACCGTGGAGACACCCATGTTCGGGGAGTGGGGGAAGGCAAAGAAGCCGAGGTCCACGTCGGGGTTGATGTTCTTGAACCCGGTGTAGTCGGCCGACCCGCCTTCGAAAAGGACGTTCTTGCCCTCGGCGAACGCGGCCTTGCCCTCGACGTAGGCGGTGGAGGCGAAACCGGGCGCCAGGTAGGGGACGAGGCTCTGGAGGTACTCGGTGGCGGCCAAGAAGTCGGGGTCGGTCAACTTGGCCTTGCCATCAGCCAAGTCGCTCACACCCTGGGGGCCGCGCACCGTGGTCATGAAGCCGGTCCAGAAGAACGTCGGGATGACGCCGTCCTGGGAGGGCATGCCCAGGGCGGGGACGGTCCCTTTGCTCTGCAGCGTCTTGCAGAGGCTGGTGAACTCGGTCCACGTCGTGGGGATGCTCAACTTGTACTTGGCGAACGGCGGCTTCCAGTAGTAAATCCCCGTCGTGTACTCGCCCAGCAAAGGCAGGGCGTAGACCTTGTTGCCGACGTACATGAAGCTGGTGGCCGAGTCCAGCAGGGCGCCGATGTTGATCTTGCCCGTGAGGTTATGGAGGTGACCGGCATTGGCGATCTCCAGGTACTGGCCCCCGGCCTGGAAGCCGAAGATATTGGGCGCGCTCCCGGCGGCCAGGGCCGCCGTCAGCAATGTCGGGTAGCTGGGGCCCGGCTTGGGGACCACTTGCACTGTAACCCCCGGGTACTGCTTTTGGAACTCGCTGACCAGGGAGGTAACTTGCTGCACCCATTCGGGGTGGTTGGTCCACATGGTCAAGGTGGCCGGGGCGAGCGCAGGCTCGCGGACCCGGGTGATACCACTGGCGGACGCTGTGCCCGGGAGCAGGATGCCGGTGCCCGTGGCGACGGCGGCGGCGCCCGCGCCCGCGAGGAACTCGCGACGAGAGATGGTCATGGTCTTTCCCCCCAATTCCTTTTCA
>CAYZVQ010000176.1:0-10243 GCA_964481925.1 uncultured Acidimicrobiaceae bacterium
TCGACCAGGTCCCGCCCTGGCGGGCCGCGATCAAACCGGCAGCGACCCCGTCGGCTCGGTAATAGTCGCCCACGGCGACGCGCGTCGTGCTTCCCGGGCAGGTGACGTCGCCGAAGCTGGTACGGGGATTGCTGGCGGCACCGGCCGGCAGGGCCAGGGCCAGTGTTGTCCACTTCGTGCGTGGCAGAGATCTTTCCCGAGAGGCTCCCTCTTGTCAACGGTCCTGTCTGGCCAGTAAGGTCGAGGTGACAAGGAGCGGACGCCGGTAGAAGGGGCAGGCCGGCGCCGGCTAGGCCCCCTGTCGCCCGCCAGGCCCGGCCTCCGTGTGTTTGCGAAGGGTGATGTCCTCAACGTGCAAGATCGTGTTCAGGGGCTGGCCACCGGCGTGCACGGCAGACATACTCGCCTGGACCCAAATGATCGCGCCGTTTGCTCGGACGTAGCGTCTTTCGACCTGGCTGTGATGGCTGCGGCCAGCGGCAAGGGCGGCGATCTCAGCGTCGCCGTCGGCGAGGTCGTCGGGGTGTATGAGCTGCCGGTAGGTCATACGCAGCAGTTGCTCCCGGCGGTAGCCGGTGAGGTTGCAAAATGCCCGGTTGACTTCTAGGTACCGGCCGAGCGTGCCCGCGGCCAGGCTCTCTATAGCCACGCCGACCGGGGCGTGTTCGAACGCCAGGCGGAACCGGTCCTCGCTCTCGCGCAGCTTCTGGCCCTCCTCCGCCACTTGCTGGGACCGCATGTAGATCTCGGCCCCCATGGCGTCGGCGCTCGATCGGTTCTCGTTAGTTACGTCTTCGGCGACGCGGTTGGTCCTTTGGAGGTACATGAACTCGGTTACATCCTCGACCCTATGGATGATGTAGGCAAGCGAACCGTCGGGTCCGAGGACCGGCGAGTTCGTCGGGGCCCAGTACCGCACCTCAAAAGTGTTATCCGGGCTGCGAATGTCGTATTTTTGTAGCGGCATCGTATCGGTTACCAACTTCCGAGCGACACGGTCCAACGACATCCTCAGATTGGCCACCCCCGTCGCCCTGGGGTCAGCCGGGTTGTCGGGGAACACGTCGAAAATCCCCCGGCCCACGATGGCGTGACGTTCGGTCGTCGTCGCTTTCAAGTAGGCGTCACTGACCGCCACGACCTCCAGCGCGGGGTTTAGCACCAAGAACGGAACTGGGCCCCCCTCGAACAGGGCCCGGAAGTCAGGCTCCGGGGACTCCCGCTGGCGGGTCAGTGCTCCGGCCCGTCGTCGGTACCCGCCTTGCCCGCTCGTTCGCTGCGCATACGGGTCCTTGTCGTTGACGCCAGTTGAGGAGTACGGACGACCTAAACGCCCGTGACCAGGGTACACCCTCATATCCCTGGGGGACTCGCCTCGGCTCAGGTAGCTGAGGTGGATCCGTTCATCGAGATGTTCATGCGAGGCGCTCCGTGCCGCACCGGTGACCTTGTGGAGCAGCCGACGCTTGGACCGGTACCGGTATGCTCGTGGGCGTGAGCGAGCACCGCACGGAAGGAGCCGCTCCGGTTCGATAGGTGACCGGCGCGAAGTCGACAGCGGTTGATATCCGCCGTGAGCGCGGTCGTTCCCGCCACGGTTGTTGGGAGCACCTGGTCGTTGCTCGGCTCTGGGTGGCCTACGGCGCCAACCTCGGGACGCTGGTGCGGACCTGCGACGCCGTGGGCGCTTGCATGGCTGTCCCTCCGACCGATCATTACCGCCAGGCCCTGGACCACGGCGACACCTTGGGAGGACGCTTTCGTCCTCACGTTCATTGGGCGCGGCCAGGCAAGGACGGCTGGATCGAGTCGATGCGTTCCCAGGGTTGGCGGATCATGGCCGTCGAGTTGGCGGACGGTGCCATACCCCTACCTCGACTGGGAACGGCTCGCCAGCCGACGGTTGTCCTCCTCGGTCACGAGCACGAGGGCATCCCGTCGCGGTGGGTCGAAAGCGCCGACGTCTGCGTGGAGATCCCGATGGTCGGGAAAGGGGCCAGTCTCAATGTCGCGGTGGCCGGCAGTCTGGTGCTCTACCGTCTAGCCGGCTTGTCCTGAGCCGCTCGCAATCAGCCCGCGTCACGGGCCTAAGTCGCCTCAAGGAGGAACGCCAAACGGCGCGACTGGGCTTGACGGCCGTGATGGTCGTCGATGGCGTGACCGGTCCACTCAGGTATGATTTACTTGTCGTCGATACTTAGTAACTGTCTACACTTAGTAACATAAGCACGTATCGAGGAGGGCCCAGCACCCATGCCGGTCGAAGCTGCGAAGGGTGACATGAGCAGGGAGCCGGGCGGGCCCTCGCCTCAGGCGCTGGCCAGCCGGTTACGGCTGTCGATGATCCGTCTAAGCCGCCAGCTTCGTCGTTACGACCCCACGGAGCTCACCATCGCCCAGCTTTCGTTGCTGGCCAGTGTCGTACGGGGTGGCCCGATCGGCGTCGGACAACTGGCCGAGATCGAAGGGCTGCCCTCGCCGGCGGTGACACGCCTTGCCGACAAGTTAGAAGAGGCCGGCCTCGTCACCCGCCAAGCTAACCCCACCGACCGCCGAGGCGTTCACTTGGTGGCGACCGTTGCGGGCGAGCAACTGTTCGCTCACCGCTGGGAGTCCGGCAACGCCTGGCTCGCCGGGCACCTCATTGCGCTGAGCGAGGAGGACCGCGTGGCGTTGGAACGCGCCGTGACGGTACTCGAGTCCTTTACCGCACAAAACCCCGAAGAGAAGGAGGTGCTGGCATGAGGGCCGGCACGACCACGTTGCCGTCCGCCCCGTCACCGGTCGTGGGGCCCCACTACAAATGGGTCGTCCTTTCCAACACCACCGTCGGGGTGTTGTTGGCCACCCTCAACGGGACCAGCCTCATGATCGCTTTGCCGGTCATCTTCCGGGGCATCCACCTGGACCCGCTGCAGGCGGCGAACTTCCCTTACCTGCTCTGGATCATGATGGGCTACACATTGGTGTCGGCCGCCGCCGTGGTGACGGTCGGCCGTATCGGCGACATGTACGGCCGCACGAAGATGTACAACCTTGGCTTCGCCTGGTTCACTATCGGGGCGGTCCTGCTTTCAGTTGTGTGGAGCACGGGCTCCACCGGGGCTCTGGAGCTCGTAGTCCTGCGGATGTTCCAGGCCATTGGCGGGGCGTTGCTCATGGCAAATTCGGCCGCCATCATCACCGACGCCTTCCCCGCCGAACAGCTCGGTCTCGCCCTCGGGATGAACATGGTCGCCGGCATCCTCGGTTCTTTCTTGGGCATCCTCGCCGGCGGGCTCCTGTCCCAGATCGGGTGGCGCTGGGTGTTCCTGGCGAACGTGCCGGTCGGGGTCTTCGGCACTGTCTGGGCGTACTTGAAGCTGAAGGAGATCGGCGTCCGTATAAAAGCCAAGATCGATTGGCTGGGCAACGTCGCCTTCGCCGGGGGCTTGGCCATGGTCCTCACCGGGGCGACCTATGGCATCAAGCCCTACGGGCACGCGCTCACCGGTTGGGGCGACCCCTTCGTGCTGGAGATGGTCTTTGGGGGCTTGGCTCTGCTCGTCATCTTTGTCGTCGTAGAGAGCAGGGTGGCAGAACCGATGTTCCGCCTGTCGCTGTTCCGCATCCGAGCGTTCACCGCCGGCAACGCCGCGTCGTTCCTCGGGGCGATCGGGCGCGGTGGCTTGCAGTTTATGTTGATGATCTGGTTCCAGGGCATCTGGCTGCCCCAGCACGGCTACAGCTTCACGAGGACGCCGCTGTGGGCGGGGATCTACATGTTGCCCTTCATGCTCGGTTTTGCGTTCGCTGGGCCCATCTCGGGCAAGCTGTCGGACCGGTATGGCGCTCGGCCCTTCGCTACGAGCGGGATGCTGGTCTCGGCCCTCATGTACTTGGCGATGATGGCCTTCCCGGCCGACTTCTCCTACTGGCCCTTCGCGGCGGTGATGCTCGTCTCTGGGATCGGCGGAGGCCTGTTCGCCTCTCCGAACACCGCCTCGATCATGAACTCGGTCCCTGCTCGTAACCGGGGAGCGGCTTCGGGGATGCGGGTGACATTCGCCCAAGTCGGGATGCCACTTTCGATGGGGCTTTTCTTCACGCTGCTCGTGTTCGGTCTTAACTCCAAGGTGCCGGCGGCGATGTACCAAGGCCTGGTCGCCCATGGGGTCCCCGCAGCCAACGCCACGCAATTGGCCCACCTTCCCCCGCTCGGTTACCTCTTTGCGGCTTTCTTGGGCCTCAACCCGCTGAAAAGCCTTCTCGGGCCGGCAGTTCTGGGGCACCTGGTCCCAGCGCAGGCTACTGCCCTGACCAGTAGGGCCTTCTTCCCGCAACTGATCGGGCCCCCGTTCAAGCACGGCTTGGTGATCATCCTGACCTTCGCCGCAGTCATGAGCGTCATCGCGGCGCTCGCTTCTGCACTGCGAGGCCAGAAGTTCATCCACGAGGACGACGAGTCGAGGGACCAAAAGGCGCTGCTCACCTCGGGAATTGCGCCCTCGCCCAACGGCGGCGGCGCCGCGGTCGGGGCGGTACCCGCTGCTGCGGCGACGGCCACGGTCAGCCCAGGCCGCCGGGTGCCCCAACAAGTACCCGGCGATGGCACGCCCGCGCACGCGTTGACCAACGCCTTTGCCGCCATCCCGGTGCCACTGTCGGCCGCCAAGCCTCGCCCGCACCGGTTGTTGCGTGAGCGGGTGCGTCATCCCGGTGGCAGCGCGCACGGGCGTCGCCACTGAGAGCCCGGCCATATGGAGCGCGCAAGTACTAGGCGGCCCCCAAAACCACGGGCCGTCTGCGGGACGGGGTGGTCATCGTGAGGGACCTCGTTGTCGGCATCGACGGCTCGACGACGAGTTGGCGCGCTTTTTCCATGGCCGTCGGTATCGCCATGAGGTACGAAGCTCGCGTGCATGCCTGCTTTGTCTTACATGTGCCGCCGTCCGCGGACCTGGCCGTCTTCGCCGTGCCGGTCACCGCCTTTGTCGACGGCGACGACGGCGGCGACTTGGGCCGGGATGTGGCCAAAGAGCTGAGCCAGGCCGGCGTAAAAGGCGACTTCACCTACGTCAAAGGCGACGTGGCCCATGAACTCGAAGAACTGGCCCAAAGCTGCCTTGCTGACGTGATAGTGGTCGGGCGCTCCCACCACCCTGCCCTACACCTGGGTGGTGTACCCAGGAAGCTATTGGCCACGGGCCGCCGTCCGGTGCTCGTGGTGCCATAAACCGCCGCCGCGCTACTGCGCCTCCACGCCGGTGGCCCCGGCGCCTGGTGAGCCGGCCGGCGGCGGCTCTGTCGCCCCAGCGCCCGGGCTTCGGTCCCGGTAGGCGTGCGCCGACGCCTCGATGAGCTCGACGAACTCGGGCCGGAGGCGGTGAAAGCCCTTTTTGTCGTACCAAATGGTCACGGCGGTGCCGACGGCGACCCAGAACACGAGCCCTATGGACGTGAGGAGCAGGCCCCTGTCCAGGCCGGCGTCGCCCGCGCCGTTGAAATAGAGGACCGCCCGTACCGCCCCGACGATCTGGCGCAGAGGCTCGAAGCTGGCCACGAAACGGAAGAAACCGGGGAGCGCCTGGAGGGGCACCGTGCCGCCCGACGACGCCAGCGCGAGGTAGACGAACACGATGAGGGCGAGCAGTTGGCCGAGGGCCCCCAGCACGGCGAAGAGAGCCAGCGTCCCGATGCCGACCACGGCGGCGGCGAACCAGCCGTACATCCACAGCTCGGGCCAATGGGGCGCGTCCATCCGCAGCAGTCCGGCCGCCATCCCTATCAGCAGCCCGGTGAACAACAAGGTCGCCGGTACGGCGATCACCCATTTGGCCACCAAGGTCTGCCAACGCGTGATGTTGCGGGGTAGGTTCTGGCTCCAGCGCGGCCCGACCTCGCTCGCGGCGAAGCCGAGGGTGGAGTCGACGGCGGTGTTCACGATGGTGGCGCCGAGGAACCCGCACATCATGATGAGCAGGGAGATGTAAAAGGCGCTTAAACCGAGGCCGGCATGGGCAGGCAGCGGCCGGTAGCTTTCGGCCAACACCGTGACCGGGTTGGCCAGCAGCGCGGTGTCGGGGCCGCCGGGGGCTGCCTCGGCCTCCAGGTGCTTGCCGATCGAACGCGAGACATCGGCGAGCGCCGGCTCCAAAACTCCTTCGGCCAGGCTGACGCCGAGGGTGCCGGCGCGCGTGTTGGCCATCAGTTCGACCGTGGGCAGCGATGCCGACGAGGAGGCCGTCTTGGGCCCGCCAGCCAGGGCCAAGACCAAGGCCGTGAAGTCGGACGGGACGACAACGGACGCGTAGGCGGCACCCTTGTCCATTTCCGCTTCGGCGTCCGGAAGGGACAGGGCCCTTACCGCCAGCCGGTCGGTCACCGCCGGCGTCTTGGTGAGGGCGTCGACCACCTGGTCGCCGAGATCCACCCGGCCCGAGGTCGTGGTGGCACCGACGTCCTGGTCGACGACGATCACGGGCAGGCCGTGCAGGTGTGCGGTCGGGTCGACGATAGACCCGAAATAGAAGAGGGTCATCAGCACCACCAGCACCGAACCGACGCCAAGGGGGAACGCCCACACCTGCTTTCCTTTGAGGAGCTGCGCCGCTCGCAGCCCCGCGGAGGTCGATTTGGTCGGGCCTGTCATCTTTCGCCTACCCTCCTGGCGCCGGGGCCCTGGCCGGAACGGGCCGTCGAGCGGTCAGGTCGACGGCGGCGTCGAGCGAGGCTCTGTCCTCGTCCGCTAACCGAGCCGCCAGCGGGCTCACGCCGGCGTCCATTTTCGCCCTCCCCGCCATCAAGCCGGCGACGGT
Organism: uncultured Acidimicrobiaceae bacterium; assembly: GCA_964481925.1. Taxonomy (GTDB): domain Bacteria; phylum Actinomycetota; class Acidimicrobiia; order Acidimicrobiales; family Palsa-688; genus Fen-671. The sequence continues at coordinate 6,798 of CAYZVQ010000176.1, forward strand.
GCCGTCGCCGGCCCCCGCTGCCGGGGCCGATGAGAGCTTGTGAAGGGACAAGGCGGCGTCGCGAGACCTAAGTGCCTGGGCGTAGACGATGAGGGCCTGTACCGCCACGGACACCGCCCGTTCCTGGCGCCGGCGGCGGGCGAGGACCTCGTCGATGATGAGTACCGTCACCCCGAGCACGAGCAGGCTCGAAACGACGCAGCTCGTGAAGGAATGCCGGTCCCACCAGGCACGCACGCCGGCCACCCAGACGTCACAAGCGACCAGCCCGAGGAGCACCCCGGCCGTTGCCCCCGCAGCGGCCCGGCGTAGGCGCGGCCCGTTAGCCATACCGAATGTTAGCCATACCGAAAAACGTCCCGGACCGAGGCGACGCTGGCGGCGGGCTTTCCAACGGCACCGGCCTTACGCTGAACCCCGCCCTAGTTAGAGCCCCTCTAGTTAGAGCAGAGTACCCAGCACATTTTGTGTGTTAGCGGCGGCGGTCGACGACCCTGTTCCCAGCGGCTGGGAGATGGCGGTGGCGATGCTGGTCGCCTGCGACGAGCTCAGGTCCGATTGCAACTGGCCGGTGCTGACACCGGCAGGCGGCGTTTGCCACTTAGTCCCGATCGGCCGGCGGCCGGCGTTCCTGAGGACTATGCAGGTCTGTCCCGGCCGCCACCAAGTCGCACGGGTCGGCGTTACCACCGCAGACGACGACGGCGACGCGCTCCGAAAGGGCGGGCCGGTAGGCGCCTTCGAGCAGGGCGGCTAGCGCGGTTGCTCCCCCCGGTTCGGCGGCGACGCGCAGGTCGTCCCAGAGCAGCCGGCGGGCTTCGACGATGGCGGCTTCGCTCACGAGCACGGCCTTCACGTTCGCGGCCTGGGCGCTGAGGAACCCGTGTACCCCGATCCGGCGAGCTCCGAGCGCGTCGGACGCCAAGCCGCCCACCTCGACGTCCACTGGTCCACCGGCGGCGAGGGCCGCGTACATGGTGGGCGAACCGTGAGGCTCCACCGAAACGACCTGGGCCCTTCGTCCAAACCAGGCGGCAATACCGCCGATCAGGCCACCACCGCCGGTCGCCACGAGGACCGTGGTCAGCTCCGGCGCTTGCTGGTCGAGTTCCAGGCCCACCGTCCCCTGTCCGGCGACGACCTCGCTCTGGTCGTAGGGATGTACGTACAGAGCTCCGGGCTCGCCGGCGCGCTCGAAGCTGGCCTCGGCCGCGTCGGCGTAGGAGTTGCCGACCAGCACCGTTCCCGCTCCAAGGGCCCGGATGCCGTCGACCTTCACCTTTGGCGCCGTCACAGGCACGTACACCGCGGCGCGGATGCCAAGCTCGTGTGCGGCGTAGGCAACGGCGAGACCGTGGTTGCCACCAGAGGCGGCGACCACGGTCTCGGGTAGGGCCGGCGCGGAAAGGATCCGGTTGAACGCCCCTCTCGGTTTGAACGACCCGACGTGCTGGAGCAGCTCCAACTTCAGGGTCACTTCGACCCGGCCGCTCTGGGCGCGTACTGACCAATCGATGACCGGAGTGCGCCGCGCCCGCCCCGCGATGCGCTCGGCGGCCTCCTGGACCATCGCAGCCGAAACGACGGGTGCCTGGGCGACGCCTGTCATGGGACCGGTAACTCGTAAAGAGCTGCCACCGCGGCTCGGCCGGCGTGCAGACCGGCTTCGCGCGCCCGTTCGATCTGGTGGAACTCGAGGAGACCGACCACAATGGCACCCGGGCCGAACTCGCGTACGGCCCCGTCGGCCATATAACCGCGCAGCCGGCCCGATCGCAGGAGGTACAGCTCCTTGCCGATCTCGCCGAGGCAGAAGAGGGTCTCCCCCGACTTGAGGTGGACGAGGGTGCCCTGGGCGAGCATTTCCTCCCGGGCGGTGACGGGCAGTAGGGAGAGGAGATCGTCGTCCGCTGAGGGCTGTCTCGTCTCTACCTGGGGCTCGTATGTCGTTACCCGCAGGAGCGGCTCACCCACGCCGGCGCCTTCGCCGTCGCCCGTTGGACGGGCTCGCCCGAAGAACAACCCCAGCACCGCCGCGGCGACGAAGCTCCCGGCCGCCAGCTCCCAGCCGTGGCGCAGGTCACCGGGTAGGGAAGCCTTCGAAGGGTGGGAGAGGAAGATGGTGAGGATGGCGATGCCAAGCACACCGCCCAGCTGCCGGGCGCTCGAGTTGACGGCCGACGCGGTGGCGTAGCGACCCGCCGGTACCGTGGCCAGCCCGCCGCCGGCCGCCACCACCAGCGTGATCAGGTTGCTGACGCCGAACGCCCGCATACGCAAGAGGACCGGGTCGAGAACGGGTGATGGGTGGCGCAGTCAGTTGTAGGCCTCCACCAACGCCCCGCCGACCGGGGGGCCAAGGCCGGCCGCCAGGGCTCCGGCCGCCGCCCAAAGGCTGAGCGAGTGAGCCCGGTGCTCCGACGAGGAGGCGTGGACTAGGATGCCGAGCGACGCCGGTACGAGCATGGCCGCTCCGGCTCCCTGGACCACTCGCAGCGCGACGAGCATCGGCACGGACGTAGAAGCTGCGCACAGTCCCGACGCCAGGGTAAAGACGGCCAAGCCGGTGCGGAACAGGCGGCGCCGGCCGATGAGGTCGGCGAAGCGGCCGAAAAGCACGAGCAGCCCGGCGAAGATGATGTTGTAGCCGTTCAGGGCCCACGAGAGGGTGTTGATGCCGGCGGAAGGGAACGCGGCCTCGAGGTTGGGGAACGCCACATTGACGACCGTGGAGTCGAGAAAGGCCAGAAAAGCACCGAAAGCGGCGACCTCCACCGCCACCTTCGGAACATACCGTCCGCCATGAGGCGGCGGTCCTGGCGCCGCCTGGCGCCCGGCCGGCAGTTCACGCTTGGCTGTCACCATCCACACAGGATCCTCTCTGACCGTCAAGCGAGCGTCACAAGTGACGATAGGCCTTATAGCCACCCCGAAGAAGGAGGAAATGGATGGGGTACCTCGTGCTGCTGGTCATACTGGCGATCGATTTGAGCATCTGCGTGCTCAGCATCGTCGCCGGGGTGAAGGTCGTCTCCAAGGCCGGCTATTCCGGCTGGTGGATCCTCATCTCCCTGGTCCCGGTGGTCAACTTTGTGATGTTCCTCGTCTTTGCCTTCTCGAAATGGCCCATAGAGGTACGGCTGGAGGAGGCCGAACGCGGGCGCCAGTCCGGGGGCCGTTCGGGGGCGTACGGATGGGATCCTTACGGGGCCGGTGCAAGGGCGGCCGTCGGCGGCCAGGCGCCCTGGGGCCAGGCGCCCGGGCGGTCGGGAGGCGCGCCCGGGCCCACGTCCTGGGACTACATGGGCCCCGGGCGGTAAGCCGTGCCGGTCGCCGTCCCCCGGCGACCTGGAACAGGCCGGCGAGAAGGTCAAAAACGCTCTGAAGCGCTGATCATGATCGCGTCGCGCACCGCCGGTAGGGCAACCGCCGGCGGTGCAACCGTG
>CAYZVQ010000177.1:0-8401 GCA_964481925.1 uncultured Acidimicrobiaceae bacterium
CCACGCCGCCGCCGCCATCATGGCCATGAACAACGTCTACTACCGGGCCAAGCACCTGCTGTCCGACATGGGCGTCACCAGCTACGACAACGTCCCGCCCCGCTTGCGCATGCAGGTGATCGGGTCCCACGGCGGAGCGCCCAAAGAGGACTTCGAGCTGTGGTGCCTGACCGTCTCGGCCGTGAACGCCTGTGGGTCGTGCCTGGTCTCGCACGAACAGGAACTGCGCAAGGCCGGCATGTCGACCGAACAGATCCATGAAGGGCTGCGTATCGCTTCGGTCGTAAAGGCCGTGTGCGCCACGCTCAGCGCCGAAATGGCCGTTGCCAGCGCCTAACCGCCGCTCGGCGCGGCGCCTAACAGCTGCGCTGCCAGATGAGCGCCTTGGCTAGGGCGCCCCATTCGTAGACGACGTCGTAGGCGAAGGTGGGGAGAGGCGGCCGGGCCACGACCACCTGGACCGAGCCGCTGAAGCAGCGTTCCACGCGCACCCGGGCACGGGTGGCCTGGGGCAACGAGGTGACCAGGATGAGGCTGTGCCAGTCGTGCTGGCGCGCCTGTTGGGCGGCGTAGCGGGCCTCGCCCATGGTGCTGAACGGGTTGGGCCGAAAGCACTGCAAGCGGACACCGGGAAAGCTCACCCGGGGGCAGTTCCACTCGACCGACGCCACCGAGACGAGCATCACCGGCGCCGCCCGCTCCCGGGCCAGCGCCTCGGCCACCTGCCAGCGGGGCCCGGAGAAGTTCAAGACCACGACGGCATCGGCATGGGCGCCTGCGACCGGGTCGCGCGCCGGCCAGATAAACAGCTTGGCGCTGATCCCGACCCACAACAAGACCAGCACCGCCACCACGGCACCCGCCCGGCGCCACCCCCGGCGCTTGGTCTTTGTCGTCGCCGCAGCGGCCACCATCCCGCCACGGTACGGCCTCGCCCGGCGAGCCGCGCGTACAGCCGGGAGCCGTGCCCGCAGGTATGCCCGCAGGTGTGCCCGCAGGTGTGCCCGCAGGTGTGAAGGAGGCGGTGGAGAATTGCGGACCGCCCTTCGCGCTGGCAACCTGGCACGGTGACCAGCGCCGGGCGTCCGCGGTTACGCCCCACCGTGAGCCTGATGGGGGTCGAGCTCGACAATGTTAGCGAAGACGAGATGCTCGACCATATTTTTTCATCGTTGGCGGCCGAGCACGGAGGGTGGGCGGCCAGCCTCAATGTCGACATCCTGAGGCAAACCGTGGCCAGCCCCGAGCTGCGCCGGTTGATGGCCGGGGCCGACCTGGTGCTGGCGGACGGGATGCCCATGCTGTGGGCGGGCCGGCTGCAGGGCACGCCCGTGACGGCCCGGGTGCCCACCTCCGAGGCCATTTACTCCCTGTCCGCGCTGGCGGCGCGCCGGGGCACCGGGGTCTTCTTCCTCGGGGGCAACCCGGGCACGGCCGAGGCCACGGCCGCCCTAATGGCGGCCCGGTACCCCGGCCTGGCGACCGCTCACGCCTGCCCGCCGATGGGGTTCGAAAAGGCCCCCGCGGCCATGGAGGACGTCGTGGCCACGCTGGAAAAAAGCAAGGCCAATATTGTCTTTTGTGCCTTCGGGTGCCCCAAGCAGGAACGCCTGATGGACAGCCTTCGCGACCGCTTCCCGGACAAATGGTTCTTCGCCGCGGGCGGGACCTTCAGCATGATCGCGGGCGAAGCCCCCAAAGCCCCGGCGTGGATGAGAAAGGCCGGCCTCGAGTGGGCCCACCGGCTCCGCCTCGAGCCCAGGCGCCTGTTCGTCAGGTACGTCGTGCACGACGTCCCGTTCTGCCTGGCGCTCATGGCCTCGAGCGCGGCGACGCGGCGCCGGGGCCCAGAGCGACAGCGAGCCGGCGAAAGGGGTTAGCCACTAGGCGTAGCGGCCACCCGGCTCCTTCGCCACTCGCTCTCTGTCAACCGGCAAGTTTTTCTGACTGACGATGGTAAGGTACCACCCATGCCGCACGGTCAACCACAATCAGCGGTTGTTTTCGATCATGCCCGCATACCCGCGGTTACGGACGGGGGCCCCGGGTAGAGTCGCACTGTTCCGACAACAAGGCAGGTCAGGGACGAGAGATAGAGCGAGATGTAGCGGTAAGTGAGCCGCCCAGACCAGATCAGACGACCACTTCTCACCTTTAGCACACCGATACACCACTCGAGATAACGGCGGTCAACTAATGTCACAACCGATCATGGGAAGCGCCCAGCGCTCGGATGTCCCATTTGAGGGAGGCGTGCAACGGGCGGACGTTGCCCTCGACCTCACCCCTTCCGGGGTCCAGAGCTGGACCGAGGTGGCGGCACCGGCCCCCCCTGTCACCGAAACCCCCGAGGTGCCCGACCCGGGCGTCGCCCTCACCGACATCACCCCGACCGGCATCACCCCGACCGGCATCACACCGACCGCCATCACACCGACCGGCGAGCTCAGCGCCGCGGCCGCCTCCCTGGGCCAGGCTCTCCGCGTACGTTCGTGGTTGGGGCTGGTGCTCCTGGCTGACACGGCCAGCCTGGCCGAGTCCTTTATTTTCGGCGCCGCCCTACGCCAGCCTTTCGGCGCCGCCGAGGGCCCGTCACTGAGCGGCAGCGTGACGCGCGAGCTCCCCTTCCTACCCCTCTTCCTCCTGGCCATGGCGCTCTACGGTCTCTACCAGCGGGACCAGCGCCGCCTGCGCACCACCTCGTTTCTTGACATCGGCCGGCGCAATCACGCCCTGGCCCTGGGCGCCATCGCCACCCTGGCCGTTTCCGCCGGTTTGCACCGCATCTTCGGCCTCGCCAAGTTGGGCTGGGTGGAAGTGCTGATGATGTGCCTTCCCGCCACCGCTCTCATGCCCCTGGCCCGGGCCGGTGTCGGCCAGGTGATGCGCCACCAGGGGACCATGCGCTCCCGTGTGGTGATCGTGGGCTCGGGCGCCGTCGCTTCGTCCTTGGCCCAGCGCCTCAAGTCCTGCGCCGACATCGAGCTGGTCGGGTTTGTCGATGACCGGCCCTACCTGTTGCCGTCCGGTCCGCTCGGCGAACCGCTGGGGACCATAACGGATCTGCCCCGTATATGTGCGCAAAGTGGTATCGACCGGGTGCTGGTGGCCTTCTCCCAGAGCTCGCCGGCCTGGGTGGTCGAGATGTTGCGCCGGCTTCCCTCCAACGTGCGCATCAGTGTTGTCCCCCGGCTGTTCGAACTGGTGACCTGGCAGTCGCACATCGAAGAGCTGCACGGTCTGACGGTCATGGACGTGGCCCCCCCGAGCCTCGGCCCCCTGAGCCGGGCCACCAAGCGCTCTTTGGACATTGTCGTCAGCGCCGGCACACTGCTGGCCCTCACCCCGATGGTGGTGGCCACCTCCATAGCTATAAAACTCACTTCTCCGGGGCCGATTTTCTTCCGTCAGGACAGGATCGGCTACAAGGGCAAGACCTTCCGCATCATCAAGTTCAGGACGATGCAAGAGGGCGCCGAGGAGATCAAGATCGACCTGCGCGACCACAACGAGGTCGACGGCCCGTTGTTCAAGTTGCGCCACGACCCTCGGGTCACGCCCATAGGCCGCTTCCTGCGGGCCTACAGCCTTGACGAGGTGCCCCAACTGTTCAACGTGTTGGCCGGCAACATGTCGCTGGTGGGGCCGAGGCCGTTCGTACCCGACGAGTCGGCCGGCATTGACGGCTGGGCGGCCCGCCGGTTCGAGGTAAGGCCCGGGATGACCGGCCTGTGGCAGGTGTCGGGCCGGAGCGATCTCCCCTTCGAGGAACTTCGCCAGCTCGACTACGCCTACGTCGCCTCGTGGTCTTTGGGATGGGACGTAAAGATCCTCTGGCACACACCGGGGACCGTGTTCGCCCGTCGCGGCGCCTACTAACCGGCGCCTACTAACCGGCGCCTACTAACCGGCGCCCACTAAGCAGCTTCGGTCACGGCGGGCTGGGCTCGCCCTCCCCTGCGGCTCAGCCACGAGCTCACGAGGCTCTTGGCCCGGCGAGGGCCGACGACAGTAAGCGCGAACACAGCCAGCCCTACCGCAGCGGGAGGCACGCATTCGAGCAGCCCGAGGGGCCCCGTGTGCACGTGAGGGTGGACGAGGAGCTCCAGCGCCACGGTCACCGCCGCCCCCAATACCGACCGCAGGACGGGCATTTCTAGGAAGAAGTTCGGGATGTCCGGCCTAATGCGCCGGCGCGCCAAATGCAGGATGTAGACGGCGCTCAACGCCTGGGCCGCAGCCGCTCCGATGGCTACGGCCAGGGCACCGAGAAAGGCCAGGGGCACGATCAGCACGACGTTGAAGATCATGGACACCAGGCCGTAGCGCATTTCGAGTTCGGCCCGGCGCATAGTCGTGATGTAGATGTTCTGCATGCCTGCCACCAATGGGAAAAGACCGCCCCCCACGGCGGCCACGGCCACCCAACCGCCCAGGTCGAACTGCTTGCCCAACCAGGCGGTGACGCCGAAATATGCCGCCGCCATGCCCACCGCCGTCCACCCCGTCACGGCTACCACCCAGCGGTGCTGGAGCGTGCGGTACTGCTGGAAAGCCCGCTCCGGGCCGTCTTGACCGTAGGTGTTGCCGAGCTGGACGCTGGCCGGCGCCAGGGCGTTGGTGGCCACGCTCGATAGCTGGGAGGCGAAGGAGTTGCCCGAGTTGTATATCCCGACGGTCCTCACCGACAATGCGGTGCCGACGATGAGCGTGTCCAACTGGATGTTTACGAGGTTGGCCAGCCCGGCCACCTGCATCCTCGACGAAAAGGCGAACAACTGGCGGATCTCGCTCCAGGACACGAAGCCGACGCCTTCCCGGGACAAGTAGCGCAGCGCGGTCGGGGCGATGATGATGACGGTGGCCGCCTGTTGCACCATGAAAACCACCGCCACCCCCCGCAACCCTTTGTGGTAATGCACAGCCCACACCAAGCCCAAGACCCAGATGGCATAACAGGCGAGGCCGGCCTGGATCACCCGGTCGAAACGCTGGCGCGCCACGATGACCGACGCCACGACCTGGTGGGCGAACCCGAAGGTGATCAGCACCCCCAGCGTGCGGAAGTAGAAGAGGCTCTCGGGCCGCAAGGACGGGCTCATTGATAGGGCACGGACGATAAGCGGTGACACGAACCAGTCCACGAGGCCGGCCGCACAGCCGAAAAGGGTTACGAACACGAGCAAGGTCATCAACAGCCGGGTGGTGGACACCCGGTCGTCGGCGCCGGCATAAATGGGGAAATAGCGGCTCGCCACCGACCCGAGCCCGCCGTTGAGGCTGCTCAGAAAAGTGGTGATCGTGCTGGCGAGGACGAACATCCCGTAACGCTGGATCCCCAGGCCGTGTATGACGAACGGCGTGAGCACGAGGTTGCCCCCGGCGGTGAGGATCTGGGAGGCGGTTACCCACGTAAAGCCCCGGACGATCACTCTAAGTGGTGAACGCCTTTCTTCATTCCCCGCCGGCCGAGGGTGCTCCGGGGGCAGCGGCGGCCGCGAACCCGAGCCGGCCAGCGTGCCTTCCACCGAAGCCGCGGTAGCCCGAAATGGCGCCGCGCCCTCAGGCACAGGCGTTTGCTCGTCCGGCACCAGGCAATATGCTACAGCAGGTAGTTCGCCCACTCGCTCAGCGGTCCGTCCTAGGCTCGGGTGAGCGGCGGGCAGGCCCTTCGTGGCTTGTCCGCGAACGCGCAAAACACGAAAGGCTCAGGGCAGGCGCGCGTTGGTCGATGAGTCTGATGGGTAAGCTTTCCGGCGTTAGCCTTCCGCGGCGGCGTCGTTCTGCGCGCTGGCACGAAAAGTTACGAACTAGACCAGACTGGTGGTCGCCGAGTCGAATTTCTCAAGCTAGGAGGCCCTTTTGAGGTCCGTGGTCAGGTACGAAGAGAGCACAGAACCCCCCCGGGACGTAATGACTTACGGTTCCCCGGAGCTCGGCGACCGCTCTGACCTCGAACTAATCGCTCCCCCCGGCTCGCCGGAGGGATTCCAGTCAATCGGGCGCTCGGCCCTCTCCCATCCGGTCCTGGTGGGTCTCGTCCTTGCTATAGGCCTCCTGGCGGGCGTCGTGGCCGGTTATGAACACCCCGTGACGTACAACGCCACGGCCAAGCTCTTCGTCGGACGGACCTCCGGGCTGGCCGAAGACGAGGTCCCCGGCCTGGCTGCCTCCGTACAGGGCCTGGCCGCGGACTATGCCCGGCTCATCACCGCGACCAACGTCGTCTCCGACACCGAAGCCAACCTAGGCACCTCTAGTCTGCCCGGCACCCTGACGGCCTCCCCGATCCCCGAGTCCTCGATCATCAATGTCCAGGCCAGTGCCTCCAGCCAGGCCGTGGCCATCTCCCTGGCCAACGCCGCCGCCTCCGCCCTGACCAAGGTGGTGACCCAGGTCACCAACGACGGCCAAGCCCAGGTGCAGCCGATCTTGGAAAACTACAAGCGGGCCGAAACCACCGTCGAGCAGGAGACCGCTACCGCCAATCTCCTCCAGACCGAGCTCAACAACTATGTGACCAAGGTCGGCAACCAGTCGCCGACGCCGGCCCAACAGGCCTTCGAGCAATCCCTCGACTCCCAGATCGCTCAGGCGCAGACCCTGGCGAACACGGCCGGGATGCAGGCCACGGCCTACATGAACCAGTACCAAGCTGCCCTGCCGCCCCTGTCGGCTCAAGAGGAGATGGTGCAACCGGTGGGCCAGGCGACCTACACCGGGAGCAACCGGGCCTCCTACGCTGAGGCGGCGGGCCTGGGCGGCGCCGTGGCCGGGCTGGTTGTCGGCTTGGCCGGAGCAGCGTTCATCGACTCCCGCAAAAGCCGGCGCCGCGCCCCTGCATACGCCGCCAACTGATCCCGGCGTCCGCGAAACACCGCTGTGCACCGGTTCCACTTCATAACCCAGTTCCTGCAAAAGCCTGATGCGTCCGATATAGCCCTGCTCGCCATCATCGTGCTCGGCGCTCTGGGCGCGGCCTATCTGCTCAGCCGGGTGGAAGTCACGGTCCTGGCCATTGCCGCCATCCTGCTCGAGGTGTTCTCGGGCAACTGGACCTTGATGAGGGTGCCGTTGCCCCTCGACCGCATCGCCTCTGGCATCGCGTTATGCAGCCTGATCCTGAAGGGCGCCCGCAACGTGAGCGCGCGCCGGATCGTGGTGCGCCCCCTCCATATCGCCCTACTGTGCGCGACCACCTGGGCCATCTGCTCGGCGGTACTGGCCGGCACCATCAGCGGGGGCCTCGGGTTCTACGCCTTGCTGGACCGCTTCGGCGTCATCCCGTTCATTTGGTTCCTCCTGGCCCCCATACTCTTCGGGACGGCCCGGCAGCGGAGGCTGCTCATTGGCGCCCTTGTCGGGTTGGCTCTCTACCTCGGCCTCACGGGGACATTGGAGGGCCTCCACCTCTATAAGTTCGTCTTCCCGCACTACATCGCCAACCCCAATGTGGGCATCCAATGGGGCCGCGCCCGGGGACCGATCCTGGAAACCACGGGCGACGGTTTCTGCACCTTCGTAGGGGCAACAGCGTCTGCGATCGGCCTCCGGCTGTGGCGGACGACCTGGGTGCGCTGCGTGTGCGTGACGGCCATAGTCCTGGACCTGGCCACCTTGTTCTTCACCCTGACCAGGGGGGTCTGGATCGGCGGCTTCGTCGGCATAGTCGTCGCCATGATGCTCACCCCCCAGACCCGAAAGATCCTCGTCCCGGCCCTTGTCGTCGGCGCCCTGGTCGTGGGAGGCACAATGGCCGCCTCCTCCACCATCCGCAACGAGGCGCTGGGAAGAGCAGAGAGCCAATCCCCGGTATGGGACCGCGAGAACACTGACCTCGCCGCCCTGAAGATACTCAGCGAAAAGCCGTTGTTCGGAGTGGGCTGGGAGAACTACGTCAATGTGTCCCCCACCTACATGGTCCAGCAGCCGGACTACCCGATCACCGGGGAAGGGCTCGAGGTCCACAATGTGTTCCTGTCCCACGCCGCCGAGATCGGCATCCCGGGGCTGCTGCTGTGGCTTCTGGGCTTCCTGGGCGCGGTGCGATGGGGCCTGTTCCCGGGACGCCGCGGGGCCCCGCAGGCAGCCGCCTATGGTCCCCATGACAAAGACCTCGCCTGGTGGCGCCTCGGGGGCTTCGCCATCCTCCCCTGCTACTTCGTCATCGCCAACCTGTCACCGTTCAGCCAGGCGCTCCCCAACACGCTGCTCTGGACCTGGCTGGGGATCATGGCCATCCCTTACACCAGCCGCCTACGTGTGCCCGCCCGCCAGGTGAGCGTCGCCCAGGCCCGGCGAGCGGTGGTCGACAGGCCGGCGCCGGCCTCATCCCGGCCTGAGCCCCATCCCGGCCTGAGCCCCATCCCGGCCTGAGCCCCATCCCGGCCTGAGCCCCATC
>CAYZVQ010000177.1:8501-10223 GCA_964481925.1 uncultured Acidimicrobiaceae bacterium
CCGGCCTGAGCCTTCCCCGGGTGAGCGAAAGGCTATGAGGTGCAGCGAGGGAGCCAGTCTGAAGAGAAATAATCGGAAAAGACGGTGAATGTACAAAAACCGGCGGATTACGCAATCTCCGAAGTGATTCCTCATTTTTCCCTTAAAGACGTTCCCTTCACAGCCGAGGGGAATGTATGCCCAATCTCGTTTCGACGAGGGGACGAGCCAGCGATAGGCGAAAATCGCTGGCCTGCAACCTCCAAGGTCACCGGGCGCGCAACATTGCGGTGGCGGTGGCGTTGGCCAGCACGGCTTACGCCGGCAGCGTCATGGTGGCTTCGGCTACGGGACCTCACATTCAGAGCAATGTGCAGTACGTGCCCAGGGTGCCGGTCGTCCAGGCGGTCGGCTTCGCGGCCGGGCCCGCTCACAACAGTGGCTGGGTCGCCTTCCGTTCGGGTGCGGTGATCACCTACGGCGCGGCACCCCGCCTTGGCCCGGCCCCGACGGGGTTCGGCCCGGTGACAGGGATCGCCTCGCCGCCCGACGGTGAGGGGTTTTGGCTGTTCAACGCCCACGGGCGGGTGGCTGCGTTCGGCCACGTCCACACCTACCCCGGGCCCGCGCCACTGACGACGATCGTAGGGATGGCCTCGAGCGCCAATGGCCTCGGCTACCTCCTCTTGGACTCCGCCGGCAATGTCTATCCCCATGGGGACGCCAAGTTCTACGGCGAGGCGTCGCATGGACCTTTCCGCCAGATCGTCACCACGCCAAACCACAAGGGCTACTGGCTTCTGAGCAGCTCGGGGAGGGTTTACGGCTTCGGGGACGCGCACAGCTACGGCCTTAAGCCGGGCCACGGCAAGGGTTGGCGCTTCGTGGCCATGGCGGCCACGCCGAACGGTCTCGGCTACTGGGAAGCCACCGTTTCGGGCATCGTCAGGAACTACGGCGACGCCCGCAAAGTGTGGACTAAAGCCGTGCCCCACCTCGTCGCGCTAATCCCCTCGACCAACGGCCACGGCTACACCGAGCTCGCCGCCAGCGGCCGGTTGGCCAAGTACGGACCGGTGTCTTCCCTGGTCGCTGACGTCATGCGCACGCCACAGGCAAGCGACAGGTACCCCACGCACCCGGCGACCACAACCACGACAGCGGCACCCGTGGTGACCGCCCCAGCGGCCGCCCCCGCCGAGGACGGCGGGCCGGGCTCGTTCTTCGTCACGACCAGTAGCACGACCGTGGCCCCGACCACGACGACCACCGCGGCGCCTACCAGCACGACCGTGGCCCCCACGACCACTGTGGCCCCGACCACCACTGTGGCGCCGACCACCACTGTGGCCCCGACCACCACTGTGGCGCCCACGACCACGGCCCCGCCGACTACGGCCCCACCGACTACGGCCCCGCCGACCACGGCCCCCCCGACTACGGCGCCGCCGACCACGGCCCCGCCGACCACGGTGGCGCCCACGACCACGGCCCCGCCGACCACGGCCCCGCCGACCACGGCCCCCCCGACTACGGCGCCGCCAACTACGGCCCCGCCGACCACGGTGGCGCCGACCACGGTGGCGCCGACCACGACCGTGGCGCCCACCACGACAGTGGCTCCGACCACCACGGTGGCGCCCACGACCACGGCCCCGCCGACTACGGCCCCCCCGACCACGGTGGCGCCCACCACCACGACGGTGGCGCCGACAACGACCACGGCGCCAGCCTCGGGGACAT
>CAYZVQ010000178.1:0-9959 GCA_964481925.1 uncultured Acidimicrobiaceae bacterium
CTCCCTACGCCTACCGCTACAGCGACGCCGAACTGGCCGACTGGGCGCCGGCCATCCGCGACCTGGCATCGGGCACTTCCGGGGTCCACATCATCCTGGACAACTGCTGGCGGGCCAATGCCGTCGACAACGCGGCGACGATGCTGTCGTTGTTGGCCCGCTGAGCAGGCGTTCGCCACCAGGGGCGCAGGGGCTGCGGGCCCCGGGTCCATGTTCCGGTCCCATGGGCTGGTTAGCCTGGTCGCCGATGGCGTTGCAGTTGCCGGGGTCGCTCACACCTTCGAAGGTCTCCACGTTCAAGGAATGTGCCTTGGCGTTCCGCCTCTCGGCCATAGACAGGGTCCCTGAGCCGACCAACCTGCAGGCGTTCAAGGGGACAGTGGTGCACCGGGCCCTGGAGCTGCTGATGTGGGAGGAGCAACCCGGCGGCCGCACGCCCGCCACCGCCCTCGAAAAGCTCGACCGAGCTGTAGAAGAGCTCCTTGCCGGTGCCGAGGGCTCGTCGCTCGGCCTGGAAGGTGCCGGTCTCGAGCAGTTCGTCGCCGACGCCCGCCAGCTCGTGGGCAACTACTTCGTCCTGGAGGACCCCAACAAGGTCCGGGTGATGGGGACCGAGCTGCGCATGCAGGTGGACATCGGCCCCCGACCGGACGAGGCCCAGGGCGGCGGCCGTCTGCGCCTCCGGGGCATCATCGACCGTTTGGAGATGGACGACAACGGCGACCTGGTCGTGACCGACTACAAGACGGGCCGGGCGCCCGGCCAGAGCCACGAGCAGTCCCGGCTGGGCGGCGTCCACTTCTACGCCTTCCTGTGCGAGCAGGTGCTCGGGCGGCGCCCGGTACGCGTACAGCTTTTCCACCTGCGCGAGCCGCTGGCCATATTTACCACTCCTTCCGACCAGTCCATAACAGGGCTCGAGCGCCAAGCCACCGCCATCTGGGCCGCGGTCAAGAGGTCGTGCCTACTTGAGGACTTCAGGCCCAAGCCCGGGCCGCTGTGCGACTGGTGCGGTTACCACGCCTATTGCCCGGCCAAGGGGGGCAACCTGGGCCTACTGAGCACACCGGCGGCGGACGGCGCCCCGGTCTCGGTGGCCGTCTCCTCCGCAACCCTGGGGTGACGCGGCGCCAACCGCCGGCGGCCGGGGGCCTAGGCCCCGCCAAGATGTCCGGGCCCTCGGCTGTACACCGTTGGGACACCGCCGTGGACGGCTACTTCGAAGCCCATCTAAGAGGCCGACGTCCCCTCGACTTGGTCATGTACGCGGCGAGTGCCGCCGGCGACCACAGTATGGGCTGGCTCGCCCTGGCCGGCATCGAGGGGCGGCGGACCGGGCAGGGCGGGCGAGCATTGCTAAGGGGCGCAGTGGCCTTTGGCGCCGAGTCGGTCCTCGTCAACGGGCTGGTGAAGTTGGCGTTCCGGCGCCGGCGCCCGGAAAGTACCGGGCCCCGCCCCCTCCCGCTGCGCATCCCCCGGACGAGCAGCTTCCCGAGCGGCCACGCCAGTGCTGCGTTCTTCGCCGCCGCCCTGCTTCGCGACGGTGCTCCGGCCCCTCTGGTGTACCTGGCGGCGGCGACGGTGGCTTCGAGCCGCGTGCACGTGGGCATGCACCACGCCTCCGACGTGGTCGCCGGGGCCGTCGTCGGCGCCGCCCTGGGAGAGGTCGCCCGGCACCTTTTCCCCGTCCTGCCGGGCAGCTCGGGTGCCGGGCCGGGCCCGGCATCTCCGGCCGCTCAGGAACAAAGCACCCGGACGCGCCGGTTGTAACCAACATGCCATCTTTTTCGGTTACCTGGGACTACCTGTGCCCCTTCGCCCGCAATGCCCACGAGCACCTGGTCACCGCCCTACAGGCCGGTGCCGACTGGGACGTGCATTTCCGGTTCTTCTCCCTGGCCCAGGCTCACGTCGACCAGGGCGGGACGGCGGTGTGGGACAACGACCCGTTGAGCAAGCCGGGCGTGCTGGCCGGGCTGTGCGGTCTGGTGGTGCGTGAACGCCACCCTGAGCACTTCCTCGATGCCCACATGGCCCTGTTCTCCGCCCGTCACGACCAGGCGCTCGACTTGCGCGAGCGCGAGGTGGTCACCCGTGCCCTCGGCTCGGCCGGCCTCGACGGCGCCGACATAGTGGCCGAGGCCGCCAGCGGGTGGGCGGTCGAGCAGGCCCGGTCCGAGCACGAGGAGTCCCTCCAGAAATGGGACGTCTTCGGGGTCCCCACGTTCATAAGCGGCGACAAAGCGGTGTTCGTGAGACTGATGAACAGGCCCGAGGGCGACGCCAAGGTGGCGGAAAGTACCATCGAGAGGGTCCTCGACCTCCTCGACAACTTCACCAACCTAAACGAGTACAAGTTCACCAGGATCCCCCGCTGAGGCGGGGCGTCCCGCAGAGACGGTCCCGCCCGGGGCCGGAAAGGCAGTAAAGCCAAACCATGAGCACTGGTGCCCCCGGGCCGGCGAGCCCCGTCCTGAGCGGCCCTCCCGAGGGGGGTTACTCGCACCGTCAGATATTGGTGATCATGTCCGGCCTGATGCTGGGCATGTTCCTGGCCGCCCTCGACCAGACCATCGTGACCACGGCGCTGACCCGGATAAGTGAGGATTTTCACCGCCTCAACCTCTACAACTGGGTGGTCACCTCGTACCTTCTCACCTCGACGGTGACCACCCCTCTGTACGGCAAGATTTCCGACCTTTTCGGCCGGAAGGCGATATTCGAGTTCGCCATAGTGCTCTTCCTGGCCGGCAGCGCCCTGTCGGGCCTGTCGGGCAGCATGGTCCAGCTCATCTTGTTCCGAGGCGTGCAGGGCCTGGGCGCCGGCGGTCTGTTCTCGCTCGCCCTGTCGATCGTGGGCGACGTGATACCACCCCGCGACCGCGGCCGTTACCAGGGTTATTTCGGGGGCGTGTTCGGCATCGCCAGCGTCGTGGGGCCCCTGGCGGGAGGCTTCCTGGTGGACGAGGCGTCCTGGCGCTGGGTCTTCTACGTCAATTTGCCCATAGGCGTGGTGGCCCTGTTCGTGATCAACCGTGTGCTCAAAGCCGATCACCGGCACCGGGCGGTCCGCATCGACTGGGGTGGGGCAATGTTGTCCGTGGGTGGGGTGGCCCTGCTGCTCATCGCCGTACAAAGCGCCGGGCAGGTGGCGCATTTGACGACCACGGCCAAATGGGCCGGTCCGCTCGGGATCGTGCTCGTCGCCGCCTTCATATGGTGGGAGGGCCGGGCCGCCGAGCCCATTGTGCCGTTGCGGCTGTTCCGCAACAATGCTTTCTCAGTGGCGTCCGTGCTCGGCCTGGTCACCGGCGCCGTCATGTTCGGGGCGATAATTTTTCTCCCCCTCTACCTGCAGACCGTGCGCAACATCAGCCCGACACTTTCAGGCTTGCGGCTCCTGCCATTGCTGGTGGGCTTGCTTTTCACCTCGATCGCGTCGGGCCTGTTGATCTCCAAGCGCGGCCGGTACAAGATTTTCGTGGTCGTGGGCACTGCCGTTATGGCCGTCGGCATGTTCCTCATGTCGCTGATCCGGGTCGACACGGGCGCTCTGGTACTGGCCGCCATGATGTTCGTGGTCGGCGCCGGGCTCGGCCTGTTCATGCAAACCCTTATCATCGCTGTGCAAAACGCCATTTCCATGCAGGACATGGGGGTGGGGACATCGGCCATAACCTTCTTCCGGACCCTCGGCGGTGCCATCGGTGCCGCTGTCCTCGGTGCCCTGCTTTTGGACCAGGAACGGGTGATGCAACGAGCCGACATCGCCAAGTACGGCAAAGTGCTGGGGGCGGCCCACGACTTCACCGCCGCCATGGACCGGGCATTCTTGTGGTCCGTGCCCGTGGCCGTCATCGCCTTCGGCCTGTCGTTCCTGCTGAAAGAGGTGAAGCTGCGCACCTCGCTCGGCCAGGGCCCGGCCCCCGCCGAAGCCGACGTCACCGATGAGGTCACGGGCGGCCAGGTCCTGGCCTGAGGGCCCCAGAGTTCCTGGCTTGAGGCCTGGGCCTGAGGCCTGGGCCTGAGGCCTGGGCCTGGGGCCTGGTGCCCCCCAGCCGGGCCCTACCAGTCGGGCCGCAAGGCGCGCACCCGGCTGGCGTGAAAGACGAGTGGCGCCTTGGCGTCGACGTCGATGTCGTGGACGGCCAGGACGACGACGTCGTGGTCGCCGGCGCGCCACTTTTGGTCGACGCTGCAGTCGAACCACGCCGACGCCCCGTCGAGGATGACGGCGCCCTGGTCGGTGGCGTGCCAGTCCAGGCCGGCGAAGCGGTCCCCGGTCCGGGCGCTCAGCTGCAGGCACGCCTTTTCCTGGTCGGCCGCCAGCACGCTGATGCCGAGGCGGGGGACTCTGGACAGGGCGGGCCAGGTGGTCGAGGCATGAGCCACGCACACGAGGACCATGGCCGGCTCCAACGACACCGACGTGAACGAACTGACCGCTATCCCGACCGGCTTGCCGGCCACGACGGCCGCCAGGGCGGTGACGCCGGTCGGGAAGGTGCCGAACGCTCTGCGCAACATCGAGGGCGCCACCGTCTGGGCCATGGTCACCGGGCTGCGCCTATCGTGCCCGACGCGTTGGCGGGCAACACCAAGGGACGTGCCCGCTCCACCCATCGGTCCAGGGCCTCCGAACCCAGGTAGTCGGCTTCCACCAGGAACAGGCCGGCAGTCGGGCAACTGGCGCCCAGTTCCGCCAGGACCGGCTTCAAAAAGACCTCAGGGGCCAGGGCATGGCGAAGGTCACCGCCCAGCATCAAAGGTACGGCAGCGGTGAGGCCGGCCAGGGCCCCCGTGCCCACCCGGTCGAGGAAAAGCTTCAGCAACCCCGTGAAAGAGCCCTTGTAGGTGGGGCTGGCGAATATGACCAGCGTGCTCGACGCCACTTCGGCCACGACGCCGGCCACCTCTTCGCTCGACCAATCGAGGAGGGCGGGGCCGAGCTCTACCAGGTCGACGACCAGGTCCGCGGGCCGGCCGCTCAGCCTCTCGGCCACCAGGCAGGCAGCCTGGAGGGTCCGAGAGCGCGGCTTGGGGTTGCCGACCACCACGGTGACGCTCATATCAGGCTGCCCTCCAGGACCGGGACCGGCCCGCGCAGGTCAGGCGACGGGCGGCGAGCAGCCGCCAGGTACTGGTTCTCCGGTCGGGCCAAGCCGTAGCGGTGGCGCAGGGTGGTCCCTTCGTACTCCCGGCGGTAGAGCCCACGAGAGCGCAGGAGGGGTACGACGTGGTCAGCGAAGTCGGCTAGCCCTGATGGCAGCGCCGCGGGCATGACGTTGAAACCGTCGGCCGCCCCGCTCACGAACCACTCCTCGATCGTCTCGGCCACCTGTTCGGGCGTACCGGCGACGGTACGGTGGCCCCGGCCGCCGCCGAGCCGGGCGATGAGCTGGCGCACGGTGAGGTGGTCCCGGCGCCCGAGCCCGACGATCAGCGTGTACCTGCTCTTGGCGCCCTCGATCTCGTCCTCTCCGGGGATGTCGTCGGGGAGCTGCTGGTCGAGGTGAAGGTGCTCGACCGGGACCCGGAGAAGTTGGGCCAGCTCCCGTTGGGCGTAGCTGTGCACGAGCAGCTCCTCCAGCGTCGCCTCCTTCTCGAGCGCTTCGCGCTCGGTGCCGCCGATTACAGGCACTATCCCGGGGAGGATCTTGATGGTGCGGGGGTCGCGCCCCAGCCGGGCCGTGCGGCCTTTGAGGTCGGCATAAAAAGCTTGGGCGTCCGCCAGGGTCTGCTGGGCGGTGAAGACGGCGTCGGCGTAGCGTGCCGCCAGCCTGTTGCCGTCTTCGGACGACCCCGCCTGCACGAGCAGCGGGTACCCCTGGGGGGAACGGGGGATGTCGAGGGCGCCGTAGACAGAGAAATGGCGGCCGTGGTGGGCGGGTGGGTGGATCTTCGTCTCGTCGCCCCATACCCCCGACGCCTTGTCGGCCACGATGGCGTCGTCCTCCCAGCTGTCCCACAGCTTGCGCACGACGTCGATGAACTCGGTGGCGCGCTGGTAGCGCTCGGCATGAGAGCTCTGCACGTCCAGGCCGAAGTTGCGGGCCGCCTCCGGGCTGGCGGTGGTCACGATGTTCCAGCCCGCCCGCCCGCCGCTCACGTGGTCCAGCGAGGCGAACTTGCGGGCCAGGTTGTACGGAGAGTTGTAAGAGGTCGAAGCGGTGGCGACCAAGCCGATGTGGTCGGTCGCCCCGGCCAGAGCGGTGAGCAGGGTGAGCGGCTCGAGGACGCCCAACGGGCGCCGGCCCACGTTGCCCCAGATGGACGGGCTGTCCGCCAGGAAGAGCGAGTCGAACGTGGCCTTTTCGGCGACGCGGGCCATTTTCTTGTAATGCTCGATGTCGGTGGCGGCCCAAGGGTCGCTCTCCGCCAGCCGCCAGGAGGCCTCGTGGTGGCCCGTGGTCATGAGGAAGGCATTGAGGTGCAACTGGCGCCCAGAGGGCGCGCCAGCGTTGCTCGCTGTCAGGTTCACCATCGCCATGTTAGTCTATAGGACCCATAATAAAAATGGGACTAGTCGTATTTTCAGGCTCCCGGTAAGCATAATGGTCACACCCCCTGGGCATGATGAGTACATGGAGCCAGACCGCACATTCGAACAGCCCCAGTTGCTCCCCGCTCCCTACCGTCCCCAGGCTCGCCCCGCGGCCCCCGCCAGTCGCAGCCGCCAGGTCGGCCTTAGAGGCATCGCCCAGGCCCGGGCGGCATTGGCCCAGGCCGCCCGGCGGGCCGAGGAGCGGGCGCACGACAAGGCCGCCTGAGGCCGGGACCTCTAGTACCGTTCGGTGAGTGACATCGCTCGCCGAGGCATTGGGGTACAAGCCTGACGCCAAGCTCTTGATCGTCACCTGCGACGACCTTGGCATCAGCTACGCCTCTAATTCCGCCATCTACGACGCCCTGCGCACCGGGGTGGCGACCTCGGGCGGGCTGGTCGTGCCCGGCCCGTGGGCGAGGGAGGCGGCGGCGAGTTACCGGGGCGAGGACGTCGGGGCTCACCTCACCCTCAACGCGGAGTACGACCTTTACCGTTGGGCGCCGGTCACCCGGGCCCCCTCCCTGCTCGACGGGGACGGCGGTTTCCCCCGGACCCTGGTCGACCTGTGGGAGCACGCCGACATCGACGAGGTCCACAAAGAATGCCGGGCCCAGATCGAGCGGGCCATCTACTGGGGCTTCGACGTCAGCCATCTCTCCGCTCACCTCGGGGCCCTCGAGCTCCGGCCGGAGTTCTTCGACGTGGCCCTCGAGCTGGCCGTAGATTTCCAGCTCCCGCTGCGCCTGGCTGGGCCCGACCAGCAGTACCAGACGGGGTTCCCGTTCCGTCAACTGGCGGCCGAGGCCGGCGTGATCAGCCCCGACCGCCTGGTCCGCTCCTCGCGGGGGCAAAGCGGCAGGGCCGGCCTCGACCAGCTCCTCAGTGACATGCCGCCGGGCGTCACCGAGCTCGTGCTGCGGCCGGCCACCGATACGGCCGAACTTCGCGCCGTCATGCCGGACTGGCCGGCGCGGGTACAGGACCACGACATCGCCACGGCCTCCCAGCAATTGCGGCCCCTGGTCACTCGGGCCGGTGTTTCCCTCACCGGCTACCGGTCCCTCCGGGATCTCCAGAGAGGGTCTTCGGTCACTCCGCCCTCAGCTTCCCGCCCGTAGACCGCCGGCAGGCAAGCTCAAGCCAGGCGCCGGGCCGTCCAGGCGTCCGGGTCGGCGACGAGCTGGGCCACCTCGGGCGCCAGCTCGCCCTTGGCCACCTGTTCGATGGTCATGTGCTCGAGCACGGCGCGCAGGCTGGCGCGCACGGCGATCCAGGCGTCCTGGAGGTGCTTGGCCGCTCCCTGATAGGTCGCCGTCTCCGGTCGCAGCCCCCTCACCTGGGCCAGCGGGCCCTCCAGGGCGCGGATGACGTCGGCCAGGGTGATCTCCGACGCCGGCCGGGCCAGGTTGTAGCCCGCCTCACGGCCCCGATGGCTGACTACGAGCCCGGCCCGGCGCAAGTCGTTCAGGATGACACCCAGGAACTTTGACGGGAGCCCCTGGTCGGTGGCCAGCGCATCGGCCGTCATGGGCTCATGGGCGGTGGCCATAACGAGGAGCGCTCGCACGCCGTAATCGACCTTCGCGGAGATCTGCACAACCCGCAGTGTAGAACCAGGCGGCTCACGGCTTGCGCGAGGTGCCGGTCCCTAACCGACCTTGCCGCTCACGTACGCGAGGGCCCGGGGGTCCTGGGGGGAATGCAGGACCTGGTCGGCCGGTCCCGCCTCCACCAGCTCCCCGACCCGGTCCTCCCCCATCAGCAAGACGGCGACGTTGTCGGACACCCTGGCCGCCTGGAACATGTTGTGGGTCACCAGCACGATGGTCACCTGGCCCGACAAGCTGGTGATCAGTTGCTCCACCTTGGCCGTGGCAATCGGGTCCAGGGCCGAACAGGGCTCGTCCATCAGCAGCATCTCGGGCCTCACGGCCAGCGCCCGGGCGATGCACAACCGTTGCTGCTGGCCACCCGAAAGCGACAACGCCGAGTTGCCGAGGCGGTACTTGACCAGGTCCCAGAGGGCGGCCTGGCGCAAGGCGACCTCGGCCGCCTCGTGCAGGAAAGACCGTTTCCTTATCCCGGCGAAACGTAGCCCGGCGACGACGTTGTCGAAGATGCTCATGGTCGGGAACGGGTTGGGCCGTTGGAAAACCATCCCGACCCGGCTGCGCACCAGCTCGGCCGGAGTGGACGGTCCATAGACGTCGAGGTCGCCCAGCCTGATGCTGCCCTCGACCCGCCCTCCGGCGTGGTCGTGAAGGCGGTTGACCGCTCGCAGGAGCGTCGTTTTGCCACACCCTGACGGACCTACAAGTGTGGTCACCTTTCGCGCCTGCACGTCTAGGGTCACGCCCCGCACAGCAACATGGGGCCCGAAGCTGATAGTGACATCGCGAAAGCTGAGCGCCGGGCTCTCGTCGGTACCCACGGCGCCGGGCCCAGTCAGTAGGTCGGTCGGCAAAGCAGTCATCTCGCCCTCCTCGTAAGCGACCAGGCGATCACGCGCGCCAGGATGCTCAAAGCCAGTACGGCGGCCAGCAGGACCAGGGCGGTGGCCCACGCCACCCCCTGGACCGAAGAGTACGGCTGTTCGCCATCGGTGTAGATGAGCAGCGTCATGGCCATCGTCGGCGATGCCAACGTGAACAACAACGGCGCCGTCTCGCCTATCGACCGGGCCAGGGCCAGCAGGTTGCCGGCCACCAGCCCCGGAAGAGAACCACGTAGCACGACCCTTCTCACGACCCGCCAGCGGGGTGCGCCCAGGGCCGCCCCCGCCTCTTGTAGGTCGACAGGCACCGATCTGATGGCCTCCTCGTCGGCCCGCACCATGATCGGCAACATCAAGATGGCCAGGGCAATGCTCGCCGCCACGCCCGAGGCGTGGTGCATCGGGCGCACCACTACTTCGTAGGCGAAGATCCCGATCACGATGGAAGGGACGCCGCTGAGCACATCCGCGCTGAAGCGCATCGTGCCCGCCAGCCTCCCCGCCCTCTCGTACAGGAACAGGGCGCAGAGCAACCCGACCGGAGCCGCCATGACCAGGGCCAGGCCCACCGTTTTGGCTGACCCGACAATGGCGGTCGAGATGCCGCCACCGGGCACGAAGGGCGGGGTGACCGGGTGCACCAGCAGGCCCCACGAAAGTGCCGGCGCGGCGCGCGCCACGGTATAGGCGATGAGGGCGACCAGCGGGGACGCGGCTAAGACGAGCGCCAAGACGCACACCGACTGGGCCGACCGGCCCCAGCGACGCCGGCGCCCCAAAGTCTGCTGGGGGGCGGTGAAATGGTCCTCTCCGGCGCCGTAATAGCCGGGACCGCCGTGGCCGCCACGGGGCTGACCAGTGACGGGCTGACCAGTGACGGGCTGACCAGTGACGGGCTGACCAGTGACGGGCTGACCA
>CAYZVQ010000178.1:10059-10219 GCA_964481925.1 uncultured Acidimicrobiaceae bacterium
GTGACGGGCTGAACGCCAGTGGCCGAGCCCGGGAGGACGGCGGCCGGAGCGGGCGCTACGTAGGACGCCGAAGCTGACGTCCGCCCGGCCCGGCGCAGTGCCTGCCCCCCGATGTTCACGACGACGGTGAGCACGAACAGCACCGCCCCGAGGGCGATGA
>CAYZVQ010000179.1:0-306 GCA_964481925.1 uncultured Acidimicrobiaceae bacterium
GTCAGGCTGGGCAACGAACCCGTCCAGCGACATGCACATATGAGTCAGCACCTTGGCCATAGCCATATGACTCTACGGACGTCGTCAACTCATCGGTCGAAGACGACGAAGCCGGCGCCTCCGGGCACTCCGAGACCTCCGTTGGCTAGAACAACGTCCCTGGGGTAATCCCAGAGACCACCCAGAGCGGTCCGAGAGCCGGCTCGAATAAACCTCATGAAGCCGACTGGAGGTCGACCGGTCCCTTGCTCTCCAGCCGGCTAGCCACTTCTGGGTTCCAGGGCCTGGTGCCGACGGCCTGCCAGT
>CAYZVQ010000179.1:406-10198 GCA_964481925.1 uncultured Acidimicrobiaceae bacterium
AGAAGTCCAGACTGTTCCCCGGGCCCTGGACGGCGATCACCGTCGAGTGACCGACCGCCGCGACCGAGGGCGACGAGTACGTTGTCCCAGGACGGGCGACCACTTCTGGGTTCCAGGGCCTGGTGCCGACGGCCTGCCAGTAGAAGTCCAGACTGTTCCCCGGGCCCTGGACGGCGATCACCGTCGAGTGACCGACGCCGGCCACCGACGCCGCTGAGGCGGGGGCGGCCGAGCCGATAAGAGCGGCTGCGAGAAAGGGCCCGAGTGTGGCGGACCGTGCCAGTCCTTTGTTCTTGTGGTTGATTACGGCCGGCTCCAGGCGACGGGATCCGACACCTTCACTGGTGACGCGCGCCGTCGAATTCTGAGTGCCCGGGTTGAGCTGGGCGGTCACGGTGCTCCCTTGGTGTCGCCACACGCTTTCGTACCGAGCCTTTTCAGGGTCGAGAGATCGTCGCGACCGTTGGCCCTGTAGCCGGAGATGGCGTTATTGAAGGTCGTCTGCGAATCCCAGGGTCGGGCTAGTCCGTCAGGAACGACTGAGGGGATGTCCTCCTGGCTGGTGACCAGGCGAGCGAGCGGTCGCTCGGTCCCGCGCCGCGCTCCACGGAACAGTCGACTCTTGTGCCGGACCCGTCCAACCGAGTCTCGGCCAAGATAGAAGCGCAACTCCCAGGCGTCACCACCTTTGTCGAGTCTCGTTCGAATGCTCCGAGCCATCGGCCCTCACCTCCTTCAGTCGCAACAATTGTTGAGACTGATGTTCGACCACGATAGCCATGAGAAGGTCCTCAGTGCAGCGGAGCTGTGCTACCAGGGCATTCGTGGTGGGGCTACTCGGAGTTGAACTGAGGACCTCAGCATTATCAGAGCAGGTCCGATTATGGCTTTTCACATGGGTCCTTGCCTGAGGCTGAGCCAATGTGGGATGAGACAAGACGTACGGAGATCGAATTGTTGGGACCCCTCGCTCACGACGGCCAACGCGGATCCATACCTATGCGCGCCTCCGTCGGCCCTTCAAAGGTTCCTGATGCCCACTCAATGGCCCGTCGACGCGACGCCCCTTAGCCGGTCAGGTTTCAGCCGGTACTCAGTTGCTCGCTGCTCCGGCGCAAACGGTTGTCCACACCGTCGGCACTGCTGGACAAGACCATGTTGCGGGAGGGTTAAGAAACCTTTCTGCCGCCGAACTGTTGCCAGGGTTGCGGGCCCTGCGGCCGGCGGTCGTCCGCCAACTCGAATTCATCCAAGCGACGGCCAATATTAATCCTGATCTGTGAGGTAAGGGCGGCTTGAGCGACGATTCACACAGCCACCTCGCGCAACAAAAAGTACCTTGCGCGGCACGTAAGCTTTTAGGGTCAGCCACACCGAGACGGAGGGCGCTCGCATGCCAGGACGGCCAAACGGGCCGGCACGGCTGGGTCCTTCGGGTGATGGTAGGTGCCCAAAGCGACAGCACGCGAACGCCTTCCGGGGTGACCACGGTGCTGAAGAGCGTGCCGTCAACCCGAGGGACCGGTGCCGAGACGCGGACGCCGCGTGAAGCTGCGTGCCGAGCGAACACCAGCTCGAAGGAAACCTCCGCGCCGGAGCCCCGAGCCGCCCCGTAAACGCGCGCCATGAACTCCTTCGGCCCGTCCACTACGAGGTAGTGGTCGTTAACGTTGTGGTTCACCAATTTGCAGCGCACCGGGCCGCCAACAGGCCAGTACCTTTGGACGAGCTCACCTAGAGCCGAAGGTGCGATCAGCGACCCGATCACCCGGGGCCCCACCACCCCGAGCACCTCTCGCGGCTTACCAACGACCATAAAGACAGCGTGCCTCGTCGGAGCTCGTTCACGGCGCGAAGGGAAAGCGCACCTTCCGGGGCGGCGAAGGCGCGCCGTGTGCAGGAGGTCAACGACCTCGTTGATGCTCTGAGGAGATAGAGGCAGGGAAGGACATGGCTAGGACGCTGACGTCGGGTCTCGGGTAACACGGCACACTGTCCCTCTCTTGATGGTCGGAGGCAATGACGCGGCTGGGGACGCCGTGGTGTGGATAGAGCAGGACCGAGCCGGCCCGGAGGAACTGACCGCATCGCCGGACCCAAGCTCTGCCCTCTCGCCGGGCTCGCTCTTGGCAACCAAGGTCCGGGGCGCGTGGCCACGCCTCGCGCAAAAAGTTGGGTCTCGAAAACACCGTACACGGTGGGCCGGGCAAGCCCAGAGAGCGAGGTCGAGCTGGTGAGCCGCGTCGCCAGCAATAGGGGCCCGGATGAGGGGAGCCCGGATGGCGGTCTGTTGGACTATGAGTCTGCTGCCGCCTATCTGTGCACGACACCAAGGTATGTTCGGGAACTTTGGGCGCGCCGGCGGCTGGCTGCGATCAAGGTTGGGCGGTCCGTACGCTTTCATAAGAGCGATCTCGATGCGTATATCGCGGCCAACCGCGTCGGATCTGTCCGGTAAAAGTAACATTTGCGGGCGCTACCGCGGAGATGAGTGGCCCCTCTCGAACAGGCAACAGATTGGGGTTACCTAGGGCAGCACGTCGTCTAAGGGGAAGTGTTGGCGTTCGCCCCGGGCACATTCCTGGCGGGACTAGGCGCACCGAACAATGGCACCACTGGGCGGGACGCCAGCGAGGCAAGAGCCTCCGCTACCGCCCGGTCCCGGTCTTCGGTCGCGTGCTGGTAGCGGAGGGCGGCGCGGGGGTTGGCGTGGCCGCCGCGACGCATCAACTCGGCCACCGAGGCGCCGGACGCGGCGGCCCAGGTGAGCCCTGAGTGGCGCAAGTCGTGGAGGAACAAATCAGGCCGGCCAACAGTTTTCCGGGCCCTTTGCCAGACGCGGTTCAGAGTGCTAGGCACCATCGGGCCGCCGGCACCAGCCTGGAACAGCCACGCCCCCGGCTCCGGAGCCACGAAATGTGCCAGGTGCTCTTTGAGCGCCGGCACCATATGCGACGGCACCGCCAGGGTACGGGCGCCAGCGCTCGTCTTTGGTGGCCCTACGACGCTGGGCCCTTTCATGGGACGCACCACGGCTCGCTCGATCCTGATGGTCCCGTGAAGGAGGTCGACATCCCTGCGCTGGAGCCCGAGCACTTCGCCCCGGCGGAGCTGGCACCAAGCCGGCAGGAGGATGGCGAGGCGGTAACGCTCGGGGACGGCCTCGAGAGCGGCCGTGACTTCCGCCACTGATGCCACAGGACGTTCGGCTGAACGGGGGTTGCCGGCGCCCTTCACCTGGCACGGGCTCTTGACAATATGGCCATCGGTGACGGCCGTGATGAGGATGGCCCGGAGCATGCGGTAGGCGTCGTCGGCAGTGGTCAGGTAACGCTGACGCATCCCCATGTACCACGACCGCACGGCCGAGGGCCCGAGCGCCGCCAGCTCGTACGCCCCCAAGGTCGGCAAGACGTGCCGCTCGAGCATGTGCTCGTACTTCGAGCGGGTCACCGGGCGCAGGTCCGACCGGCCGTCGAGCCAGGCCTTGGCGTACACCCGCACGGTGATCTTGCCGGCCTTCGGCGCCGGCCAGACACCCCGGTGTACGTCCTTCTCCGCCGCGGATAGCCACGCCAGGGCATCGCTCTTGGTCGTGAACGTGTCAGGGGCGACGTGGGTCGTGCCGCCGTGCTTGTAGCGAGCCTGGTACCGGCCCGAGGGGAGCTTGCGAGCGCTCCCGAAATGGCGGCGATGGGCACTCGGCGTGCCACAACCCTAGCGCCGCTAGTGGCACACCGGACGGCGAAAGAAGTCGAGAGTAGGCACCCGGCTGCCCGCACAAGCCGCTGACCAGGACTTTCTCGGGTACCCCCAACGGGATTCGAACCCGTGCCGCCGCCTTGAAAGGGCGGTGTCCTAGGCCGCTAGACGATGGGGGCAAGGAGGCACCGATTCTAGGCGCTCATCGGGGCCCCTCACGCGGGCCGGCGTGAGGGGCCTAGTCGCCGGGACCAGGCAGGAGATCCCAGGCCGTGCCGGACGGGGAGTCGCGCACCTCCACTTCCAGGGCCACCAAGGCGTCGCGGATGCGGTCGGCGTCCGCAAAGCGACGAGCCTGGCGTGCCTCGACCCGTTCTGCCAGCAAAGCCTCGACCCAGGGAGCGGCCACATCCCTGGGGTCACGCACGCCGGGAGCAGCAAGTTCGCCCAGGCGGAGCATCATGCGGCGCAGCGCGGCACGGGCGCGGTCGACCTCATCGGACTGGAAGGTGTCGGCCGACCAGGCGTGAAGTGAGCTCTCCAGTTCGAGGGCCGCAGCCGTCGCCGTCTCGGCGTCCCGCCGGGCCAGGGCGGCGTCGAACACGGCCGTAAGACGCTTGACCTCGTCTGTCAGAGAGCGCCCGACGGCTACGGGAGCGGCGGGGTCGGCGTCGCTCGCCGCCCGGTCTGCCGTCCCCACCTGCGCCGCGCCGGCAACTATTTCGTTCCCGTCGACGGCGTCGACCCGCCCAGGCACGTATGCGCCGAAGGGAGCGAGTACTGCCGTCGCCCCTAGGGCCAGGTCGGCCAACTCAGTTATCGCCAGGCTCTTCCCGGTTGGCACGATCACCGACGTGCCCTGCCGGCGCACGGTCACACCTCCGAGCCCGGCCACGGTCGCCGTACCTGCCTCCAGGTCGAACACGCAGGCGGTGTGCTCGTCCACCCCGAGGACCCAGGCCTCCTCCGGCAACTGGCGCTCAAGGGCTCTGAGGCGCGGTTCCCCCAGGTAGCAGTAACGGGTGTCGTGCGTGCCGCCTTCGGCATTGTCGTAATGGGGGATGACGGCAATGTCGAGGCCGAGGGGACTCAGAAGACCCAGGCCCTCTTCCCATACCGGGTCGGCACCCACCTTGTAGATCTCGTAAACAGGCACGGTCCAGCGACCCAGCGTGAGGGCCGCCGCAGATGAGAACACGAGACAGCCGTCGTGGGCGAGCTTGTCCTCCAGCAGCTGCGGCAGCACGGTGGGCCGCCACTGGCGCAGGGCGTAGGTCGGGCTGCCCGGCCCGGCAAAAACCCAGCGCGCCTCGCCTACGAGCGCGAGCGCCGCTTCGAGAGCCACAGGACTGGTGCCTTCGGGCCGGAACAGCGAGGCGACCTCCACCTTGCGGCCCACTGTTTCGCGGAAATAGGACACGGCCCGGGCGGAGATGTCCTGGGAATTGGCCTGGAAACCGTAGGGTGTGTCGAGCAGGACGGCGGGTACGGTGCCCGGGCCGAGGCGGTCAAAGAGCTCACGGTGGACCTTGGCCATCGTCGGGGTCGTCTCGCCCGACCCCATTATGGCCAAGAGACGGACCGGGTCGTTCACCGCTGCCACCACAAAGTCCCCCGCGCCGGCCCTTCGCTTCTCAGCCGGCCACGTCGGGCCCGGCGGCTTCGGGCTCGACGGCGATGACAACCCGGCCCTGTGAGACCATGTCACGCTCGTACTCGTCCCAGTCGGGGTGCTCGCCCGAAATCTGGGAGTAATAGAACCGCAGCAGCGGCATCGCCTCGGGTAGGCCGATAATCGTGGCGGTACCGTCGACCTGGGCCCACTTCCCAAAGAAGGCATCGCTGAGAGCACAGATGGACACACGAGGATCTCGGCCGATGTTACGAGCCTTGATGGCGCCCGAACGCGTCGAAATGAGTATGCGGCCGTCATTTCCGACGGCGTGGACAACCGGAGAAAGCTGCGGACGGCCGTCGCGGCGGCGGGTCGCCAGAACTGACCGGTGATTTTGACTGAAATGGGCCAACGCCAGGTCGATGTCCATTAGTCCTCTCCCGATAAAACGGACACGACAAGTTCCTGCCACGCTGTCAGCAGGTAATAGAGCAGGTGGGCCGGGTCCTCGAGGTCATCCTCGGGTGCGTCCTCCTGGATGTCGAGGAGCGTACCGAGCCACAATCGGATGTAATTGAGGGCTCTTAGCCAGGCGTCGAGCTCCTCCTCCGACAGCTCCGTGGCGTCGGCCGTCTTCGCCAGGGTGTCGAGGGCCAGGGCCCTGGTCTCGTCCAGGTCGGACCGGACCATCTGGCGGTATTCGTCCTCGGCGACCTCGTCGTTGGCATACGCCGGTGGGAAAAGCCGCCTGAAAACGGCGTCGTCCGGCTGGGCGGCAACGGCGGCGCCCAACTGCGTCGGCAGCGCCCGCAGGACTTGGCGGTCCTCGGCACCGAAGGCGACCGCGTACCGGCCTGGTCCGCACCGCCGGAGCGGCGCTTTCCGCCTGGCCGCGCTCAGCTGTCTTGCTCCATGGTCGCCCACAGCCCGTGCTCGTGCAGCCTGAAGACGTCGAGCTCCGATTTCTCGCGCGGCCCACTGGCGACGACCGCCTTGCCCTTGATGTGGACGTCCATCATGAGCTTGTTGGCCTTTTCTTTGCTGTAACCGAACAGCTTCTGAAAGACGAACGCCACGTAGCTCATGAGGTTGATCGGGTCGTTCCAGACGATGACCTTCCAGGGCCGGGAGAGCCCCGTCACCTCGGTGACTTCCGGTTCCTTTACTTCGAGCGGAGCAGAAGCCGCCATGCGCACCTTCGCTAAGTCCGGGCCAGTTCTCTGGCTGTACGACGGTCCCCAGGCGGGACCTGCGCCGCGGGCGCCGGGTCACGGGTATAGAGGCCCAGGTTGAAAAATACCATGGCTATTACAACCGACGTGGCCCCGGCCAAATGGACGCCGACGAGCAGCACGGGGTCCCCGCTCAGGTACTGGCTGTAGCCGACGGCGGCCTGCGCGACCAGCACCACCAGCAGCACTTCTCCCCGGCGGAGCACGGCAGGCGCGACGCGGGCTCGGTGCATGGACCACAGGGTCGCCACCGTGAGGGCGAGCAGTACCTCGACGGACGTCCCGTGGAGCTGCGCCACCGTGTGCAGGGAGAAACCGAAGCGGGGCACGCCGGGGGCACCGGCGTGCGGCCCGGTCGAAGTGACGACCGTACCCAGCACGACTACCACGAACGTCAGTGCGAGCATGCCCCGGCTCGCCCACAGGTGCCCCCGCCTCACCAGGCACCGGGCCGGAAGAGGCCATGCTCTTCCGCCGGGCCCAGTCCCGCCAGGCTGGCCGGTCGGGCCTCCGCCAGGCTGGCCGGTCGGGCCTCCGCCAGGCTGGCCGGTCGGGCCAGCGTCAGGCTGACGGGCCCGGTGATAGAGCACTAGGGCGTTGACGAGCAGGACCACGGCCAGGAGGAAGTGGGACATGACGAACTGGGGCGCGAGCTTGTGGAGGACGGTCTCGCCCCCCAGCACGATCTCGGCCAGTACCCCCGCTATCAGCCCCGATGACAGAGCGACCAGGTCGGCCCGGCGGGGCCGGCGCATGAACGACGCCAGCACAACAAGGACCATCCCCAGCGTGATGACCACGTTCACCAGGCGGTTGCCGAACTCGACCAACGCGTGGAACTGCAGGGGGGCAACAACGCTCGTCGCGGTGCAGTTCGGCCAGTCGCTGCACCCGAGCCCGGACCCGGTCAGGCGCACCGCCCCGCCGCTCACGATGCCGAGTGCCAGCGCCACGACGGCCACCCCGGCGACGCGGCGGCAAAAGCGAGGATCGGCGAGCAGGGCCGACAGTCGGCGGAGCGCTCGCCTGAGTGCGGACATAAAATGATGCTACGACGGACGGCCGGTGTCGTTCGACCGGCCTGGCGGCCGCCCGCCTCTATCCCCTCAGCCCCTCTTGGCCCGCTAACCTTTCGCCAGTGGTCAGCAACGCCGGCACCTTCGCGGCAAGTTCGGTCCGTCCCGGGCCCGGCCCCCTGGAGCGCGTCGCGGCTTTCATTGCGCTCACCAAGCCTCGCATCATCGAACTGCTGTTGATCACGACCGTGCCCACCATGTTCGTGGCTGCCCGGGGATGGCCCTCGGCAGGGCTCGTGCTGGCCACGCTGGTGGGCGGCACGCTGTCCGCGGGCAGCGCCAATGCCGCCAACATGTACCTGGACCGCGACATCGACGCGTTGATGCGCCGGACCTCCCAGCGGCCTCTGGTCACCGGTACGGTGAGCGCCCCCGCCGCCCTGGCGTTTGCTGTGGCGCTCCAGCTGGCCGCCTTCTCCGTGTTGTGGCTGGCCGTCAACCCCCTCTCCGCACTACTGGCACTGTCGGCGGCCCTGTTCTACGTGTTCATCTACACGGCCCTGCTCAAGCGCACCTCTCCCCAGAACATCGTGATAGGTGGCGCCGCCGGCGCCGTACCGGTACTGGTCGGGTGGGCGGCCGTGACGGGCTCTCTGGGCTGGGCCCCTTTCCTGCTCTTTAGCCTCGTCGTGTCGTGGACCCCGCCGCACTTCTGGGCCCTAGCCATCCGTTACCGGGACGACTACGCCAACGCCAAAGTGCCCATGATGCCGGTCGTGCAGAGCATCAGCCGCACCACCTGGCAAATGCTCGCTTACTCGGTCGCCACGGTGGCGGCGTCGGCCGGCTTTGGCGTCGTGGCCCACATGCACTGGATCTACTGGGGGGTGGCGGTGCTGGCCGGCGCCGGTTTTGTGGGGCTCTGCGCCCGGATGCTGGTGACCAGGACGGCGGCCGCGGCCATGAAGATCTTCCACTGGTCCATCACCTACCTGAGCTTGCTCTTCGTCGCCATGGCCGTGGACGTCCTCGTCCACTAAACCGGCCCGGCCGTGGGCGGCGACGCCTCCGGCCGTCCGGCACGGCCGGCTCCACCTGTTAGTTTCGGACCGATGATCGACGTACGCCGCCTGCGCACCGATCTGGAGCGCACCATAGCGGCCTTGGCCCGCAAGCGCGTCCCCGAGGACGAGGTCCGCCGCGCCGCCGCCCTGGACAGCGAGAACCGCCAATTGGCGGCCAGGTCAGAAGAGCTGCGGTCGCGGGTCAAGGCTCTTTCCAAACAGGTAGGCGACGCCATGCGCTCGGGCGACGCGGCCAACGCGGAGGCGGCCCGGGACGAGAGCAAGCGCGCCGGCGAGGAGCTCGCTGGGCTCGAGCGCCAGAGCGCGGTGGTGGAGGCGCAATTGCGGGACGCCATGCTGCGGCTCCCGAACCTCCCCTCCGAGGACGCTCCGGACGGCGCGTCCGAAAAAGACAACGTGGTCGTCCGTACCGTCGGCTACGACCCGGCCCGGTACGGGCCTCACCAGCGGGCCCCGCACTGGGAGATCGGTGCGGAACTGCAGATACTGGACCTTGAGCGGGGCGCCAAAATAGCGGGCTCCATGTTCCCGCTGTTCCGCGGCCAGGGCGCCACCCTTGTGCGCGCCCTTTGCCAGCTGGCTCTCGACCGCAATGCAGACGCCTTCACCGAGGTGCGCCCGCCGACGCTGGTCCGCACGCCCGTCATGGAGGCCGTCGGCCAGTTGCCCAAGTTCGCCGACGACGCTTACCACCTGGAACGGGACGACCTGTGGGCCATCCCGACGGCCGAGGTGCCCCTGACCTCGATGAGGGCCAACGAGATCCTGGCCGAGGAAGAGCTGCCTCTGCGCCTCATGGCCTACACCCCGTGCTACCGCCGAGAAGCGGGCGCGGCGGGGAGGGACACCCGGGGGCTTTTGCGGGTGCACGAGTTCGACAAGGTCGAGATACTCGCCATCTGCCGGCGCGACCAGGCCGCGGCTCTCCACGCCGAGCTTTTGGACCGTGCCGTGGGGTCGGTGGCCGCCCTCGGCCTTCCTTACCGGATCCTCGATATTTCCACCGGGGACCTGGGGCAGTCCCACGCCCGCCAGTTCGACGTCGAGGTCTATGCGCCGGGCTGCGACATGTGGCTGGAGGTGTCGTCGGTCTCGTGGTTCAGCGACTACCAGGCCCGACGCGCCGGCATCCGTTACCGGCC
>CAYZVQ010000180.1:0-10052 GCA_964481925.1 uncultured Acidimicrobiaceae bacterium
TGGCGTCAGCGGTACTGGCGTCAGCGGTACTGGCGTCAGCGGTACTGGCGTCAGCCGGGTGAGGCTACGCCTGGCCGCGTCCGAGCTGGCCACGTTCCGCTTGCGCCTCGGGCCCCTAACCGGAGCGCTCACCGGGCCGGCCTCGGGCGGCGGTGCCCCCGGGCGGGGCGAGGACCTGGGCGCGGAGGTGGCCCAGCCCGTGTTCAGCCGCTACTGGCTCCACAACAAGGGGCCGGCGCCGATGGGCAACCAGTCGCTGGCCGTCCACGTGCTGCCCACAGGCCTGGTACTGCGGAGCGGGGAGGAGGGCGAGTTCATCGCTCAGGTCGCCTCGGGCTCCGCCCGCTCAACCCAATCGGGGCAAGTCGAAATCTTGGCCCCCCCGGGCTGGGGCGTGGAGCCCTCGGGAAAGCTGTTCTCGCTCAGCCCGGCCGCGTCCGTCCAGGTGCCGGCGCGCCTGCGGGTACCCGAGGGTTGCCGGCCCGGCCGGTACTTCTTGGCCGTCCGCGTCAACGGCCCGGCCGACCAGTCCCAGGAGGACGTCCTGACCGTTGACGTGCTCCCCGCGCTGGCCGAGGCCGAGACCGGTCTGGCCAAGGCCGGTCACCCGGGCGGGCCCGAGGGCCTGCTGGCCAAGGCCGCCCCCCTCACCCACCCCGGCGGCCAGGTCGATGCCGAACTGGAGGTGGCTCTCGACACCCTGGACGTGGCGGTCGGACTGGGGGGGACGGCCACCATCGGTCTTGCCCTGACCAACCGGACGGCGGCCCAGATCCGGGGCGAGCTACAGCTCCTGTCCCCGGTCGAAACGTGGCCCTATGTGGCCCCCTGGGCCCAAGGGTTCGCCCTCGGACCGGGCCAGCGCAGCCGGGCCGAAGCCACGGTCCGCGGCCCTGGCCACGGCTGGCTCAGCTCGTGGGCGCTGTTCAAGGTGACCTACTTCGGGCGGCTCTGGTACTCGCCCACCGTGGCCTTGCGCCTGGGCCGCCAGCCGGCACATGACTGAACGGACGCGCATGACCGAGACCGTGATCGGATGGGTCGAGGGCGCCCCGGTGCCGTCCAGCGCCCTCGCCCCCTACATGGCCGGGGTGGCCGCCCGGCCGGCGGGCGCCCGCCTCGGAGTGACGACCGAGCCCGACGCTTTAGTCGGGCCGGCTCACTCCCGAGCCGACGGTCTGCGGACCTGGGGCACCAAAGCGCTGCTGGTGGAGACCTTGCTAAAGGCAGAAGCGGCGCGCCTCGGGCTGGACGAGGCGGCGCCGCCGTCGGATTGGCTGGCCCGTCTCGAAGCCACCGGTGAACTGGCGGGCCCGGCGCCGACCGAGGCCGACGTGGAGACCTACCACGCCGCCAACCCTCGCCGCTTCCGGGTGAAAGAGGCGCGCCGTGCGCGCCATGTCCTGTTAGCGGACGAGGGGCCGGCCCGTCAGCTGCTCGAGGCCGCTCCCGACGCCGCCACCCTGGGGTCCCTGGCAGCCGGGGCCTCCCTCGACCGGGGCAGCGCCGACCGTGGCGGCGACCTGGGCTGGGTGGAGCGGGGCCAACTGGCCGGCCCGCTGGAGGACGCCATCTTCGGGGCTGAGCCGGGGCGCGTCACCGGGCCGGTGCCCAGCCCGTTCGGCTGGCACCTCATCGTCGTGGAGGACGTCCGTCCCGCCCGGGACCGCCCGTTGGCGGAGTGCCGATCGGAGATCCGGGCGGAGCTGGCGGAGTACCGGCGCCGGCGCGCCTCGCTCGACTGGCTCGACCGGCGGGTGGCGGAAGCCATAACCGTGCCGGCGGGTGAGGAGCACCCCCTCTTCCGGGGCCTCCCCGGCTCCACCCACCGCCACTGACCCGTTCGGGTTCAGCCCGTTTTGCCGCCGTTAGCGAGCTCCCGCCAGTCTTTTTCCGAAATGTCGACGTCGTACTTGCGTGCCGCGGTGCGGATCTGCGCCCACGCCTTGTCCCGCTCGGCGTTGCTCACGTCCTGGACCCCCCGGGAAACCGTCCCGTGGTGCCAAGCGATTTCTGCCGAAAGGTGCGGCCGGCGGCAGCTACAGCCCGTACGACTCCAGTAGGCGCAGCCAGACCTCGCTGATCGTGGGGTACGCGGGCACGGCATGCCAGAGGCGGTCCAGGGGGACCTCGCCGACGATGGCGATGGTGGCGGAGTGGACCAGTTCGCCGGCGGCCGGCCCCACGAAGGTGGCGCCGATCACGACCCGGCGGTCCTCGTCGACGACGAGCCGGGCATGGCCCCGGTAGTCGTCGGCGAAAAGTGAGGCACCCGCCACGTCGCCGAGGGGGTAGTCGACCACCCGGATATTGGTACCGGCCCGTCGGGCCTGGGCCTCGGTGAGGCCGGCGGCGCCGACCTCGGGGTCGGTGAAGATGACCTGGGGCACGGCCCGGTGGTCGGCCGTCGCGCTGTGCTTGCCCCAGGGCGAAGGGTCGAGGTCGCCCTTCACCCGGGCGGCGATGGCGTCGCCGCACACCCGGGCCTGGTATTTGCCCTGATGGGTGAGAAGGGCACGGTGGTTGACGTCGCCGGCGGCGTACAGCCAGCCGCCCTCCACGCCCCGCACCGCCAGGGTGTCGTCGACGTCCAGCCAGCTCCCCGGCGCCAGGCCGATGGTGCCCAGCCCGATGTCCTCGGTACGAGGCCGCCGGCCGGCGGCCACCAGTAGCTCGTCGCCGTGCACCTCGCCCGCGCTGAGCTGGACCGTGACCGCACCGGTGCCTTCGCGCTCCACGCTCTGGGCCGATTGTCCCGTGCGCACGTCGATGCCCGACTCCGTCATAGCCTGCGCCACCAGCTGGCCCGCTACAGGCTCATTGGTGGGGAGCAGCCCGTCGGTCATCTCGATTACGGTCACGTGGCTCCCCAGGCTGGCGAACGCCTGGGCCATCTCACAGCCGACGACGCCGCCACCGAGCACCACCAACCGGCCCGGCACGTGCTTGGCACTGGTGGCTTCCCGGGGCGACCAGGGTTTGGCTTGCGCCAACCCGGGCACGGGGGGCAAGGCGGCCGCCGATCCCGTCGCCACCACCACCGCATGACGGGCCGTAAGGGCTACCGTGCCGCCGGCCGCAGTGGCCACCTCCACCCGGCGTGGGCCCGCGAGCCGGCCCTGGCCGCGCACTAGGTCGACGTGGGCATTCTCCAGCCACTGGACCTGCCCGGCGTCGTCCCAGTGGCTGGTGAAGCTGTCCCTGCGCTCGAACACGGCCTCGACGTCCAGGCCACCGGTCACCGCCTGGCGCGCCCCACCGACCCGCTGCGCCCCGAGCAACGCCTGCATCGGTCGCAGAAGAGCCTTGCTCGGCATGCACGCCCAGTACGAGCAGTCACCACCGACCAGTTCCGATTCGACGATCACAACCAAGAGCCCACCCTTGACGGCCCTTTCGGCCACGTTCTCACCGGTGGGCCCGGCCCCGATCACGACAACGTCGTACTCACGGCTCTCGGGCATTTTCTCTCCTGTTCGAGGACGGCGGCTAACCGACGGCGCGCTCTGGACGACGCCGGGGCGGCAAAGGCCGGGGCGCCAAGGACTTGATGAGCGTATTGACAATGTAGGGAGAGGAAAACTGTGTCCGTTGGCCCGCGCTTCTCCCCGGCACCGGCAGCAACCGCGCCGACAGTGGCTTGCGCAGGCGCACCGCCAGGGTGGCCATGTCGCAGATCAGCCTGGTCAGCTCGTCGGCCGAACTGTCACCGGGCAGGGGCACGGTGTCCAGGCCCGTGCCGCACACAGCCGAATAAGCCAGCAGCTGGTCGAGCCCGAGCCAGCCCTCCTCCCAGCGCCGGGCGAGCACCGTGTCCTCCATGACCGGCAACATGAGACCGCAGTAGCCACAGGTGGGCAGGCCTGTGCTTTTCAGCCCCTCGGTCAGGGCGGCGGCCAGCGACAGCGTCCCCGGAGAACCGACCGGCCCGTGCCCGGCCTGCTCCAGGGCGGCGGCGATACTGTCCGGGCCGTTGGGGGCAGGGGAAAGGTCGATGCCGGCGAAAACCACGCCGATCTCGGCCGCCTGGCGCTGGGCGAGCTCGACGACGGGCCGGGCGTGCTCGACCAATTTCTCCTTTACCCGGCCCGGGACATCGGCCAGCTCCGCCCCGCCCGCCAACGCCTCGGCCACGATGCCCGCCCCTTGCAAGGCGAGCGTCAAGTTGGCCGGGCCGGCGTGGTAAGCGGCCGGGAAGAAGGGGGTGCCGGCGTCGGTGCAGGCGAGGGCGGCGAAGTTGAAATTGCCGAAACCCTCGTCGGTCTCTCCGGCCAGGCGCACCATGGTCCGGGCAGCGGCGGCCGCGGCAGGCACGTCGAGCCCGCCGTCCAACGTCGCCACCACCACCGAACAATCGATCGCCTGGTTGCCGACGATCAGATCAGCCATGATCTCCGGGCTCTGGGCACCGGCCCGGGGGGCCAACGGCCCGAGGGAACAGAACCCTAGACCGGCTTCCTCCAAGAACCCCTGCAACCGGGCGGCGTACTGGATGACCGACGAGGGCGACTGGCGGGCCAGGTCGGCCAGGACGGGGCGGGTCGATAGGCGCAAGGTCTGCACCTCGTAACCGGCCTCGGCGAAGCCCGAGGCCGCGTGGCGCAGTGCGCAAGCCGCGGTCCGGACCGTCGGCAGGTCCAGGGGATGAGGGCATGCCACCCCCAGGGTCAAGGCACGCACCGGGGGTTTGGGCACCACCGCCCACCCTAACGACAGCGATGACCTTCCGCTATCCGGCGCGTTTTCCAATTTGACCTGTTTTTCCGGTCATTCCGCGGTTAAAGCGGCACTCCCCCGGGCCCGACAAGCACAATAGGAATTCAAGGTGCTGGGCGCGTTGTCGGCCTCCCCGGTTCGGCGGCCCCGGACAGAGCAAGGGGAAAGCTTCATGCCGCGGGCAGACCAAACGAGCCAGGCCGAGACACCAGGGCCCACCTCGTTCGGCAACCCTCGGGACCTCTCTCATGAGGAGAACCTCGCCGCCGCCCTTAGCTCGTTCCTGTCCCAACTCAACTCGTGCCTCGACGTCCCCAGGCTGGACGAGACCGTGGACGTGACCGACTCGCCCGGGCCGGGCGGGCGGGGGACGGCCGTCTCGCCATCGGACCTCCCGCCGGTAGCCCGGTCGCAAGGCCTCAAACGGGTCCTGCCCGCCGGCGCCCTCGAGCGCTCCCTGTACGATCCGTTGGCCCACGCTTCGCCTCTACCTCACAGTGCTGCCTACGCCCCCACGCTTTCCCGGGCGCCAGGCCCGGTCGTCACCCGTGCGCCGGCCCCCGTGCCAGGCCCAGTCGTCACCGGCGCTCCGCTCGCCCTGGTTGCGAGCACGCCGGCCCCGGTCGCAGCCTCAGCGCTGGGCACCATGCCCAGCGCTGCAGTGACCCCGCCCCTCATGGCCCCGCCCGCGGTAACCCCGCCCGCCGTGGTACCAACCAAGGCGGGGCCCGGCCTCGCTCCGTCGGCGGCGCAAAAAGTGGGGCCGAACTTCGGCGAACAGGCCGACATTTACCCCGAACGGGCGCCCAAAATCTCGTGGCGGGCTCGTTGGGCCCGGGGACCGGCCGAGGTCAAGCCAGGGACAGCCCGGCCCTATCGCCGGCTGTTCGTGGCCGGCGCGGTGGTGGTAGCCCTACTGGCGGCTACGACCGTCAGCACAACGGTGGCGTGGCAGAGGGCTAAGGGCGACCTCAGCCTGCGGGGCCAGCAGCTGACCGCAGCGGAGAACACGTTGGCCTCGGCCCGGGCGAGCTTGTCCGCGCAGGGGCAGGGCACTGTCGCCCTTCAGGCCAAGCTCCATTACAGCGCCCAGCAATGGGACCACCTGAAGGCGCAATTGGCCGAGAGCGAGGACCAGCTGAGCCAGACCAAGGGCGAGCTAGGACAGGCCCAGCGCCAGCTTGGCCAGGCGCGGAGCGAGGTCAGCCAGGCGCAGAGCCGAGCTGATCAGGCTCAGGGCCAGGCCCGGCAGGCGCAACTGCGCGCCGGTAGCGCGCAGGACCTGGCCCGTGAGGCCCAGAGCCAGCTCGGCCACACCCAGGTCGACCTATCGGCGGCACAGGCCAACGCCGCTCTTTGCCAACAAGGCGCCGCGCTAGGCCAACAAGACGTCGCTCTGCTATCGACGCTGGTCGACCTGGAGAACGCCTACCTGGGGGCGGCACAGACGAAGGACGGGTCGCAGATGCAACAGGACACGGCCCAGATGCAGGGCCTGGACACCCAACAACAGGCGCTGGGCCCAAGGTTCAGTGCCGCCGTGGAGTTGTGCTCTGGGCGGTGATCCTTCGGTTGTCGCCATTTGTAGACTGGCCACGGTGTGGTGCGCGTCGTGAGCATCGCCCACGACGGGCGCGACCGGTATGCCCTTGGTAGTCGCAGCTAAATGTCAGCGCTCCAAGACGTGGGGGCGAAGCGTGGCGCGAACGGTGGGCACCTACGGGTCGTGGTGGTGTCGTACCGCCTAGGTGGCGCGGATGGCGTTTCGGTGGAGGCGGCTAAATGGATGGCCGCGCTGCGAAAGTTGGGGTGCTCGGTAACCACCCTAGCCGGCGAAGGGAGGGCCGATTACCTCGACCCTGGTCTGGCCGCCGGGAGCTACCTCAACGGCAACCGCCCTCCCTCGCCTGACGAGGCTTTATTGCGGTCAGTTCTGGCGACAGCCGACCTTGTCGTGGTGGAGAACCTCTGCTCCTTGCCGCTCAACCCGCGGGCTGCGGCCGTCGTCGCGGATGCCTTGGCCGGACGCCCAGCGCTGTTACGCCACCATGACTTGCCGTGGCAACGGGAGGCCTTTAGGGCCGCGCCACCACCTCCCGACGACCCTCACTGGTGCCACGTCGTTACCACCGAGCGCTCCCGCTTGGAGCTTCGAGCGCGCGGCACCGACGCGGTGACGGTACACAACATGTTCGACCCTCACCCGCCAGTTGGAGACAGGGACGGGGCTAGACGGCTCCTCGGACTTCGAGAATCTGAGCTGCTCGTCGTGCAGCCGACCAGAGCCATTGCCCGCAAGGGCATCCCGGCTGCGATCGCCTTAGCCGACGCTCTCGGCGCGCATTACTGGCTGGTAGGCCAAGCGGAGGAAGGCTACGCCCACACTTTAGAAAATCTGCTGCGAAATGCCCCTGTTGCTGTCCACCACGGCCTGCTCCCGGATCTCATGTCGCCGACTGAGGGAATAGAGCACGCCTACGCCGCGGCGGACCTCGTAGCGTTCCCTTCCACGAACGAAGGTTTCGGCAACCCCCCCGTTGAAGCCGCTCTCCACCTTCGCCCAGTTGCGATCGGACCTTACGCGGCGGCGGATGAGCTACGTGCGATGGGGTTCCGCTGGTTTGATGTCCACGAGCGGCGCCAAATACGGGGGTGGTTGGCCCGGCCGGATGTCGAGCTGGTGCGTCACAACTCTCGCATCGCCCGCCAGCACCTGAACCTCGCCGACCTTCCGGGACGGCTTGCTGAACTGATGGAGCGCGTCGGTACGTTGCCGTCTAAGCACTAGGGTGGCGGGGCAATGCTTGCCAAAAAGGTCAAGAAGTCGGAGCTGCAAAACGACGGCTCCCTGCTTTCGCCCATGTACGGCTCCCGCAACTTGAGGGAACCGGTCCCCCGCTATGAGCTTCCCGAAAACCAGATGCCGCCCAGAGCGGCTTACCAGATAATTCACGACGAGCTCAACCTCGACGGCAACCCGGCGCTCAACCTG
Source organism: uncultured Acidimicrobiaceae bacterium (assembly GCA_964481925.1). Taxonomy (GTDB): domain Bacteria; phylum Actinomycetota; class Acidimicrobiia; order Acidimicrobiales; family Palsa-688; genus Fen-671. Next base: position 7,709 of record CAYZVQ010000180.1, read on the forward strand.
GCCAGTTTCGTGACAACGTGGATGGAGCCGGAAGCGGACATGTTGATGACCGAGTCGTTCGGCCGCAATTACGTCGATGCCGACGAGTACCCCCAAACGACCGAAATCCACAACCGTTGCGTCAACATGCTGGCCCGGCTGTTCAACGCGCCGGAACAAAATGCGGCCGTCGGCTGTGCCACCGTGGGGTCGTCCGAGGCGATACACCTGGCCGGCCTGGCGCTGAAATGGCGCTGGCGGCGCCGGCGGCGCCAGGAGGGCCTCCCCACTGATGCGCCCAATATCGTGATGGGCGGCAACGTCCAGGTGTGCTGGGAGAAATTTGCCCGCTATTTCGACGTGGAACCCAGGTACGTGCCTTTGACCCCGGAGCGCTATGTGATCGGCGTCGACGAGGCCATGGAACTGGTGGACGAGAACACCATCGGCGTCGTCGGGATCCTGGGCAGTACCTACACCGGCGAGTACGAGCCCATCCGCGCCCTCAATGACGCCATTGTGGAGCTCAACCACAGGCACGGCTGGGACGTCGGGCTACATGTGGACGGCGCCAGTGGCGCCTTCGTCGCTCCTTTCACCCGTCCCGAGCTGGAGTGGGATTTCCGCCTTCCTGCCGTCACCTCCATCAACGTCTCCGGTCACAAGTTCGGCCTGGTTTACCCCGGCCTGGGCTGGGCCATCTGGCGTAACGAAGAGGACCTGCCCGACGAGCTGATCTTCCACGTCAATTACCTGGGCGGCGACCAGCCCACTTTCAACCTCAATTTCTCCCGCGGCGCCGGGCAGGTGATCGCCCAGTACTACAACTTCCTGCGCCTGGGCCGGAAGGGCTACACCGAGATCATGCAGGGACTGGACGCCACAACTGCTTACCTGGCCCAGGCAATCGAGAGCGTCGGTTGCTTTGAGATCATGAGCAAACCGGGGACGGTGCCGCTCGTCTGTTTCCGCCTGGGCCCCGGGACGGTCGGCGACGCCAAGGCGGGCCCGGGTTATACCGTGTTCGATATCTCGGACCACCTGCGGGCGCGAGGATGGATTGTGCCGGCCTACACTTTGGCGCCCAATGCCCAGGAGATCGCTGTGCTACGGGTGGTCGTCCGGGAAAGTTTCTCCCGCGACATGGCCGATCTCCTGGCCGATGACCTGCGTCACACGGTGCACCTGCTGCAGGCGCGCGGCCCTGTCCCTTCCCCTGCCCGGCATGCCCGTCGGCCCCGCATAGCCGCGGCAGCGGGGGCACGACATGAGCCGGAGGGGCCCAAGACGGCGCGGAAAGTCTGTTAGTGCCGTTGCCCAAAGCGTGCCGCCCGGGCGCGGCGGCTACGTATGGGCCTGCTCGGCGTGGCCCCCGAACTCCTTGCGCATGGCGGACAGGACCCGGTCGGAGAAATCCGCTTCTCCCCGGGAACTGAAGCGCTCGTAGAGCGCGGCAGTGAGCACGTGGGCCGGGACGGCCTCGTCGATGGCAGCCTTCACGGTCCAGCGCCCTTCGCCCGAGTCCGAGACCCGGCCGTGGAAGCTGGCGAGCTTGGGATCCTGGTGGAGGGCGTGGGCGGTGAGGTCGAGCAGCCACGAGGCGACAACGCTGCCACGGCGCCAGACCTCGGTGATCTCGGCCACGTCCATGTCGTACTGGTAGTGCTCGGGGTCCGCCAGAGGAGTGTTCTCGGCGTCGTAGGTGGCTGAGGAGGTCTTGCCGATGTTGGCTTTGGCCAGGACGCCGAGGCCTTCGGCGTACGCGGCCATCATCCCGTACTCGATGCCGTTGTGGACCATTTTGACGAAATGCCCGGCGCCCGCGGGCCCGCAGTGCAGGAAGCCCTGCTCGGCCCGGCTCGGGGGGCCGGTGCGGCCCTCTGTCCGAGGAGCAGCCTCCAACCCGGGGGCAATGGCGGCGAAAATGGGCTCGAGGCGGGCGACGACCTCCTCCTCCCCGCCGATCATCAGGCAGTAACCGCGTTCGAGACCGAAGACACCTCCGCTGGTGCCCACGTCCACGAAATGGATGCCCTGTTCCTTCAGCTTGGCGGCGTGAGCAATGTCGTCGTGGTAGTGAGAGTTCCCACCGTCGAGCACGACATCGTCGGGCGACAGCAGGGCGGCCAATTTGGTCACCGTCTCGCCCGTGTACCCCGCCGGCACCATGACCCACGCCGCTCTCGGTCGCACCAGCTTGGCCACGAACTCCTCCAGGCTGGCCGCGCCCGTGGCCCCCTCAGCCTCGAGGCCCTTCACGGCGTCGGGACTGACGTCGTAAACAACACAGGTGTGGCCTGCCCGCATCAGCCGGCGCACAATATTGGCGCCCATGCGCCCGAGCCCGATCATCCCCAGCTGCATG
>CAYZVQ010000181.1:0-9924 GCA_964481925.1 uncultured Acidimicrobiaceae bacterium
GCTCTATTTTCGAGCGCAAGATCGCCGACGTCTACACGGAGTACCAGCGCCGCCTGGTGGCCGCCAACGCCATGGACTTCGACGATTTACTGGTGCTCACCGTGCGGCTGTTCCGGGAGCACCCGGACGTGCTCGCCACGTACCAGGACCGCTTTTCGCATGTTCTGGTCGACGAGTACCAGGACACCAACCGGGCGCAAAACGAGCTCGTGATCCAATTGGCCGGCTCCCACCACGACGTCACCGTGGTGGGCGACTCCGACCAGTCGATCTATGGCTGGCGGGGCGCCGACATCAGGAACATCCTGGAGTTCGAGCGGGCCTTCCCCGATGCCACGGTCGTAGTGCTCGACCAGAACTACCGGTCCACCCAGACGATCCTCGACGCCGCCAACGCCGTCATCGCCAATAACCTCACTCGCAAGCCGAAGGACCTGTGGACCTCGCAGGGCGAGGGTGAGCAACTCGTGCGTTTTGTGGCCGACGACGAGCACGAGGAGGGGGCGTGGCTGGCTTCGGAGGCGCTGAGGCTGAGGCGTGAGCACGGCTACCGCTGGGGCGACATCGCCGTTTTCTACCGGACAAATGCCCAGAGCCGCGCCATCGAGGAGGAACTGGTCCGCCAGAACGTCCCTTACCGGGTGGTCGGGGGCGCCCGCTTCTATGAGCGCCGCGAAGTAAAGGACATGCTCGCTTACCTGCACTCGATCGCCAACCCCGACGACGAGGTCTCTCTCAAGAGGATCCTCAACGTCCCCCGGCGGGGCATAGGCGAGACGAGCATCGGCCGACTGGGTACGTGGGCGGCGGAAAAGGGGATGCCGTTCGCCGAAGCGTTGCCCCACGCCCGGGAGGCAGGCGTCACCGGCAAGGCCCTGACCGGCATCGGCTCCTTCCTGACCCTTATGGATGGGCTGCGGGCGATGTTGGGCGGCTCGCCCGAGGCTCCCGGCGAGGCGCAGGCGGGAGAGACCGACCGGGCGGACGTCGCCCGCGCGGGCCCGGCCGAGCTGCTCCAGGCCGTCCTGGACCGCACCGGTTACCTGGAAGAGCTGCGGGCCGAGGGCGGGACACGGGTCGAGGTCGAGGGCCGGGTGGAAAACGTCGAGGAGCTCGTCGGCGCCGCCCGGGAGGTCACCTCGGTGGCCGATTTCCTCACTGAAGTGAGCTTGGTGGCGGACGCCGACGAGATCGACGGGGACGATTCGAGCCTTACATTGATGACGCTTCACACCGCGAAGGGCCTGGAGTACCCGGTGGTCTTCATCGCCGGCATGGAAGAGGGCATATTCCCCCATCTGCGGGCCCTGGGCGAGCCCCATGAGCTCGAAGAGGAACGCCGCCTTTGCTACGTCGGGGTCACCCGGGCCAAGGAACGCCTTTATCTCTCCTACGCCTGGTGCCGGAGCCTCTGGGGAGATGCGCAGTACAACCCGCCCAGCCGGTTCTTGTCAGAGATACCGGAGCACCTGGTGCGGTCGAGCGGCGCTCGCACCCGCCGCGAGCGCCTGAGCCGGGCCGAGGCCCGTAGCGAACTGGTCGAGGCAGCCATGCGGCGGGGAAAAGCGGGAATGCCGGTGCAGGGGACGGGCGCCGAGGCCCTCGGCCTGCGGGCCGGCGACGGCGTCGTCCACGGCCGTTACGGCGAAGGCATGGTCCTCGAGGTGAACGGGGAAGGAGCTGACGCGGAGGCGACCATCAGGTTCCCGGGGGTCGGGGAGAAGCGCTTCAGCCTCCACCTGACGCCCCTGAAACGCGCCTGAAAAGGGGCCTGAGGCGGTCCGGGCTAGCGGCGGTCGTCGTCTTCCAGGACGACCTCGCGAGCCTGGTCCAGGGCGTCGGCCTCGGGGACTTCGAAGGCTCCCGTCGCCACTATCGGCAGCTCGGGCTCATCTTCCTCAGGGGCGACCGACTGCGACTGCTCGAGAGCGTCGGCCTCAGGGACCTCGGGATCGGTGGGCATAACAAGCGAAACTTACACCATCGGCCGCACCACGCGGCCCCGACCTTTGGGGCGGGCCGGAGCAGCGTACGGCTCACAAGCTTCCGGGCAACGGTTGGGCCCCATAGGATTCGTGGATTATGGAAGACCGCCGAGTGGTAGTGACAGGCTTGGGGGTGATCAGCCCTCTCGGGCTGGACGTCGAACAGACGTGGCAGGCCCTCATTGCCGGGCGGAGCGGCGTGCGGACGATCACCGCATTTGACGCGCAGGGATCAGACGTGCGCATAGCGGCCGAAATCGCCGGGTTCGACGCCGCCGCCTTCTTCGGGCGCCGGCGGGCGCGGCACCTCGACCGCGTCGTCCAGCTGGCCCTGGTGGCGACGAAGGAGGCTATCGAGAGCTCCAAGCTCGATGTCGCCACCGCTCCCGAGCGCACCGGCGTCGTCTACGCCTCGGGCATCGGGGGCATCCGGACCCTGGAGGACGGGATCCGCGTCCTTATCAACCGGGGCGCTGAGTGGGTCAACCCGTACGTGGTGCCCATGATGATCCCCAATATGGCGGCGGGCGAGATCGCCATGGAATGGCAGCTCCTGGGCTACAACTGCTGCACCGTCACCGCCTGTTCCGCTTCGGCTCATGCTATAGGCACGGCTTTCGACGCCATCCGCCTGGGGCGGGCGGACGCCATGGTGTGCGGGGGCAGTGAGGCCGCGGTCACGCCGGTGGGGATCGCCGGTTTCGCGGCCATGAAGGCCCTGTCCACTCGCAACGACGAGCCCGAGCGCGCCTCGCGCCCCTTTGATGCTCAGCGGGACGGCTTCGTACTGGGCGAGGCGGCGGCCACCCTGGTGATCGAGGAGCGCGAGTTCGCCCTCCGCCGGGGCGCACCGGTCCTCGCCGAGCTGGTCGGCTACGGCGCCACCGCTGACGCCTACCACATCACCCAGCCCCACCCGACGGGTGACGGGGCTGTACGGGCCATGCACGCCGCCATCGCCGACGCCGGGCTGTCCCCGGGCGACATCGGCTACGTGAACGCCCACGGCACCTCCACCCCGCCCAACGACAGGGTCGAAACGCTGGCCCTGAAGAGGGTTTTCGGCCCCGCCGTCCCCCTCGTGTCGTCGACCAAGTCCATGACCGGGCACACCCTGGGCGCGGCCGGGGCGCTGGAGTCGGTCTTCTCGATCCTGGCCCTGCAGAACTCGGTCGTGCCCCCCACGATCAACCTCGAAAACGCCGACCCCGACTGTGACCTCGACTATGTGGCCAACCGGGCCCGGCCGGCGGCCCTGCGCTATGTCATGACAAACAGCCTTGGTTTCGGGGGCCACAACGCCAGCCTGGTGTTCGGCCTGGCAGGGGAGCAGGACTTGATGCGCCCCGCTCAGCTGCACTGACCGGCTCGGGCCCGACCGGCGCTCAGCCGCTCCCGTAGAAGACGCGCTCGGTCACCCGCCGGGCCCGGCGGGTGAGGCGGCGGTACTGGTCGCGCAGGTCGGGTGCCGTCATGCCCAGGCTGCGGGCCAACACCGTCAGGTGGTGGCCGGGGGGCGGTAGGGAGTCGCCCGGCCGGCCCCGCACCAGGTACAGCCGGTTGCGCGTCGCCTCGCAAAACCGGTAGGCCTCGGCCAGCACATTGGCGTCGTCTGTCCCCAGGGCGCCGGCGGAGGTGAGGGCGCCCAGGGCCTCCAACGTCCCTTCGGCCCTGACCCCGGTGCGCAGTTGTAGCAGCTGCACGGTCCACTCGACGTCCGAAAGCGAACCGGGCCCGAGCTTGAGGTGGAACTCGGGGTCTTCCCCGGCCGGCACGCGCTCGCGCTCAACCCTGGCCTTCATCCGGCGGATCTCCCTGGCGTCGTCCTCGGAGAGCCCTTTGTCCCAGACGAAATGGTGGGCGATCTCGGCGAAGCGTGACCCCACCACGGGGTCGCCGGCTACGACGCGCCCCCGGGTGAGGGCCTGGCGTTCCCAGACCTGGGCCCAGCGGTCGTAATAGCTCTCGAAGGCTTTGAGGCTGCGGGCCAGAGAACCCTTCCGGCCCTCCGGGCGCAGTGACAGGTCCAGGTCGTAGAGGCGCTGGACCGGGGTCTCGCCGTTCATAAGCTTGAGGAAGGACTCGGCCAAGGGCTCGGCCTCCTCGGCGTCGAGCTTGGTGTCGTCGAAGACGAGCAGGACGTCGAGGTCGCTGCCATAGGCCAGCTCGGCCCCCCCGAAGTGGCCCATGGCCACGACAGCCATCCCTGTCACCGGTGCGTCCAGGGGACGGGGCGAGGCCGACATGGCTCCGAGCGCCACCTCGACCACCGCCTCGGCCAGGTAGGTGAGCGACTTGGCCGTCTCGTGCACGTCTGCCCGTCCCAATATGTCGCGCGCCTGCGCCCGCAACATCTCGCCCCGTTGTAAGCCGGCCAGGCCTCGCCACCACTCCGCCCTCGGCCTCCAGACCATGCTCTCGACGGCCCGGCGCGTCATCCCGTCCCGCCCCGGTGGGGCGGCGGGCCCTTCTCCGAGCAGGGCCAGCTGATCGGGGTGGCGTTCGTAGCCCACGGCGAAGAGCGGGCTCGTCCCGAGCAGGAGGCAGAGCTGGCGGGCGGCCTCGGGGGACTCCCGGAAAAGGGTGCTCAGCTGCGAGCGGCGGTGGAGCCCAGTGGCCAGGCGCCGCAGGCCCAGCAGCCCGAGGTCCGGGTCGGGGGACTCCGACAGCCAGTCGAGCAGGAGGGGGACCATGGCGTGCATCAAACGGGAGGTGCGGGAGAAGCCCTGGGTCAGCTCGACGACGGCGTCGCGGGTGCGGATGGCGTCAGAAAAGCCGAAGGCGGCCAGCCGTTCGCTTACGGCCACCGGCCCGAGGAGCCCCGGGCCGGGCTCGACGGGCGCCCCGCTAGCCCCCGCGGTGGGCCGCCCGGCGCTGAAGGCCTCCAGGAGGGGCCGGAAAAAGAGGCGTTCGTGGATGGTCCGGGCCGTCGTCTGATGGTGGGCGAGGTCGGCGTCGAAACGGGCCAGAGCGCTGGCGCTGGGGCCGTCCCGGTAACCGAGCACCCGCGCCAGATGAGCCCGCGACGGTGCGCTGGCCGGGACGGCGTGGACCTGGCGGTCCTCGAAGAGCTGCAGGCGGTGCTCGACGGCCCGCAGGAACCGGTAGGCCGAGGCGAGGCCCTCGGCATCGGCGTTGGTCACGTACCCGCCTGAGGCCAGGGCGGCCAGCGCGCTCAGGGTGCCCGGGGCCCTCAGAGCCTCGTCCTCGCGGCCGTGCACCAACTGGAGGAGCTGGACGGCGAACTCGATGTCGCGTATGCCGCCCCGTCCCAGCTTTATCTCCCGTTGTGTGAGCCCGTGGCGGGCCACCGCCTGTTCGGCCCGGGCCTTCATGGCCCGCAGCGAGCGCAGGTCGTCGGCGCCGAGAGGCCGGCCCCATACCCGCTTGGCCGCCTCCAAGGCGAAAGCCGACCCGAGCTCGGGGTTGCCGGCGGCCGGCCGGGCTTTCAGGAGGGCCTGGAACTCCCACGTCTCGGCCCAGCGGTCCCAGTAGGCCTCATAGGAGGCCAGGCTGCGGACGAGCACGCCGGAACGGCCCTCGGGGCGCAGGTCCAGGTCTGTCCGCCACGCTTGACGGGCCATGGCCAGCATGTGGTGGGGGTCGCCCGCGCCCACCAGCATGATGTCGATGTCGCTGCCGTAGTTGAGCTCGCGGGCACCGAGCTTGCCCATTGCCACCACGGCCATGTCCTCGGCCACGCTCGTGCTGGCCGTGGCCGTCCGGAGCACGCCGTCCGCCAGGTCGGCCAGCGCGCTGCCGACGGCCTCCAGGGGGATCTCGCCGGAAAGGTCCCGGGCGGCGATGCGCAGCAGTTCGAGCCCCTTCCAGCGCGAAAGGGGCGCCAGGGGGGCCAGCGGTACGTCGAGTTGGGCCAGGACGTCCAGGGCCATCGGGCCCGTGACGCAGGTCCGGGTGAGGAAGGGACTGGCGGCCATCACGGTTATGACCGTCCGGGCCAGGGTGGGCGAGGCGCGCAGGCGTTCCCGGGCGTCCGGGACCGTTTCGAACAGCCGTGACAGCCCGAGCTCGGCGCGGGCCGGGTCGGCGCAAGTGGCCAGTTCAGCGGCGAGCTCTTGGCGGGTGGCCGGCACCGGCCTACGCTCCTTGTATATGACTTGGTTGCGCATCGCTCTGTGCCAGCTCGGTCCCATGGTGGGCGACCTGAGCGGGAACGTGGAAAGGGTCCTGGGCGCTCTGGGCGAGGCTGAGGAGTCGGGGGCCGACCTGGCTGTTTTCCCCGAGCTGGTCATCACCGGCTACCCGCCCGAAGACCTTTTGCTCAAGCCCGGGTTCGTGGCCGACAACCTTGTCGCCCTGGCCAAGGTGGCCCAGGCCACGGAGAACTGCGCCGCCATCGTCGGCTTCGTCGACGAAGAGGTCGACCTGTACAACGCCGCTGGCGTTTGTGCCGGAGGCGAGGTCCGCGGGATTTACCACAAACGTAACCTGCCCAATTACTCGGTGTTCGATGAGCAACGCTACTTCTCGGCCGGCGCCGAGGCCGAGAGCCTGTACCTGATAGGAGGGGCGCTCGTCGGCATCTCGGTCTGCGAGGATGCCTGGGACCCTACGGGCCCGGTGAGCGCCCAAGCCGCGGCAGGAGCCGAGCTGGTGGTCAATATCAACGCCTCGCCGTACTACGCCCAGCGCCTGACGGAGCGCCAGCGGATGCTGGCGACGCGGGCGGCCGATGCCTCTTGCGCCCTGGTCTACGTGAACGCGGTGGGAGGCCAAGACGAGCTCGTCTTCGACGGCGCCTCGATGGTCTTCGACGCCGACGGCCGACTGGTGGCCGCCCTGCCGCAGTTCGAGGAGGGCGTGTCGGTGTTCGACCTGGAGGTGCGCCCGACCTATCGCAAGCGGCTCCTCGACCCCCGCGGTGGACATCGGGCACCGGCGCTGCCCGAAGTAACGCTCAGCACCTGCTCCCGCCTCCCCGTTGCCGCCCCGCACCGAGAGCCGCCGCTGGTCCCGCCGCTGGGCGAGGAGGAGGAGATCTACCGCGCCATTGTGCTGGGGACCCGCGATTACGTGCGCAAAAACGGCTTCCGGGAGGTGGTCATCGGCCTGTCGGGCGGGGTGGACTCGTCTTTGGTGGCGGTCATCGCCGCCGACGCCCTGGGACCAAGCTCGGTCCACGGCGTCTCCCTCCCGTCGCGTTACACGAGCGACAACTCCAACGAGGACGCCGCCGAGCTGGCGGCCACCCTCGGCATCGATTACCGCACGATCTCGATCGAGCCCGCCCACCGGGCCATGATGTCCATGCTGGCCCCGGACTTCGGCCTGGACAAGGCCCCCGCACCGGAACAGGGCTCGGGGCTGGCCGAAGAAAACCTCCAGAGCCGATTGCGGGGCGTGGTCCTGATGGCGCTGTCGAACAAGTTCGGCTGGCTGGTCCTGACAACCGGCAACAAGAGCGAGCTGGCGGTCGGCTACTCCACGCTCTACGGGGACACCGCGGGCGGGTTCGCCGCCATCAAGGACGTACCCAAAACCCTGGTCTACCGCCTGTGCCGGTGGCGCAACTCGCCCACCCCGGTGGTACCGGAGCGGGTGCTCACCAAACCGCCCACCGCGGAGCTACGCCCGGGCCAGCTGGACACGGACAGCCTGCCGCCCTACGAGCACCTCGACCCTGTCCTGGAGGCGTACGTGGAAGGCGATCTCACTGCGGCCGAGCTGGTGGAAGCTGGTTTTGCCCCGGCCCTGGTGGAGCGGGTGGTGCGCTTGGTGGACACCGCCGAGTACAAACGCCGCCAGAGCCCGATCGGGGTCCGGGTAACGCCCAAGGCTTTCGGGCGGGACCGGCGCATGCCCATCACCAACGGTTACCGCTAACCCCTATGGAGCCGGGGGCACCGGGCGCCACCGCGGCGCTGACCATCGAGGAGTCGGCTCGCATGGTCGGCGCCTGGGCCTGGGCCGAGAGCCGTCTTTACGAGGTGACCGGGTCATGGGTGGCGTCCACCGTCTGGCCGGCGGCGAAGGTCTGGTTGGGCTCTGCCAGCCAGCACCATGCCTGGCGGGCGCAGCTCTGGCACGAACGCCTGCCAGGCCGGCTGGTGCCTGCCTATCCCGCCAGTGGCGACGAGCCCGCGACCAGGCTGGTGAGGCCCGGCTCAAGCGGCGCCGAGGCCGCCCTGGAGGCTTTGGGCCGCCTTAATGGTGACTGGGCTCGCCTGGCGGCCTATTGTCGGGTCATCCTGCCTCGCACCGTTGTCGCTTACAGGTCGTGGCATAGACGCTGCACGGCTTCCTCAGACCGACCGGTGGCGAGGGCGCTCGCCCTCAACCTGGTCGACGTCGTGACGGACTGGCAGGAGGGCTCGGAGCTCTTGGCCGACCTGCTGGACCAGCTCGGCGCCGACGAGCTGGACGAGATGGCGGGGGCGTCTACGGGGGTTGAACGCCTGCTGGTGGGGCAGGGGCTGGGGCCGAGCGGCCCGTGGGCGCGATGACCGGTCCGCCAGTTTGGCCCGGCGAGGGGCTCCCCGCGAGCGAAGGCGCCGACGATGCCCAGAGGCTGCGCGAGCTGGGCGAACGCTATTTCTGGTTGTTCGAGGACAGTCCCGTCGCCAAGTACGTCTGCGACGTCGAGGGGACCGTGTTGGAAGTGAACGCGGCCCTGTGCCGCATGCTGTGCATGCGGCCCGACGACCTGGTCGGCCGTACCCTGGCCAGCTTCTCCGTCGACCCGCCCCTGCCCGCCACCGAGCTGGAGCCGTTCCTTCGCGGCGCCGTGCGGACGTACTCGGGAGTCAGGACGTACAGCGCGGCCGACGGTAGGCCGCGGCGGGCGGCCGTCACCCTGGGGGCGATAAGGGACGAAAATGGCGCCGCCCGCACCATATTCGGAGAGCTCGAAGACATGACCGTCCACGAGCTGGCTTTGTCCGAGATCGACCGCCAGCGCCACCGTCTGGAGATGGCCATCGAGGCGTCGAACATCGCCGTGTGGGAGCTCGACGTGGTCTCGGGCCGGGTCACCGTCCAGGACCGCCCGCCCGGTGCGGCCGCTTTCCGCCAGCAAAGCATGACGTACGGCGACTTCGTGAGGGCCTTCCATCCCGACGATCGCCACCTCCTGCCCAACATCCGGGCGTTACGGTCGCACGCCCGCACCGAGCTGGACCTGGAACTGCGTTGCGGCGCCGGCGTCAGCCCGATCAGGTGGGTGCACTTGCGGGGCCGCGCCATCGTCGGCGACGACAGCACTGTCCTGCGCGTCGCGGGCACGACCGCGGATGTGACCGAGCCCCGGGCGCAGCGCGCCGCTCTGGCCCTACAGCGGGACCGTCTCGAGCTGGCGCTAGAGACGGCCGGGATGATGGCCTGGGAACTGCGGCTCGGGCCCCGCCCACTTTTCAGCGCTATCCACGCCGACCTGCTCGGGCTCCGGGTCCCTTCCGCTCTGGTCGTGAGCGGGGCCGCGACCGCCCCGGTCTTCGGCGACAGGGTGGTCCTGGCCGACCGCGAAACCGTGGGCCGCGCCCTGCGGGAAGGCCTGCAGCCCAGCAGAGAGGAGCTCGACCTCGAGTACCGCTGGCACGACGACACGGGAACGGTGCGCTGGGTACACACCCGCGCCCGGGCTGAGCATGACGGCTCGGGCCAGCTGGTCCGGGTCACGGGGACCACGGCGGACATCACCCACACCCGGCGGGAGGTGAGCGGCCGCCTGCGGGCCGAGCGGATCCTTTCACTGACCGTGCAGGCCTCACCGGACGGTTTCATAGGCGTCGACGACACCGGCGTGGTGACCGACTGGAACCCGGCGGCCGAGGCGATGTTCGGCTGGTTCCGGGACGAAGTCGTGGGCCAGAGGTTGGTCGAGCGGATCGGCGGCACCGATGGCGGGTTGGCCGAGCTCCTGAGCGCCATGGACAGGGCCGGCATGGACAGGGCCGGCATGGACAGGGCCGGCATGGACAGG
>CAYZVQ010000182.1:0-9921 GCA_964481925.1 uncultured Acidimicrobiaceae bacterium
CAGGTGACCACGGTGCCCGAAGCGTTGACCCGGGCGCCGGCAACGGCGGTGACACTAGGTCCTATGGGGCCGGGGACCAACATGGGGGCGGCTCCCTGCGTCTCGCCAGAGCCGACAGCGTGCCCAGGGGTGCCCACCAGGTGGGGCACGGGCGCAGCGGCGGCCGCGCCGGCGAGATGAAGAGGCGACGAAGAGGCCGTGACTCCGGCGGCCAGCATTGCGGTGACAACCAAGATGCGACGGCCACGCAGCATCCGTCCCAAGGTGGGGATGGTCCCGGTCTGAGTAGGCATGGCGCTAACTCCTTTTGCTCCGGTGCTCATCTGGCCCATAGTGCTACTTAGCACATACTAACGCAAGACGTAATATCGAGTTGCGTTACTACGCTATGAGTAGTACTCTGGACGTCATGCGCGAACCGCGGCAGGCCTCGGCCCGGGTGAACGACCCGCCGGTCTTGATCCTCACCAGCCTCGCCTCCGGCCCCAAGCACGGCTACGCCCTCATGCAGGACATCGAAGGGTTTTCGGGCGTCCGGCTGGGACCGGGGTCGCTGTACGGTGCCATCAGCCGACTTGAAGAGCGTGGTCTCATCGAGCCGCTCGGTGCTGTCAGCCGTACCCGTCCTTACCAGTTGACCTCTGCCGGCCGCCAAGCGCTCGAGGCAACCATCGCCGGGCTGCGCGCTGTCGTAGACGAAGCGACCACGAGGCTTGCGCCCCCCCCTCAGGCGGCCCTCGCCGGAGGTGACGCATGAGCGACATCACCACCCGCGCGCTCCTGCGCCTTTACCCGCGCCCCTGGCGCGCCCGCTATGGCGAAGAACTGACAGGCCTCATCCTCCAAGCGAGCGGGGGCAGCCCGTCCCTGCTGCTAAAGATGGACGTCGCCCTGGGGGGCGTCCGCGAACGACTACGGGTGATAGGCCTGCTCGGCAATGATCTGACACCTGGCGACCGGGCACGGAGCGGCGTCTTGGTCGTGATGTGGTCTTGGATGCTCTTTGTTCTCGGCGGCATCGGCGTCGAGAAAGCGGCCGAGCACTGGCAAGCAGCCGTGCCCCCAGCAAGCGCCCGGTTGGGCGAAGTGGCGTTCGCCGTGCTCATTGCCGCTGCTGTTACCGGGCTCAGCGTGACAGGCCTGTTGGCTCTCAGCGTCTGGGCGCAGCACCTGAGCGTCGCCCAACGCAACGGGGGCAACGACGCCTACGGCGCAGCGGTGCTCTGCTGGGTAGTCCTGTTCGCCGGCTGCCTTTTCTGTTGGGCCGCAGCGGCGGCGTCGACCGCTCGGCACCTCAATCCAACGCCGCGACTTCTGGTACTTGAAACCCGCCTAGCGGTAGCGGTGACCGCAACGATGGCTGCGATGACAATCGCTTCGTCCATCTGGTGGGCGACCGTCGCACGCTCAGCGCCCTGGTTCCTGTCCGGCACAGCACCCAGGACCCCGGGCACGGTCGCCCCATTCAACCTCGTCATCCCCGTCGCGTTCATGCTCAGCGCGACGCTCCTGGCGTCCATGGGCGCCCGAAGCGCACGTCGCAACGTTCGTTCAATCGCGTCTGGCCCTTCGCTTTCGTAAAGTACCTGCCGAAGCGCACGCAACAACCATTACTCGGCCTCGCCGTGCTCAGTGCCTTCGATCGGGTGCGCTATCCAACGTGGAAAGTACGCACGTATTTTAGGGACGCTGTACCCTGCGGCGCCTGGGGCGTTCATTGACTACATGGTAAGCCCCATTTTCTGACCGGAGCTGTCGGACGACGGGACCACCACTCAGCGTGCCGTCCAGGACGAAAAAGGTACATTCGCTTTTGTCGCCAGGGCACGCTAAATGTACCTTCATGCCTTGGATAGGGTTTCTGCTCCTTGGTTTGGAGCACCTAACAGGACCCTTTGGAAGAGGGTAAATCAAAATGCACCGCCTCCCTGTCGCTATTGCTTCGACCTGCCTGACCGTAATGGCTCTTTCCATTGTCGCGCCCTTGTCGGACGGGTCATCTATTGCGCCAACGAAGCTGGCTCCTCTGACAGCAGCCGGCTTGGCCCGGCCTCGGGCAAGTCTCGGGCGAGTCTTCCCAGAAGCCATGACGAGGGCTCCCCAGCTAGCCACAAGCCGGCGAGAGGAAGGTGTGCGGTACCTGGGAGCGGTGCGACCAAGTTCTCCCGTCGACCTGAGCGTGGTCCTGGCGCCGGCAAACGAGCAGCGCTTGGCCCAACTCGTCTCCGAGGTCTCCTCGCCAAGCTCCTCGCTCTATCACCACTACCTGACCGAGCGGCAGTTCGTGGCCAGGTTCGGACCGCCGACCGCAACGGTCGACGAGGCGGAGTCGTGGCTCCGGGCGGACGGCTTTAGGGTGTCCCGTCCCTCGCCGTTTGTCCTCTCTGTCGTCGGGCGCACTAGCGCCGTCTCTCGCCACCTCGGGGTGAAGTTCGGCCGTTACACAGCTGCCGGCTCCGCTGGCGTTGTGGCCACCGGGGCGCCGTTGTTGCCGGCCGGTCTTGCCGGGGGTCAGGTGAGCGCCATATTGGGGCTCGACACCCTCGATCGTCTACAGGACTTTGACCATGTGGCGGTACGGCCGGGCCTCGGCGTCCCCAAGGCCGTGCTCAGCACCATGGCTAGCTCCGAGGAGACCTGCGCAGGCGCGGGCACAGTCGAAACAGATGACGATGCCTACCTGGCCTGGCAGCTGACGTCGTACTACCAGCTGAACTACCTGGTCCTGTTTGGCGAGAACGGTTCAGGCGTGACGATCGCCCTGCCGGAAATAAACGCCAGCTCACCGACCGACATCTCGACCTACGAGCAGTGCTTCGGGTTGTCGAGCCCGGTGAGCGTCGTCGACGTCGACGGGGGGCCGACCGGTCCAGTGAGCGATGGCGAAGCCGACACAGATATCGAGATGGCAGCCTCGCTGGCGCCCGGCGCGTCCATCGCCGCCTACGAAGGGCCCGACACCGAGGCCGGGCTGGTCGACATGATGGGCCAGATCGTCTCCAGCACCGACCAGGTGGTCTCCCTCAGCGTGGGCGAGTGCGAGGCGCTGGCGTCTTCGTCATTCGAAACGTCCATGCACACGCTCTTCCAGGAGGCGGCCGTGCAGGGCCAATCGGTCCTGGCCGCCTCGGGCGACGCCGGGTCAGAGGGATGTTTCCCGGCCTACCTCAGTGCTGGGGAGCCGGCCTCAGGCTCGTCCCTAAGTGCCGACTACCCTGCCTCTGACCCCCTGGTGACGGCTGTCGGCGGCACGGTGGCCACCTCACAGGGTGAGCTGGCCTGGAACGATTGCAACGGCACGGACAGCATCGCCTGCGCCGAGACCCCAGGCGCCGGTGGTGCCAGCGGTGGGGGCGTGTCGACGGTCTTTGCGTCAGGGCCGTCGGGCCAACCCGTCCTAGCGGGCACAAACGGCTACCGAGAGGTCCCCGACGTATCGGCGGCATCGGGAGGCAGCATCGGCGATGGCGTGGTGTTCTACACTAACGGTGCCTGGCAGTCCTGGTTCGGCACCAGTGTCGCCACTCCGATCTGGGCCTCATTGCTGGCCGACCGGGACACCTTATGCTCAGCGCCCACCGGTGACTTCGACCCCACGCTCTACTACCTCTACAACAACACCTTCGGCGAATTTACCCACAACTACGCCGACGTGTTCAACGGCGTCGCCAGCGGGTACGACCCGTCGACAGGGCAACCCGAGGCGGGGACGAACGACTACACCCAAACCAACGGAGGTGCTTACCCGGTGACGGGTTCGAGCTACAACCTGGCCACCGGTATCGGCTCCCCGGTCGGTGCCTCCCTGGCTTGCCCCGAGATAGTCGGTTCTTACAGCGGTGAGGCGGGCCAGACCATCACCCTCAACGGCTTGGGCCTGGAGGACTCCACCATCACCTTTGGCAGCACTGTGGTTACTCCCACAGCCACAGAGACCGGCGAGTCCACTCAGGCCACCATCACGGTCCCGCCGGGCACCGGCGAGGTCCTGGTGTACGCGGAGGGCCCTCTCGGGCGTAGCTCCATAGTCGGCACCTTCACCTACGAGGGAGGCAACACCACCACCACGACCACGGTCCCGGTCCCGCCGGGAGCAGGGACAGCGTCCATCTCCGGCACCGTAACCGCCATCGGCGCCGACAACAGTGCCGGTATTTGTGTGTACACCTTGAACACGCTCGGCGAGACGGCCGGACCGGCGATGACGGGGCCGACCGGCAGCTACGATTTGGCCGGCCTTCCGGCGGCCGGTTACACCGTCTATTTCGACCCGACCTGCCACGGCGGCCAGCCCAGCGACTACGCCCTCCTTCAGGACCCTTACGAGTTCGACCTCAGCGCGGTCCAGGCCGTGGTCGGCCTGGACCCCAACATTGCCCTCAATGCGGCCGCGCCGTCCATCACGACCGCCTCTCTGCCCTCGGCCGTAGCAGGGTCAGCCTATTCCGCTGCCCTGGCCGCCTCAGGAGGGACGGGCACATATATTTGGAGCGCTACGGGCTTGCCTCAAGGTTTGTCGCTGGACGCCGCCACTGGGGCGGTCACGGGCACCCCGACCCTGGCCGGCACCTTCAGTGTGAACATAACGATCACCGACTCGTCGGTACCACCAGTCTCCGCCAGCCAGACCTTCACTTTGTCGGTGGCCAGTGGCGGTACGCCCGTTCTCCCGTTTTTCCCCCTGACGCCTGCATCTTCGACCACGACGACCTCGTCAACCACCACGACCACGACGGCAACGACGACCACGACGACCACCCAGGCAAACAGGACTACCTCCACGACGATCCCTCCCTCTCCTCGCGTCCTGGTCCTTTCGTCTAGCGCCAAAGTGTCGCGGGGTTACCTGCTGATCAAATTGTCCTGCCAGGCAGCACCTTGTTCGGGTAGCGCCACGGTGACAGAGCGCGTCGTTGTCAAAACTCACAAAGGCAACAAGCCGGTGTCGAAGGAACAGACGCTGGTACTTGCGCAGGCCGATTACACGATCAAAATGGGCCAGAGAGCAACGGTCGACCTGAAGCTCAGCTCGTCATGGTCCAAGATTTCCGCCGGCGCCAAGGGTCGGCTGACCAAGGAAGAGGTCTGCGTAACCGTTCGCGGTGGCACCACCATGACCAAGATGCTCCGTATCTCGTCGTAAAGGACAAATCTGACGTTGTCCCACCACCCTCGACACGAGGTTCAACTTCCGGCCCTCGGCGGAGGCTAAACGTGTATGACGGTCGCCTTCACCCGCCGCGTTCTGAGGAGCGCTTTGATGTCCTGGTCGTCGCTGGTGAGGATTTGCCCCCCGGGTTGGACCAAGAGCGCCACATGGGCGTCCACCGTGTCGGATGTGCCACTCGACCCGAGGAGCTCACCCACTTTCCTAGCCGCCAACTCGTCGAGCGCAGCGACGTCCAGGCCGGGCAGGGTGCGCGCCAAGTTGACCTGTCGGTGCCGAGCGCGCCATACCTGGGCGATGGCGCCGGCGGCCGTTCGCACTGGCACAGCGTCACGCTGTAGGACGCGCAACATCGCCCCAACTTTTCGGTCGCGCCTGTCGATGGCGATCAAGGCGCCAGAGTCGAGCACGGTTGTCACGCCGCCCCCCGTCGCGGCGTGCTTAGAGCAGCCGCCGCAGCGTTCAGTTCCGAGTCGCTAAAGGGACCGTCCTCGGTTTCCCAGGCGTCCAATGCACCCCCGAGCAACTCGTTGCGTAGGCGCTGGGCGGCAGCAGCGGCGAGCCAGTTGGAGACGCTTGTCCCCTGACGGGCTGCAGAGTCCCGAACGGCTGCTCCGATCTCGGGAGGCATTGTCACGGAGAGACGATCGACCTGCGTCATACATACTATCGTAACACATACAACCGTATGTACTGGAGGCGACGGGCGCTCACCGGGCCCGCTTCCGTCCAGGTCGCGGTTGGTCGGCTTCGTCGCCCTGAGCCCCGGGTGAAGGCAGCACGACGGTATAGAGCATCCGCCGTTGGCGGCCCGCTCCCGGAGCGTTGGCGAGCCGGGGCTGGCTGATGGCAGCGAGATCGCAGAGGTATTCACGTAGCTCGGCATCGTTGAGCCACATCGCGGCCACCCGGTAGCCGGCGCCGTCCTGGCCGGGGTCCTCAGGCTTGGTGGCGATGTAGCGGTCGAAGTCGCCCAGCAACCCGGCGATGTAGGCCAGGAACGCGTTGACATGTTCATCGAGGGACATGGCCGCGATCTCGTCCGGCTGCATCTGCGCGGCGTACATCCGCAGTGCGTAGGTGCGCTCGGTGGTCGCACGGACCTGCCGCTCGGCAATGACCTGAAGGGCCCCGGCCTCGGTCAGGCGAGCGACGTGACGGTAGATGCTGCCGGCGGGCACGTCGGGCAGCTCGATGGCCAGCTGCTTGGTGGTAAGCGCCCGATCACCGAGGAAAGCCTTGACGATGCGTAGCCGCACCGGGTGTAAGAGCAGGTCTGCGCTCGCCATACCCGGGAGCCTAGCCCGATAACACTCCAATACTGCTAACATTCACAATAATGAGGTTATGTGAGGCAAGGTAGGCTCAAGGGGTGGTGGCCAGGACCGAGCTCGGCGACTTGCTGCCCATCATCAGCTGCGGAGACCCCGTCCTGCGCCAACCCGCCGAGCCGGTCGACCCTGACGATCTCCGCGCCCCCGAGCTTCAGCGCCTTATCGCATTGATGCGGGCAACCATGGAGGCAGCACCGGGGGTCGGTCTGGCTGCCCCCCAGGTCGGGGTGGCGCTCCAGCTAGCTGTGCTCCAAGATGGCCCGGAACAATGGGGACAGTTGAGCGACCAAGAGCGAGCCGCACGGCAACGGGGCTCGCTAGAATTCACCGTTTTGGTGAACCCCACGCTCCAACCGGTCGTCGGTGACGACCCGGTCAGCTTCTACGAAGGGTGGCTGAGCGTTCCCGGGCTCACCGGGGTCGTAGCCCGGCACCGCGCCGTCCGGGTCCAGGCACTCGACCAGCACGGTCAACCCATTGACCGGATCTTCTCAGGATGGGCGGCCCGTATCGCCCAGCACGAGGTCGACCATTTGCGCGGGTGTCTCTACCTCGACCGGGTCGAGACCAGATCGTTGTCGACCATCGACAACTACCACCACCGATGGGCCGGGCGGTCGCCCACCGATGCGGCCGAAGCGCTCGGGTTCCCGCTGGCTCGTGCGAACGGACCAGCCGGACAAGCATGAGTGGTCGTCTTCCCTACCTCAACGCCCGTCTCCAGGGCTATACGACCACGATCTTTTCGGAGATGTCGGCGCTCGCGGTCGCCACCGGCTCGCTCAACCTTGGTCAGGGTTTCCCCGACGTCGACGGTCCGGACGTGATCAAGCAGGCCGCGATCCGGGCGATTGAATCCGGGCACAACCAGTACCCACCGCTGAACGGGATCGGTGAGCTGCGTTCGGCGATCGCGTGGCACCAGAAACGCTACAACGGGCTGGATTTCGTCCCGGACACCGATATCTTGGTCACCGCCGGTGCGACCGAAGCGATCGCGGCATGCCTCTTGTCGCTGTGCGAGACCGGGGACGAGGTCGTGATGTTCGAGCCCTACTACGACGCCTACGCGGCCTGCACCGCGATGGCTGGTGCGCAGCGCCGCGTCGTGCAACTCCGGGCCCCGGACTGGTCGTTCGAGCCCGAAGCGCTCGAGAACGCGATCAGCGATCGGACGCGGCTTATCTTGGTGAACACCCCCCACAACCCGACCGGCAAGGTGTTCAGCCGCGCCGAGCTCGAGGTGATCGCGGATGCCAGTCGGCGCCACGATCTCATCGTGGTCACCGACGAGGTCTACGAGCATCTCGTGTACGAGTCGCCCCACGTATCGCTGGCGACGCTTCCGGGCATGGCCGAGCGGACGGTCACGATCTCGTCTGCTGCGAAGACTTTCTCTGTCACCGGATGGAAGGTCGGGTGGGCGTGCGCGCGTCACGAGCTCATCGCGGCGGTCCGGACGGCAAAGCAGTTCCTCACCTTTGTGAATGCTGCGCCGTTCCAGCATGCGATCGCCGAGGGCCTCACCGAGAGCCAGGACTACCTCGTGGAGGCGGTTGAGGTGCTCCGACAAAAGCGTGACCTCCTTGCCGCAGGGCTTGGATCGGCGGGCTTTCGGGTCTTTCCGTCTCACGGCACGTTCTTCCTCACGACGGACATCACGCCGCTGTCGGACGAGGACGGGTACACGTTCTGCCTGGAGCTTCCCAAACGGTGCGGTGTCGTCGCCATCCCGAGCTCGGTCTTCTACGACGACAAGGACGCGGGCCGGCACTTCGTGCGATGGATGTTCTCGAAGCGCCGCGAGGTGCTCGAGGAGGCGGTCGAGCGCCTCGGGCGGCTGCGATGAAGATCGCCGCGGTCCAGGGGGATATCGATTGGGAGGCGCCCAACGCGAACTTCGAGCGCCTCGCACCGAAGATCGCCGCGGCCGCGGCCGACGGGGCCCGTCTCGTCCTCCTGGCGGAGATGTTCGCGACCGGGTTCTCGATGGCTACGGACAAGGTGGCTGAGCCCGAGGGTGGGCCGACCGAGGAGTTCCTCCGCGAACAGGCGACGACGCATGGGATTTACATCGGCGGCTCCTGTCCGGTCGCGACCGCCGGCGATGTGCGACCGTACAACCGGTTCGTGCTCGTCGGACCGGCCGGAGAGGCCGTTTTCTACGACAAGATCCACCCCTTCGGCTACGGCGGGGAAACCGAGCACTACGCGGCTGGTGCGGGCACGCTCACGATCGAGATCGAGGGGCTTAGGTGCTCGGTGTTCATTTGTTACGACCTGCGCTTTGCGGACCGGTTCTGGGGCCTCGCTCGAGGCACCGATGCCTATCTCGTCGTCGCTAACTGGCCTGCGGCGCGCGCCCTGCACTGGAGCACGCTGCTGCGGGCCCGAGCGATCGAGAACCTTGCGTACGTCGTCGGGGTCAACAGGGTCGGTGCCGGTGACGGCATTGCCTACGACGGCGGGAGCTGCGTCATTGACCCGTTTGGCGAGACGATCGCCGAGGCAGGCGACGAGGAGACGGTGTTGTTCGCCGACCTCGATCCTGAGCACGTCGCGGCGGTGCGGGCCCGCTATCCGTTCCTCGAGGACCGTTAGCGTTCCCCGAAGTCGATCACGACTGCTCCATGACAAAGGTGACCGACACGGCGCAGGTGGCTATCCTCGACGTCGTGACGCCAGAGGAGATGGCGGACCTTGTGCACCTGCGCCGGGCTAGGGACCTCATGGACCGCGAATACGCCCGGCCCCTCGACGTACCCGCCCTGGCCCGTACGGCGCTCATGTCGACCGCTCACTTCTCGCGCAAGTTCCGGGCGACCTACGGCGAGACGCCGTACTCCTACCTCATGACCCGACGCATCGAGCGGGCGAAGGCCTTCCTCCGCAACGGGATGTCGGTCACCGAGACGTGTTGCGCCGTCGGGTGCACCTCGCTCGGCTCGTTCAGCTCCCGCTTCAGCGAGATCGTCGGCGAGACCCCGTCGCAGTACCGCTCCCGTGACCACCGCCATCTCGAGATCGTCCCGCCCTGCGTAAGCATGTACGCCACCCGACCGCGACGAGCTCCCGCCACAGTCTGAGCCACCGAAGGCGCGACCGACCGGCTTCGAAGTGAGCAGGATCGGAGAAGCAATCGAGGAGCCGGTACTCGTACGCTGTTCGGCATGTCAGTCACCGTCTCCGCCATGTTCATCCCAGTTAAAGACCCTGACGCCGCTCTCGGCTTCTACCGCGACGCCCTCGGCCTCGAGGTCCGAGTCGACGTGTCGAACGGCGGGTTCCGGTGGGTCACCGTCGGCGCCCCCGCCCAAGACGTCGACATCGTCCTGTTCCAGCCGCACGGTGGTCGCTCACAGGCCGAGGGGGATGCCCTCCTCTCCCTCGTGCTGCAGGGCTCCCTCCAGGCCGCCATCT
>CAYZVQ010000183.1:0-7904 GCA_964481925.1 uncultured Acidimicrobiaceae bacterium
CATCACCCCCCCGGGCCCCATCACCCCCCCGGGCCCCATCACCCCTCGGGGCACGGTCGTCGTTCCAACGAGGACCGCTCAGTTCCACTTTTCACCGGCCCGGGGCCACACCCTTTGCATAGGGCCACGATACCGGTACCGCCGGTGCACGCCGGACCGCCCGTTCCACGGGCGGGACGAAGGAGGCTGAGACCGGGTTCTCCCGGGGCGCAGGCCCTAAAGTCGGGGCATGCCAGAGCTCCTCCCCTTTGCCGGCCTGCGCCCTGTCCCCTCCGTCGCCGGGCCACTGGACGATGTGGTCTGCCCGCCTTACGACGTCATCAGCGACAAGCAACGCCAGGCCCTCGTGGAGCGCAGTCCCTACAACGTCGTGCGGGTGGAGCTCCCCGACGGCGATTACACGGGGGCGGCGCGATTGCTCGACCTGTGGAGGACCGCCGGAGTGCTGGCGCTCGAGCAGGGGCCCGTCTTGTACGGCTACCGCATGAGCTACCGGGCGCCTGACGGCCGGGCCCGTCACACCCTGGGGGTGATAGGAGCACTGGTACTCGAACCGCCGGGGCACGGCATCCTCCCCCATGAGCGCACCACGCCCAAGGCTAAAAGCGACCGCTTGGAGCTCATTAGGGCCACGCGTTGCAACACCTCGCCCATCTGGTGCCTGTGCTCCGAACCGGGCCTGGCCCAGGCCCTAGGGCCCGTCCCAGATGGCGCGGACGCCTCGGACGGGCCAGAGAGGCCGGCTGAGCCCGGCGCCGGCCCTCCCCGTGCCCCCGACTATGCCCGTGCCACTGATGACGATGGCACCCTCCACGAGCTCTGGCCCATCGTCTCGCCTGGCGTTCACCAGGCGGTGGCGCAGGTGATCGCGGCGCGCCCGCTCCTGGTGGCCGATGGTCACCACCGCTACGAGACGGCCCTCGCCTACCAGGCAGAACAACGCGGTAACGGCGCCGTCCCCGCCCGAGCGCTGGAAGGCTACGACGCCCTGCTGTGCTTTGTGGTCGAGCTGGCCGAAGAGCACCTCCAGGTCCTGGCCATCCACCGGGTGGTGTCCGGTCTACCCCAGGGTACGGACGTGGTCAGCACCCTGGCGCCCGCCTTCGAGCTCACCCCGACGGACGCCCAGGGCGGCACGCTCCTGGCCCGTATGGCCGACACCAAGGCGCTGGCGGTGATCACCCGCGAGAGCGCCTATCTGGCCTCCCCTCGGGCTGACAGACTGGACGCGGGGGCGGATCTCGACTCTCGGCGCGCCGACGCCGCTGTCGCCAGTCTCCCCGCCCACCAGCTCACCTACGAGCACGACGTCCGGGCCGCCGTGGCGGCGGTCAGCTCTGGTGCAGCCGATTTCGCCATACTGTGCCGCCCGGCCGGCATCGACCAGATAGCCCGCACCGCGCATGGCGGGGAGCGCATGCCGCCCAAGACCACGTTCTTCTGGCCCAAGCTGCGCACCGGGATGGTCTTACGAGCCCTTCAAGAGGCTCGAAACGTCGAGGATTTATAAGAAACTCATCTTCCCTTCATATAGAGCACCGATACTCGGGTGGCCGCCCCGTTTGGGAGCAAGGAGAAGTCACAGGATGAGCGACGAGCGAGACGAAAACCTCTATCCCTTCACTCCTGCCCCACCGGATCCCAACGTTGCAGGTAACTCCGTCCGGCGCCGCCGGCCCCGCCGCTCCCGCCTGACCAAGACGGCGGCGGGCCTGGTCGTCATCCTGGGCACGGGGACGGGCGCCGCCGCGGTCGCCCTGGCTACCTCCTCCGGGACCGTTCCCGCCTCGGCTTCTAGCGCGACCAGCACGGCGAACACCGCCTCGGCGTCCGCCGCGACGCCACCGGCCCCAAAGGTACGGCGGGCCTTTTTCGGCGGCGGAGGAGGAGGCTTCGGCGGTCCTGGGGGAGCGGGAGGGTTCGTCGGCCGTGGCCCGAGCGCCTTCGGAGGGCCGGGCGGCTTCTTAGGGGCTCTCGGTGGCGGCGGCATCGTCCACGCCAGCTACACCTTGAAGGACGGCAATGGCACCTATGAGACCATCGACACCCAGGTGGGTACGGCCGAGGACGTCAGTGCCGGTTCGCTCACCGTGAAGAGCGCCGACGGCTTCAGCCAGACCTACGACATCACCACCTCGACGATCGTCGACGCCGACTACGAGGGCATCCTCTCTGTGAAGGTGGGTGACACGGTCAGCGTCCAGGCTCTGGTAGACGGCTCCAGCATCACGGCGCAGCGGGTGCAGGACGTGACCCAGTTGCAGGCCAACCGCCCGGCTTGGGGCCATGGCCCGGCGACCGCAGCCCCCGCCCCCGCCCCCGCCGCGGCCACGACGAGCACGAGCACCACCACGAGCACGACCACCACCACGGATCCGGGCGCGGCCTAGCTGGCTGCTGAAGTCAGTCAGTTCTCCCCAAGGCGACAGCCAGCCGGCTCAGCGGGCCGAGTGCCCCCGAGAGGGCCCGGCGGTCCTCAGGGGTCAAGCTGGCCAGAGCCTCGGCCAACGCCGACGACCGTTTCTCCAACCACACCTCCATGCCCTCGGCCACCCGCGGTGCCAGGGACAGGCGGGCCACCCGGCGGTCCCCGGGGTCGTTCCGGCGCACCATCACGCCCGTCTCCACCAATTGGCGCACCAGGGTGCTGACGGTATTGGGGGCCACGCCCATCTCCGCGGCCGCCTCCGCCACGGAGATCCCGGGCCGGCGCCGCACCACCCTGACCAGCTGTAGCTGGGCGTTGCTGAGCCGGGCCGTCTCTTCTAGCTGGCCGGCGTGGCGACGCACGGCCCGGCGGACCGACGACATGGCGTCAACCAGCTCGTCGGCCAGCGTCCGGTCGGCCAGCGTCGACATCACCCCCCGCATAATACCTCTGTCACAGAGCTAATAGACGCTGGATAGTCTCGGCCCATGACTTATGACCTGAAAGCAGAGACGGTCACGATCACCGGTCACGGCGGTGACGAGATCGAGGCCTACCTGGCCCAACCCCTCGGTAAAGGCCCTTACGGCGGCGTGGTGGTCATCCATCATATGCCCGGTTACGACGAACCGACGAAGGAGATCACCCGACGTTTCGCGGCTCGAGGCTATATCGCCCTTATGCCCAACCTTTACTCGCGCGAAGCGCCTGGCGCGGCCCCTGACGATGCGGCCGCTGCCGCCCGCGCCCAGGGGGGCGTGCCCGACGAACGCCTCGTAGGCGACGTCAAGGGCGCCGGGGAACGGATCAAGTCGCTGCCGAGCGCCAATGGCAAGCTGGGCACCATCGGGTATTGCTCAGGCGGGCGCCAGTCGTTCCTGTCCGCTTGTTCGCTCCCCCTCGACGCGGCCGTGGCCTGTTACCCGGGCATGGTGGTCAAGCCGCCTCCGCCCCAGTACAACCTGAAGGTCGGCCCCATCCTCCACCTGGCCAAGGATCTCCATTGCCCTCTGCTAGGGCTGTTCGGCGAAGAGGACCAGAACCCCTCGCCCGACGACGTCGCGGCCCTGGACAAGGAGCTGGCCCAGCTGGGCAAGACGTACGAGTTCCACTCCTACCCGGGCGCGGGGCACGCGTTCTTCGCCGTCGACCGCCCCGCTTACCGGCCCGAAGCGGCTGTCGACGGTTGGCACCGGGTCGACGCCTTCTACGGCCGCTACCTCGCCTCCTAGGCCCGCCATGTGCACCTACCACACCGATCACGTGGCTCTCAGCGGCAGCGGGAAGGGCGCCGACGGGTGGTTCACGTTGTCAGCGGCCACTGTCTACTTCGACCACCCCGTACATGCCGCGGCCGAGCACACCCTCAATGTGGACTTCATCAACCCCGCCTTGGGCCCGGGGGCGCGAGTCGCCGTCGAGCTAGACCCGGCCTCGGCTCGGGCCCTGGCCGAGGCCATCCTGGCCGCCGCAGACATGGCCGGGGCGTGGGCAGCGCCGGCGACCTGAGCGACGAGTGGGTCACCGGGGTACTACGCGACGCGTTCTCGCCCCTCGCCGCTGATGGCGGCTGGCCGCTGGCCGCAGTAGCTGTCGCCGGGGAGCGCACCGGGACCTGGGCTTCGGGCGCCGCGCTGACATCGGGTTTCCACATCGGTTCAGTCACGAAGACCTTCACCGCCCTCCTGTTGGCGACCATGGCAACCTCTGGCCAGGTCGGTTTGGAAGACCCGGTCAGCCGCTACCTCCCTGCGGCCTCGGGCTCGCCCACCAGGCTCGTCGACCTGGCTACCCATACTTCGGGCTACCCCAGGATCCCCCGCAACCTCAAGGCGCGAATGCTGCTGCGGCTTCGGGACCCCTACTCGCGGGTGCGCGACGGCGACGTCGACCGGGCACTACATAGGCTCAGCCGCGACCGCGAAGCCCCTCCGCGCCCGTTCGAGTACTCCAATTTCGGCTACGGGGTGCTGTCCCGCGCCCTGGCCGCGGCGGGCGGGAAGCCCTTCGGTGAACTGCTGCGCCAGGAGGTGTTGGCGCCGCTCGACCTGGCAGAAGTCACCTCGGAGACCGATCCCGGCCCTAGCGGGCGACGCTTGTTCGGTCGGGACGGCTCGGGGGCCGAGATCGAGCACTGGCGCAACCCGGCCCTGGCCGGGGCCGGCTCGTTGTTCTCCAGCATCCAGGGCATGCACCGTTACCTCATCGTCAACCTGGCCCCGGGCACGACCCCGCTGCGCCAGGCATTGGAACTTGCCCACGAGCCCCGCCTCCCCGCCGGGCCCGGCATGCAGGTGGCCCTGGGCTGGCTGGTGCGGGACACCGGCACGGGACCGGTGCACTGGCACAACGGGGGTACGGCTGGCTTCGGCAGCTTCATCGGCTTCGACCTGCCCCGCCTTGCCGGTGTCGCCGTCCTCATGAGCCGCCGCCATGACCACGACCTGGACGAAGCCGCCATGCGAGCACTCTCGGAGCTCCGGGCCGGGGACACCGGGCCCCGGGACGGCGGGTAGGCCGAATGATGGCCCAGTGCCGTCACTAGTCGGCCAGGCCGGCCCCGCTCCAGGCCTCGAAGAGGCGGGCGTAATGACCGTCGGCCTCGATGAGCTCGTTGTGGCTTCCTATCTCGACCAGCTCGCCCTCGCGCATCACGGCCACGCGGTCAGCCCGCTCGGCCAGCGGCATCCGATGGGCCACCACGATGACCGTGCGGCCCTCGACCAGGACGGCCAGGGCAGCTTCCGCCTGGCGCTCGGTCCCGGGATCGATGCTCGAAGTCGACTCGTCCATGATGAGCACGGCCGGGTCCGTGAGCGCGGCGCGGGCCAGGCTGACCAATTGACGTTCGCCGGCCGAGAGGTGCGCGCCCCTCTCGCCCACATCGGTGTCCTCGCCCCGGGGCAGGCTCGCCACCCAGTCGGTCAGGCCCAGGCGGGCGATGGCCTCCCGGGCCTCGTCAGGCGTCGCCCCCGGCCGTCCCAGGGCCACGTTCTCCAGCACCGTGCCTCGGAAGAGGAAGCCCTCTTGGGGCAGCACGACGATCCGCTCCCGGATGTGGGACAGCAATGCCTCGCGCAGGTCCACTCCGCCGAAGCGGACCGACCCCGACGTGGGATCGTACAGGCGACCGGCCAGCTTGGCCAGGGTGGACTTGCCCCCGCCCGTGGGGCCGACCAGGGCCAGGCGTTCGCCCGCCTCGACCCTCAAGTCGACTCCTTCCAGCACCAGGCGCTCATCGAGCTCCTCGGCGCCGAGGTCGTCGTCGGCACCGACGCCGTAGGCGAAGTGCACTGACCTCAGCTCCAAACTGCCCCGCCGCGGCAGGGGCGACGGGCGCTCGGGGTCGACCATGGCCGGTCCCACTTCGAGCAGCCCGAAAACAGTGGCCATCGCCGCGCCCGAGGACTGAAGGAGGTCGAAGAGGGCCGAGAGGCTGGTGATGGCGTTGAACAGGTTGGCCAGGTACAGCACGAAGGCGGCGATGATCCCCACCGTCGTGAGGTGGGCCTGCACGAGCAACGCCCCCGCCACCAGGACTATTACCGTCGACGAGACCCCCGACAGCTCGATCTTGGGGAAAAAGCGCGACGACAGCCGGACCGTCGCCAGCTCGCCTTCCAGCTGGACCTGGTTGACTTCCCGGAAGCGCTCTATGGTCGCCTCTTCTTGGCGGAACGCCTGGACCACCCGGACGCCGGCCAAGTCTTCGTCCAACGCTGCCAGGGCGCCGCCGATCAGGTCGCGTACCAGGCGATAAGCCCGGGTCGAGGCCGTCCGGTACCGGGCCGAGGCGATCAGCGTCGGCATCAACGAAACGACCACCACCGCGCACATCAACGGCGACATGACCACCAGGACGATCAGGGAGGCGACGAACAAGCCGATGCTGGTGACGAAGCTGGACAGCCCGCTCTGCACCAGGCTCTCCAGCGTGTCGATGTCGGCGGTCATCCGTGACAGCAGCTGGCCCGAGCTTTCGGCCTCGAAGAAGGCCAGGGGCTGGGCCAGGAGGTGGGAGAAGACCTGCCGGCGCAGGTCGTTGAGGAACGATTCGCCGATACCCGAGACCTGGAGCGTCTGGAGGCGGGTGAGCACGAAATAGGCGATCGACACGGCCACGTAGGCGGCACCGGCGATATTGACGGTCCTAATGGAGTGGTGCAGGACCAGCCCGTCATCGATGGCGTAACCCACCAGGGCCGGGCCGGCCAGGGTGGTGGCCAGGCCGGCCAGTAACACGACCAGGGCCACAGCTATGCGGGCGCGGTAAGGGCGCAACGAGTGGAACACCGCCGTCCACAGCCGGGGCGGGCCCGACGGGGCCGCTGTCTGTCGCCTCAGGCGTGAGCGGCGGGTCATGAGGCGGGGCCCGGGGCATCGCTGTGAGCTGCCGGCCCGGCGCCGAACTGGTCTTCGAGGTGCTCCAGGTTGAGGACCTGACGGTAACGCTCAGAAGTGGCGACCAGGTCCTCGTGGGTGCCGGCGGCCACGGGCCGACCGTCCTCGACCAGCACCACGCGGTCGGCCACGGCGATGGTCGCCGGGCGATGGGAAATGATGATCGTCGTCTTGCCTGCCCGGGCACCGGCGAGAGCCCGCACCACCTCCAGCTCCCGGGGCGCGTCCACCGACGACGTGGCGTCGTCCAGGATGAGGACCCTTGGGTCGGCCAGCAAGGCCCGGGCCACGGCGATGCGCTGGCGCTGCCCGCCGGACAGACCGAAGCCCCGTTCGCCCACCGGCGTGCCGTAGCCCAAGGGCAGCTCGTCTACGAACTCGTCGGCCTGGGCCAAGTGTGCCGCTGCCCGCAGCTCTTCGTCGGTGGCCCAGGGGCGCCCGACCCGCAAGTTGGCGGCGATGGTGTCGTTGAACAGGAAGCTGTCCTCGAACACCACGGCCACCGCCTGGCGCAGCACGGGCAGGCTGAGCCGGCGAACGTCCACCCCGTCGAGGGTCACCGACCCCGCCTGCGGGTCGTAGAGACGGGCCAGGAGCGCCAGCACCGTGGTCTTGCCCGAACCGGTGGCCCCCACAACTGCGACCACCTCTCCCCCTGCTATCGACAGGTCGAAGCGGTCGAGCACCGGGCGCCCCCGCTCTTTTGCTCCCGGTCCCATAACTACGCCGGGGACCGCCACCGCGACGGGCCCTGCAACGGGGTCGCCCGTAGGCGTAGCGGGCCGGCCGTAAAAGAAGGAGACCCCGTCGAAGAGGACCGCGCCCGGCCCGGGAGGCAGCGGTTCGGGCTCGGCCGGCTCTTGCACCGCGCTGGGGCGGGCGATGATGCTGTGCAGGCGGTACCCCGAGACCACCGCCCGCTGCACCATGACGATGTAGGCGCCTATGGACTGGAGCGGCCCCGTCAACGTGGCGAGGTACGCGTTGTAGGCCACCAGCATCCCGATGCTCAGGCGATGGTGGATCACCAGGTAGCCCCCGAGCCAGTTGACAGCGGCCAGCTCCATCATCGGGA
>CAYZVQ010000183.1:8004-9906 GCA_964481925.1 uncultured Acidimicrobiaceae bacterium
TGGATCACCAGGTAGCCCCCGAGCCAGTTGACAGCGGCCAGCTCCATCATCGGGACCGTGTTGAGTGTCGGGAGGTAACGCGCCCTGGTCCGCACCACCCGCATGGCTTGCGTCCAGACCGCGCCGGCCGAGCCGGCCATGCGGGCCTCCATCATCGGCTCGGCCCCGAAGCCCTTGACCGCCCTCACCCCCGAGATGGTCTCCTCCACCACTCCGGCGAGCGCGCCCCGCTGGCGCTGTAGGTCGGAGATGGCCTCGCGCACCCGGCGGGAAAAACGGTTGGAAGTAACGACCACCACCGGCAAAGCGGCGATGGCCACGATGCCGAGCAAGGGATTGAGCAGGATGAGGATCACGCCCACAGCCAGAGCGAGGGCGGCGTTGGCCACCCAGAACGGGGCGGACGCCACCACGGCCTGGATCTGGAACAGGTCGCTCGTCACCCGGGACAAAAGCTGGCCCCGGTTGACGTTGGTGTGGTACGCCACGTCGAGGAAGAGCAGGTGGTCGTGGAAGCTGCGCCGCATCTCCGATTCGACACGGCGCGAGGCGACCCCGTTGAACCACCGCCGGGCCCCCGACGCCACCGCCTGGACCACGCCCAAGACGGCAACTATGCCGACGTAAGTGCCGAAGCGCCTCCACTGATGGGCTACGAGGCCCTCGTTGACGGCGTTACCGACGAGCAGGGGTATGGTCGCCACGGCGGCCGCTGATATCAGCGCCGCCGTCATTGACGTTAACAGCACCCCCCAGTGGCCGGTCATGGCGTCGCGCATGAACACCCAGCCCTCACGCGCTCGGCGCCTACTCTCGTCGACCTCCGCACGCCCGGACCTGGCCGTCACGTCGACGACCTTGGGCGGGCCCTCCAGACCAGCTACGCCGGCCTGCTGTCCGTTTGCTAATGCGGTTCTCGCGTCGAACCACCCTCTCGGCTTGTGCGCCGCCAGCCCCCGCCCACCGCACGGCAAACGGTCGGCCCCGGGCGCCTGGAAGCTCCCCGACGGCCCCGGGCCAGAGGCTCTGCTACCAAGCTAGGCGAAACAGCGTCTTTCCTCCACGATTTAGCTCCGAGGCTCTCTCAGGCAAAGCTCAGCCTGCCTTCAGGGCCCCTTGAGCCCGGCCGAGGACAATAGGGACATCTCCTCCACCATTCCCCCGGAGCCAGCCACCCCCTTTGCCGCTCCGACCAGGGATGAGCCGTCTGCCTGCGGGCTCCTCCCGCCCGTAGGCAGACGGTCTCTTTTGTCAAGTCAAGGGGCCCGGGGCACGGCACCCGTACCTCCCCGGCGCCGTTTACCAAGCCGGCGACAAATGTTCACTTTGCCGCAACACGGCCGTCGCACCGCCGAAACCTCGCTCGGGTAGCTTACAAAGGACCTCGTAAGGAAATGAGGTCCTCCCCCCAGGGAACCCTCGCCCCTGGGCTTGCGCCGGTCACGTACCCCCGCACCCCCTTCCGGGGTTCGTGACCGGCGCTTGGAGTTGCCCCGATTGCGCGCTGTGCCCAGTAGGCCGCGCTAAGGCTCAGCGGTTACCTGAGTGGGCGCGTACCCAGGCCGTCCACGTGCGGTAACCACCGTCGAGGTTGCGCGTCCGCACGCCCATTTCCTGTAGTAGGGCGGTGGCGGTGTGCCCTCGTTGGCCGGCCTCGCAGTACACGACCACCGGGCCCTGCCCCAGTAGGTCGAGGTGGTCCCGAAGCTGGTCAAGGGGCAAGTTGATGGCGGCGGGGATAGCTCCTTCGGCATGCTCTTTTTCGGTGCGGACGTCCACCAACAACCAGCCCTGGCCCACCAGGTCTTCGAGGTCGTCCGGGCTGACCACGTCGCAGTCCCGGTTGAGCACGTTTTCGGCCATGTAACCGAGCTGGTTGACGGGGTCCTTGGCCGACGAGAA
>CAYZVQ010000184.1:0-9864 GCA_964481925.1 uncultured Acidimicrobiaceae bacterium
GGGCCGTCTCTGGACACTGGGTATTAGTATCGGCGGTCGTGCTTCGTTTTCTCACTGCCGGCGAGTCGCACGGCAAGGGCTTAGTGGTCATTGTGGAGGGCCTTCCGGCCGGTTTGGCGGTCGAGGCCGGGTACATCTCCGACGAGCTGGCCCGCCGGCGCCTCGGGTACGGCCGCGGGCCCCGCATGCGCTTCGAGGCCGACGAGCTAACTCTCTTGGGCGGGGTCAGGCACGGCCGTACCCTGGGTTCGCCGGTGGCGATCGAGATCGCCAACTCGGAGTGGCCCAAGTGGACCGAGGAGATGTCGCCGGCCCCGGGCCAGACGTCCAAGCCCCTCACCCAGCCCCGCCCCGGCCACGCCGACCTGGCCGGCATGCAGAAGTACGCCCTGGCCGAGGCGCGTGACGTCCTGGAGCGGGCCAGTGCCCGGGAGACGGCGGCCCGGGTGGCCGCCGGCGCCGTGTGCAAGCTCCTGCTCGGCCAGCTGGGCGTGCAGATCGTGAGCCATGTGGTCCAAATGGGGCCGGCGCTGGCCAAGGCGGGACGGCGCCCGGGCCCGGGGGACCTCGAGGCGGTCGACCTGTCCCCGGTCCGCTGCTTCGACCCTGATGCCGAGGCCGAGATGGTCGAGGCGGTCAAGGCGGCCGCCCGGGACGGGGACTCCCTCGGGGGTGTAGCCGAGGTGATCGCCTACGGCGTGCCCGTGGGGCTCGGCAGCCACGTCCACTGGGACCGCAAGATCGACGGGTTGCTGGCCCAAGCGCTCATGAGCATCCACGCCGTGAAGGGGGTCGAGATAGGCGAAGGGATCGAGCTGGCCGGGCTGCGCGGCTCGGTGGCCCACGACGCCATCGGTTGGGACCCCGCGGCACAGGACTACCCCCGGTCCTCCAACCACGCCGGGGGAGTAGAAGGGGGGATGACCAACGGGCAGCCGGTGGTGGCCAGGTGTTACATGAAACCTCTGGCCACGCTCAACCGCCCGGTGCTGAAGACGGTCGACGTGGTGACCAAGGAAGAGACTGTGTCGTTCAAGGAACGCACCGACCACACCGCCGTACCCGCCATGGGCGTCGTAGCCGAGACCATGATGGCCTGGGTGCTGGCGGGCGAGGCGGTGCGCAAGTTCGGCGGGGACTCGATGGCCGAGCTCGTCCGCAACCGCGACGGCTACGTCGCCGGCCTAAGGGCTTGACGCCGCCTGCGGCCGGGCCGGCACCCGACCGGAGCGTGGTGCTGGTCGGCCTGATGGGTACGGGGAAGTCCACGGTGGCAGGGCTTTTGGGGGGCATGCTCGGTCTCGGCGCGGTCGATACCGACCAGCTGGTCGAGGGCCGGGCGGGCCGGACGGTGGCGGAGATCTTCGAGGAGGACGGCGAGACCGGGTTCCGGGTGGCGGAGGCGCGTGCGATTGCCGAGGTGGGCGAGATGGCGGGCCCTTTGGTGGTGAGCGTCGGCGGCGGCGCCGTGCTGGCGGCGACCAATCGAGCCGCCATGCGGGCTCTCGGTACGGTCGTCTGGCTGCGGGCACGCCCGGCGACCCTGGCTGAGCGGCTCAGAGCGGGTCACGACCGCCCATTGCTTTCGACCGGCCCGGGTAACCCGAGGGGTGCCACGACGGCGCACGACATCCTCGTCCGGCTGGGCACCGAACGTCGCCCCCTCTACGAGGAGGTGGCAGACATCGTCGTCGACGTCGACGACCTGTCCGCGCCCGAGGTGGCGCGGCGCGTGGCCGACGCCTTGACCGAGCGAGGGGCCCCTGCCGCGGGCCACCGGCCCCGATAGCCTCGGCCACCGTATGCAGCTGCCGATCGGCGATGTGCCCGTCCGCGAAGTTGTGGTGGACCTGGGCCCGAGGTCTTACCCGGTCCTGGTCGGCCCCGGCGCCCGGCACGCCTTGAGCGCCGTGGTGCCCGCGGCGGCCAGGAAGGTAGCGGTCGTTACCCAGGCCGGCGTCGGTGTGGCCGTCGCGGCCGGGAAGGACCAGCGCACGTTCGTTATCGGTGACGGTGAGCAGGCCAAGTCCCTGACCAGCGTAGAAGAGCTGTGCCGGGGCTTTGCCCAGTTCGGCCTCACCCGGGCCGATCTCGTGGTGGGCGTAGGTGGGGGAGTGGTGACGGACGTGGCCGGCTTCGCCGCCGCCATTTACCACCGCGGGGTAGCCGTGGCCCACGTCGCCACGACACTGTTGGGCCAGGTCGACGCGGCCATCGGGGGCAAGACCGGGGTCAACCTGCCGGAGGGTAAAAACCTGGTAGGTGCCTTTTGGCAGCCCGTCGCCGTCATCTGCGACACCGAGGTCCTGTCCTCGCTGCCTCCCCGCGAGTACCGCAGCGGACTCGGCGAGATGGCCAAGTACGCGTTCTTGGGGGTCCCCGGCCTCTCTGGCATGGACCTGGTGGAGGCGGTGGCGATCTGCGTTGCCTGCAAGGCCTCCTTTGTTGCCGATGACGAACGGGAGACCGGCGCTCTTCTCGGTGCCGGTGGTGCCGGTGGTGCCGGGCCCGGTGCCGGTAGTGCCGGCCACGCCCGGCCGGGCCGGGCGTTGCTCAACTACGGCCACACGCTGGCCCACGCGCTAGAGACGGAGGGCCGCTACGACCTCCGCCACGGCGAGGCGGTGGCCGTGGGCCTGGTCTTCGCCGCCCGTCTGGCTCGTCGTCTCGGTCGGGTGGGCGACGAACGCGTAGCCGAGCACGACCGGGTGGTGGCGTCTTACGACCTACCCTCCAGGCTTCCTGCCGGCGTCGACACGGCGCGGCTAGTGGCGGCGATGGGCAGGGACAAGAAGGCGACGGGAGGGGGCCTGACCTTTGTCCTCGATGGCCCCGAGGGCCTCGAGGTCGTGGCCGGGGTGGGCCACGACGATGTCCTGGCCACCCTGGCCGAACTGGGACCGGGCCCCGCGCTCCGGTGACCGGCCGTCCTCACGGACGCTAAGCTCGCGGCGCGTTCGTGCCGATTAGCAGGTGATATGACAAAATTGCGCGTGCGTACGGCCGGCGCCGGCGAGAGGCCCGGGGGCCGGTGATGCTCGTGGGCCCGGGGGCTACGGCCGCGGTGGTGCTCGGCATCTTCGGTTTGTTGATCGGGTCGTTCGCCAACGTGGTGATCTACCGCGTCCCCGAGGGCCGCTCGATCGTCCGACCGGCGTCAGGTTGCCCGGCCTGCGGGTCCCGGGTGCGTTCCCGGGACAACATACCGGTCATCTCCTGGATCGTCCTGCGGGGCCGCTGCCGGGATTGCCACGCCCCCATATCGCTTCGCTACCCGGCCGTGGAAGCACTGGTAGGCGCCCTCTTCGCCGGCGTCGGCCTGCGGTTCGGCATTTCCTGGACCGGGGTCGGCGAGGCGGCTCTGGCGGCGGGCCTGGTGGTCCTCGCCTTCATCGACCTGGAGCACCTGCTACTGCCGAAGAAGATCGTCTATGCCACCTTGACCGTGGTAGCGGTGGTCTTCGTGGCTGGAGCGGCCACGGGGACGCAATGGCACCGCTTGCTGGTGGCAGTCATTTCGGCCGTAGTGCCTTGGGCACTTTTCTTCGTCATCAACTTCATTTCTCCGCGCGCCATGGGTTTCGGCGATGTCCGCCTGGCCCTGCTCATCGGCTTCGGGCTGGGTTGGCTGGGCGCGGGCTATGCGTTCCTCGGCTTCATCGTGGCCAGCGTGCTGGGTTCAGCGGTGGGCGTGACCATGATCGCCCTCGGCAAGGCTGGACGGCGTACCCCCATCCCGTTCGGGACTTTCCTGGCCGCGGGAGCCGTGGTGGCTGTTCTGGCCGGCGCTCCGGTCGTCAACTGGTACGCCGCTCAGATCCACTGACCCTGGCGCAGGTGCGCCTTCCCGTTCGGTCCGGCTATACCGACAGACCGGTCGACGTAACAGGGGTTGAGCCGCCGTCCGATATCTATCTTCTGCCGTTTGGATATACTGGCCGGCACTACGATAGAGGTTGCTCAGTGAGCGGAGGTCCTGGTGGCAAAGACATTGGTTGATATCGACGAAGACCTGCTCTCCCGAGCGGTAACTATCCTCGGCGCCACGACCAAGAAGGACGCGGTCAACGGGGCCCTCCAAGAATTGGTCGACCGAGATGATCGAGCGAGAGGCCTTGCATGGCTGTCCAGCACCTCCGCACTGGCGGACCTAAACGACCCGGAAGTGGTCCGGGGCGCGCGCCGCTAGGCCCAATTTTCCTAGTAGACACGAGTGCACTGGCGAAGGCGCAGTTCCCTGGCACCGCCCAGGAAGCTTTGGCCACTCTCAACATGATCGGGCGCTTGGCCACATGCCTTCCGCTCATGCTCGAGTCAGGGTACAGCGCCCGCAACTTTGAGGACCACCAGGATGCGATGCAGAAGTTGTTCGGCCCTTTCGACAAGCTGGCCCCGGTGCCCGAACTGCTGGAGATCGCGGTGGACCTCCAGGGCCGGTTGTTCAAGGCTGGGATAGGACCCTCGGTGGGGGTCGCCGACCTTATTGTGGCTGCCCATGCTCTTTACTACCGGGGTGAGGGTGCGGCCGTCACCATCGTCCACTACGACGCCGACTACGACCGCTTGGCCCGGGTTGCCCCCGAGCTACGTACGCAATGGCTCGTCCCCAGGGCGAGCCTCTAGGTGCCGCCTGGGCCAGAGCGCGAAATGTAGGGCCGCCAAACTGAAGGCTGAGCGATTAGCTCGGGACCTTGCTGGAAAGCCGGGTGACGAGCAGCTCCAGTAGGACCAGGAGCGCGTCGCGGCACGAGGCCTTGTTGCGGGCGTCCATGTCGAAGACGGGCACTCCGGGCGATATCCCGAGCGCTTCCCTGACGTCGTCGAGCGGGTAGCGGTCGGCGCTGTCGAAGCAATTGACCCCGACGACGAAGGGAAGGCCCTTCTTCTCGAAGTAGTCGACGGCCGCGAAGCAGTCCTCCACCCGGCGAGTGTCCACCAGCACCACACACCCGAGGGCACCGTTGATCAGGTCGTCCCACATGAAGGTGAAACGTGCCTGACCGGGCGCGCCGAACAGGTACATGACGAGGGTGTCGTCCACAGTGAGGCGGCCGAAGTCCATGGCCACCGTCGTTGTCGTCTTGGCGGTACCGGAAACGGCATTGTGGTCGTCGACACCGGTGGCGACCACGGTCATGGCTGCCTCGGTCGTCAAGGGCTCGACCTCGGAGATGGCCCCGACAAAAGTCGTCTTCCCAACTCCGAACCCACCGGCGATGACGAATTTGACCGCGGTTACGTGGCGGTTCGTTGGTTTATCAGAGAGCACGGACACGTTCAATCATCCTCGTTAGGGCGGAGAGTTCGACCTCGACGGGGTCTGTCTGGTGGATCCGGATGGCTCCCATGTCCAGAAGGTCCCCCACAAGGATCGCCACTACCTGGGTCGGCAGGTGCATATAAGCTGAAAGCTCGGCAATCGATATCGGCCGTCCGGCGAGGGACAGGACCGTGCGCTGCTCTGTCGTCCTGGCCAACCTGGCCCGGTCGCCTAGGGTCTCCACGAGCGTTTCCCAGCGAAGGTTAGGCCGCGTCGACGTGGTACGGCCGCCCGTCAGGATGAACGGGCGGATGAGCCCTAGTGGGTTTGGTGTGTCTTGCATGGTCACCAGGGCCTTTCGTCCTTAGTGATTGAGTACCTGCGCTCGCAACTGGGCGATGAGGGCGGGGCTCAGGAGGACCCCGATCCTTTCCAACAGAAGGTTGGTCTGGTAACCCACGAGCCCTATGTCGCAGCCGGCGTTGGCCAGTACTCCGAGGTTGCTGCCGTCGGAAATGGTGGACAAGAAGAGGTACCCGCCCTCCATTGCAATGATTATCTGGCGGACCGGCTCCCACCCGAACGCCTTGGCGGCGCCCCGGGAGAGCCCGACCGTGCCGGAAATGATGGCGGCCACTCTTTCGGCCCCGGCGCGGTCGAGCGTGTGGGACATGGCCATCAATAGGCCGTCCGAGGAGACGGCCACAGCGTCGCACACACCGGCGCTCTTCTCGACGAAATTGT
The DNA here is from genome assembly GCA_964481925.1 of uncultured Acidimicrobiaceae bacterium. Lineage (GTDB taxonomy): Bacteria > Actinomycetota > Acidimicrobiia > Acidimicrobiales > Palsa-688 > Fen-671. The sequence goes on from CAYZVQ010000184.1 coordinate 6,005, forward strand.
CGAGCATCCAGTTGAAGTTCTTGACCTCGTTACTGAGCGTGTCAGTGCTCATCGTGGGTTCTGCTCCTTTTCCGCCCGGCTATCGTTAGCGGTAGCCGACAAGTACTGCGCCAAAGCCCCGGTTAGGCCCAGCGGGTTACGGTTGGTAGTGGTGGGCGAGGCCCGGCGCAGAGAATCGTCTTGTTCGGGCAACGACGCTCCTGGCACCCGCCGAGTCAGCTTGCGGAGCCCGTCGGCGGTGCTCCGAGCCTGCGTAGCCGGACCGGCACCGTTGAAAGGAAGACGAGGGGGCAGGGCGTTCCAGGCGGCCGCCGGGGTTGGCGCCGGCGCTGTCGGTGCCACAGGTGACGCCGCTGAGGGCGCCAGTAATGGGGGCGCTAGCGGTGAGAGCCGGGCTGTCAGGGCGGGCGAGATGGGCGGGGCGAGCGGCGTGGGCGTCGCCATGCCGGCGGGCGCGGGCAGGTCGACCACCTTGGGCTCGTCCTGCTCGGCGCTGCGGGAGGCCGCCTGAGCCCAGGCGAGCAAGCCTCCGGCAGGCACGGTCCCAGCCAGCGGGGACAGTATGCCCAGGTCCGGGGTCCCCCGGTGCGCAGACGCACCGTTTGAGGCGCTCGAGCTGGCAGCCTCGCTCAGCGGAGGCAGGGCTGAGGTGCCCGGCACAACGGCTGAATAAGTCTGGGCGAGCTCAGTCGGCCCCGTGGGCGCTGAGGGGGTTGCTTCGGGCGCCGCCGGCGCGAGAGCCTGGCCGTTGCCCGACAATGCCGAGAGGGGGTCCCAGCCCCGGTCCCAGCCGCGGTCGTCGTCAGGGGCGGCGACCGCTGAACCGTCCGGCGTCAGGGCAGCTGCGGGCGCTGCCGGGGCGGGCGGCTCTGGGGCCCCTGGCGGGGAGACTTCCTCTGACCAGGCCTGGGCCTCTCTAACGAGACTTTCAAGGTCAGCGTTGGCGCTGTCGCCGCTCTGGAAAAGGGGGTCGGGCACGTCGAGGTCGCCGCCGAAGCCGTTTACTTGGACAGGGTCGTCGCGAACTTCGAGGTCAGCGTGGAAACCGTCCAGGGTTTGGTCTGGCGCGGTGTCGCCGCCGGCATCGGGCGATGAGCCGGAGTAGCCCACGTACCAGGCTTCGGGCAGGTCACCTAGAGGCGCGCTGGCGTCGTCGTCGACGGGTGGGGCAAAGTGCCCGTTGGTCGAGCTCGGTACGGGGTCGGCCGGCAGCCCGGGCATGTCCCGTGACGGGGGGAGGAGGGAGGGGGGGACCGTGACCGCAGGCGCGCTGGGCACAGGGGGCGGCACCGCCATCGGACGGACCTCCGCCCCGGCCGACAGGTCCGCCACGGGCGCCTCGATGAGCTCGGCGGGGATCCTCACCCGGGCCACCAGGCCACCGGACTGGGACGCCTGAAGGGAGATGGACAGGCCGTGCCGGGCAGCTAGGCGCCCGGCCACGAAATGCCCGAGGTAACGACCGGGCACGCCGTCGTCGGAACCGAGGCCCTCGAGGCGCTGGTTGGCGATGTCGAGGTCACTAGCGGACATCCCGATGCCGGAGTCGACCACGACCACCACGTAGCCGTCCTGGAGGAAGCGGCCGTAGACGTCCACGGGGGAACCGGGGGGCGAAAAGCTGAGGGCGTTCTCGGTCAGCTCAGCCAATACGTGGACGAGGTCGGTCGTCACTTCGCCCTTGATCATGGCCGGGTCGAAGTGGTGCAGGCGCAGGCGCTTGTAGTCCTCCACTTCGGCGGACGCCGCCCGGGCCACGTCCATGGCCGGCACCGCGGCGCTCCATTGCCGAGCAGGCCCGCTCCCGGCCAGGATGAGCAGGGACTCGGCGTTGCGGCGCATGCGGGTGGCCAGGTGGTCCAGGCGGAACAGCTCTTCTAGCGATTCGGGGTCGGCTTCTTTCAGCTCGATGTCGCTGATGTACTCGAGCTGCCTGGTGACCAGGTTCTGGGTCCGCCGGCCCAGGTTGACGAACGCCTCGGAGAGGTTGCGGCGCAGTACGACCTGGCCGGCGCCGAGCTCGATCGCCGTCCTCTGTACGGCATCGAGGGCGCGGGCCACTTCGGAAACCTCGTCCTGTCCCGAGACCGTGATGGGCAGGCCTTCGGGGATGGTGCCCGCGTCGCTGTTGAGCATGGAGTGAAGGGTGGCGGGCAGGTGCGTGCTGGCCAGCTCCTCGGCCTGGTGGGCCAACCGCGCCAAAGGCCGGGAGATGGAGCGGCTGACCAGGGCCAGGAGGACGAGCCCCAGGAGGGTGCCCACCAGGCCGGCCAGGCCGAACTCGCCCGCTTGACGAATGGCGTTGTTGTGCAGCTGAGAGGCCCGCTGGTTGACGATGGACGTGATTTGGGCGTCCCCTTGTTGGGCAACGGTGTTGTCGCCCGCGGACTTGCTCGCCCCGGTGCCGCTCTGCCCGAAGGACTCCAGCAGGGCGGACATGGACGGGGACGTGCCTCCCTGCACCATCGTCACGTCGATGCCGAGCGACTGGCTCATGGTGCTGGAGGCCAGGATCTTCACAGGCACGCTGAAAGCGCCCGTGGCCAGGCTGTTGAGCCGAGCGACCCAGGCCTGCTCGGCGCCCAGGTCATTGGTGGCCTGGTCGATGGTGGCGGCTCGGGCGGTCGGTGCGCTCCACGACGCCCGGAAGAGGTCCATGGTCACTTGCCAGTCGGCCTCGGTTTTGGCGAAGCTGGTGACGAGGGCCTCCACGCCTGTGCTCAACGTGGAGTCTGTTATCTGGTAGGGGACCTGGGACGTGGCCGTGATCAGTGTCCCGATGAGCGAGGTGTACTGCTTGTAGAGCTCGTCGGCGACCGTGCGGTAGTCAGCCGAGGTGTTGGTGCCGGCGGCGGCCCACTCCGCTCGGGCTTGGTGCAACAGGGCCAGGTCGACGAAGACGTTCTCGTACGCGGCCTCGGATTGGCGGCCCTCGCTGTCGACACTGGTCTGGAAGGCGCTTAGGGCGCTGTCCGTCGCCGCCTGCACCACTGCAGGCTTCTCGGTGATCGCGGCCACACCTGGGTTTAGGCCCTGCAGCGGGGCCGGTAGGTCCGGGGCTGCGGCCAGCACGGACAGGACGGCGTCCTCGCGCTCGGTCTGCAATGCCTGTACGACCCCGCCCGGGCCCACCGAGGCCTTGGCCAGGGAGGACTCCTGGTTGACGGTGCTGATCTGGCGGACTGATGACGTGACTTCCAACCCCGCCACCGCAACCAGGATGATCAGCGGCAGGGCGAAGGCCGCCATCAGCTTGTACCTAATATGCCGGAACACGGTTGCCTTTCTTGCTGCGGAGTCGTTTTGTAGCCGTTGGTCCCCCGGCGTAGGGGACTGTCGTTACTAGGGCTCGCCGGGAGGTGGGAGGGAGGGCTTTACTCGCTGACCAAAGCCGGCTTGCGGGAACGGGAGGTGGCGATGGTGCTGGCCCCGCCGGCTTCGTGGGGCAGGCCTATGGCCCACCCGAGCAGCTCGGGGTCGTCGGTCAGGTAGATCACTTGGCAGCCGCGCCCGGCCAGGTTGCTGAGCAGGGCCGCGGTCCCCTCGGCCCCGAAGCGGCCGAAGGCCTCGTCGGCGAACACGGCGTCGTCGCGGCTGAAGTGGTCGCTGCTCACCCACGCCGCGATCGTGGCGCGGGCGTCGACTTCTCCCGGCTCCTTGGCCGCCAGCAGGTCGAGGTCGCGCCCTTCCTGTTCGAGGAGGGAGCGGGCGGCCTGTTCGGCGTTCTTGGCCTCGGCCTCGGCCGCCTCGGCCGCGGCCAGCCTGTTGGCCAGGGAGTCGCGGTAGTTGGACAGCAACCCGGGCAAAGGCATGCCCGGGCCCCAGTTGGGGGCCCCGGCGCTGATGAGGGACATGCCGGA
>CAYZVQ010000185.1:0-7149 GCA_964481925.1 uncultured Acidimicrobiaceae bacterium
TCTCACTGACCACGAACGACGAGCCCCCAGGAGGCATGCTCACGCCGTAAAGGCAGTCCGCCGCCTCCATCGTCCGTTTTTGATGGCTCACGACCAGCAACTGCGATTCGGTGCGGAACTCGTTCAACAGATCGAGGAACCGGTGCAGGTTGACGTCGTCGAGAGCGGGCTCAACCTCGTCCATCATGTAAAACGGCGACGGGCGGCTGCGGAAAACGGCAAATAGGAAAGCAAGGGCCACCAGGCTCCGCTCCCCGCCTGAAAGCAAGGAAAGTTGACGGATATTTTTTCCGGCCGGACGGACCTCCAGCTCCACGCCCGAGCCCAGGATATTGGACGGGTCGTTCAACAGGATCGACCCGTGGCCCCCGGGGAACAGCGTGCTCACGAGACTGGCAAAGTTTTCGGCCACGTCGTCGTAGGCCGCCTTGAAGACGGTGATTATCTCGGCGTCCACGGCTTTGATCACCTTGCCCAGTTCGCGCCGCGCCGCGGACACGTCGTGGAGCTGGCCTTCCAAGAACTCGTGGCGCTCTTGGAGGGCGGCGTACTCTTCAAGGGCCAGGGGGTTGACCGGGCCCATCAGCCGCAGCTCGCGCTCCAGCTCCCGGGCTCGGCTGGGGGCGCTCGTGCCCGGCGGGAGCGGGGGGCATTCAGGCGTGCCCAGCGTGCCCGGCTCGCAGTCGAGCTCACGGCGGACCGTCTCGGTCAGCGCTTCCAGCCGACTGCGCACCTGCGATTCCTCGAGGTCGACCCGCGAGATCTGCTCGCGCCGCGCCAGCAGGTCGCGCTCGACGCCCGAGCGCTCCCGACGCAGGCTCTCAAGGCCCTCCGAGGCGGCCCGCAGCGTCTCGGTCTCTGCCCGGCGGTGTTCCCTCAGGCTCCCGAGCACCTCCTCCAGGGTGCTCAGCCGCTGCTCGACGAACGAGCGCAGCCGGGCCACGGCCTCGGCCTTGGCGAGCAGCTGCTCGCGGCGCCGCTCCGCTTTTTCCCGTTCGGCGACGTTGCCTTCCAGCCGGCGCTCCACCTCGGCCAGGCGCCGGCTCAGCAGGGCCCGGCGCTGCTCGACACCGGTGGCCCGCACCTCCAGGTCACGGCGTAGCGTGGCGATGGCATCACCCCGTTCGGCCAGGCGTTGGCGCTCGGCCCGCTCCCACGAGGCTCGCCTCGACTCGTCGGCCGCGGCCGCCTCGAGCTCCGGCAGAAGGGCTTCCAGCTCCTCCACCCGGGACCGCTCGACGGCTTGGCGGGCTACAAGCTCCTGGTCCTGGGGGCCCATGGCCGCTAGCTCGTCTTCCGCCTCGGCCAGGTCGGCGCGGGACCGCTTCAAGGCGTCGCCCGCCGCCTTCAGCGCAGCGGCATTATCGGCCACGGCGCGACGGGTATCGGACACCGCCGACCTCGCCTCCTGCACCGCAGCCTGGGCCTCCTGGTCCGCCGTGGCCGCCCGCGACGCCTCTGACGTGGCCCCCTCCAGGGCCGCCCGCGCCTCTTCCAGCGCCGCGCCCGTCGCCCCTGTGCCGTGGGAGCCGGTGCGCCAGATGCCTTGCGAGCACCGGTCCCCGGCTTGGGTCACCACGACCAGCCGGGGCCGGGCCACCGCCAGGTCGACGGCGCGGGACCAGTCGCCGGCCACGACCACCGCCCGGGCCAGCAGGCGGCCCAGCAACTCGGAGACGGCGGCATCCCGGGAACGCACATGACCGCTCAGCCACTGCGCTCCTGGCGGGAGCTCGTGCCCAGGACCAACGCCAGCCCCAGGACCAACGCCAGCCCCAGGACCGTCGCCAGCCCCAGGACTGTCGCCAGCCCCAGGACCATCGCCCGGCCCGGGACCATCGGTCCCTTCCCTGGTCCCGCCGCCTTCGGCCAGTGCGATCACGGCGCCGGCGGCGTTATGCCCGGCCAGGTGGGCCAGGCCTCGGCGGGCAGCCTCCTCGTCGCTCATGAGGACGGCCGAGAGCGCCTCACCGGCGGCGGCTTCGAAAGCAGCTTCATAGCCGGCGTCCACGTCTACGAGCTCGACCAACGCCCCCACCATGCCGCCGACCCCGGCCAGGCGGCGGGCCCCGGCACGGGCCCGGGCCTCGTCTAGGGCCTGGGCCAGCGCCTCGGCCCGCGCCGACCAGCGGTGGCGCTCGGCGTCCACGGCCCGGCGGCCCTCCTGCGCCCTGGCCAGGGCCTGTTCCGCGGCGGCGAGGCAACGAGCGGCCGTTCCCGCCGCCGCCGACAGCATCTCGTCCCGGTCGGCGCATTGGCGGGCCAGGCCGTCGGACCGGTCCACCTCCTCCTCGAGCCGGGCTTTGCGGCCGGCAAGGGCGTCCGCCCGCGCCCAGGTACGGGCCAGTTCGGAGCCGACCTGCTCGACGGCCCGGAGCCGGGCGGCCAGCTCGGCCCGCACCTCGCCCGCCCGTTCGCCGGACAGAGCGTCACCGCCGGCCCCGGCCAGAGCGGCTTCGACCTGCTCGACCTGGAGCGCCAGGTCCTCCTGGGCCGTCCCCAGCTCGACCTCGAGGGGCAACAGTTCCTGCGCTTCGCGGTCCGTGCCCGCCAGTTGCTCATTGAGCGAAGCCGCCTCCGCCTCCAGGCTGGCCACCACGTCGCGGTCCACGGCCGCCGCCCGGTCCCTCTCTATGCCCCGGGCGCGCTCGGTCATGAAGGCCACCAGGCCCGAAGCGCGCGCCCGCAGGCCCTCGGCTGTCGAGACCATTTCGGCCAGGTCCGTCGTCTCGGAGCTCTGGCGGGCGGCGTCCAGGGCGGCCTCGGCGGCGGCGACGCGGGCGTCCAGCTGGGCCAGGGCAGCCAGAGCGGCCTCCTCCGAACGGCGGGCCTCGGCCTTGGCCTGGCCCAGCGCGCCGAGCCGGGGGACGATCAGGTTGAGCTCCCGGCCGTGAAGGTAGCGGCGCAGGGCGGCCAGTTCGGAGCTCACCCCGGCGTGGCGCCGGGCCGCCTCGGCCTGGCGCTCGAGGGGGCGTAATTGGCGCCGTACTTCCTTTAGAAGGTCCTGGGCCCGCAGCAAAGCACCCTCGGTCGCCTCCAGCCGTCGCTCTGCCTTCTCCTTGCGCCGGCGGTACTTGGAGATGCCGGCCGCCTCCTCGATGACCCCGCGACGGTCCTCGGGCCGGGCGGAGAGGATGGCGTCGAGCTGGGACTGGGAAACGATCGTGTGCTGCTGGCGCCCGACCCCGGTGTCAGAAAGCAGCTCCTGTATGTCGAGCAGGCGGCAGGGCGCCCCATTGATGGAGTACTCCGATTCGCCGCTGCGCCACAGGGCCCTCGTGATGCAAACCTCGGAGAAGTCGATGGGCAGCAACCCGGCCGAGTTGTCGATGACCAGGGACACCTCGGCCCGCCCCAAGCCTGCCCGCTTGGACGTCCCGGCGAAGATGACGTCCTCCATCTTCGAGGACCGCAGGGTGCGGGGGCCCTGCGCACCGAGCACCCAGGCCACGGCGTCGACGATGTTGGACTTGCCCGAGCCATTGGGCCCGACCACGACGGTGACGCCGGGCTCGAACTCCAGGGTGGCCGTGTCGGCAAAGGACTTGAAGCCCTTGAGCGTCAGCGACTTCAGGAACACGTTGGGCCAAACCTAGCGGGCATGGCGCCGGGACGGGGGGACCGTCGTGCCTCCACGAGGACCTCTTCAGTCCTCGACCGGCAGCCTTGAGGCGGTGCTCGACCAGGGGTACTCGAGGCCCTCGGCGATGACCCCGGCCACGCTTTCCCCGAAATAGCGGGCGGTGAGGAACAGCGCCAGGTCGATGCCGCTGGTCACCCCGCCCGAGGTCACGACCGTGCCTTCGTCGACGACGCGCTGGGCGATCACGGTCGCCCCCAAGGCGGCCAGGTCGGCCCGGGCGTCGTGATGCGTGGTGGCCCGCCTGGCCCCGACGACGCCGGCGTGGGCCAGCAGTAGCACGCCGGTGCACACGCCGGCCATTACCGAGCCCGAACCGGCCGCCTCGGACAGCAAAGGCAACCACTGGCCCCGGCGCACCTCGGCCCAGGCCCCGGCGTCGGACCGGGCCACCCAGCCGCCGCCGGGGACGATCACGACGTCGGCATCGCCGGGCTTGAACTCGGTGTCGGGCTGGAAGCGCATCCCGAACGAGCCTGTCACCCATGAGACCGCCGTCCGGCTGCACAGCCTGGCCTGGACGTCGGCGCCTATGGCCGCCGCCCGCCGCAGGACCTCGAGGGGCCCGACCACATCGAGCTCGTCGACCCCGTCAAAGACGACCAGGTCGACCAGGACGGGCATCAGCGCGCCGCCGGGGCACTGGTCCCGGGCGCTCCGGCCCCCATTAACCCGCGGTCCTCAATGCTCAATGTCGGCTTCCTTTCCAACTCGGCCCGTCAAAAAACGCTTGGCCCGTCAAAAAAACGGTAGCAGCCCGCCCGCCGTCCCGGGTCGCCCTGCTCAGGCGCCCGCCGCCTGACGGCGGCGCAACGGAGGGACCGTCGGGGGCGGCTGGCGGCGGGGAGGAAGGCCGGCCAGAAGAGATGCGGTGGCGACGGTGACGGCCCGGACGGCTTGCTCGAAGGCGGGCTCGGCCGGCGGCGACGGCGCCCGGATCCCGCTCACCTTACGCACGTACTGGCGCGCCGCGGCCTCGATCTCGGTCTCGGTGGCGGCGGGGTCGAGACCACGTAGCACTGTGATGTTGCGGCACATAGCAGCGACGTTACCGGCACGCTCATCGCTGGCAGCGGGCGCAGACAAAGGCGCTGCGCGCCCCCATCCTCACCCGCTGGACGGGTTGCCCGCAGCCCGGGCAGGCCAGCCCCGGCCGGCCGTACACCTTGTGGTCGAGCTGGTAACGGCCCGGCTTTCCGTACAGGTCTCGGTACTGCAGGTCTCGCAGCGAAGAGCCGCGACCCGCTATCGCCGCCTCCAGCACCGTGCGCACCGACCCGGCCAGGCCGCCGACCTCTTCGGGCGTGAGCGAGCCGGCGGCGCGGTCGGGGCGCAAACCGGCTTCATAGCAGACCTCGTCGGCGTAGATGTTGCCCAGGCCGGCCAAGGCCCGCTGGTCTACCAGGACAACCTTGAGCGGGGCGCGACGACGGGCCAGCGCCGCCTGCAAGTAGGCGGCGTCGACGGCCAGGGCGTCGGGGCCGAGATGCCCGAGCTCGGCCAGAGCGGGGCGGCCCGCGTCCGGCCCGGGGCCAGAGCCCGGCGCAGCCAGGAAGAGCTCGCCGAAGGTCCGGGGGTCGACGAAGCGGAGCTCGCCCACCCCGGCGAAAGCCAGCACGGCATGGGTGTGGAGGGCCCGGGGGTCGCCGTCCGCCGCCGCCAGGAGCTGGCCGCTCATCCGCAGGTGCACCACCAGCACCCGCCCGTCCTCCCACTCGAAGAGCAGGTACTTACCGTGGCGGCCGACGCCGACCAGCCGCTGGCCGGTCAGGCGGGCCAGCTCCGCCGGGGGGTGCCGGCGCACGGTCCGCCGGCCGGTGACGGCGATGTCGACGAGGGCGTGGCCGGCATAGCGCAGCGAGACATCCCTTCTCACCGTCTCGACCTCGGGCAGCTCGGGCACCGCTAGTCAGCTGTGGACGGGCTCGCCTCGGCTGGGCTCGGGCCGGCGTCGGCGTCGGTGCCCGCGTCGCCATCGGCGGCGGCGGACGGGCTGGGCTCGGCTTTCAGGGCGAACCACGCGTGCCGGGCTGCCATCTGCTCCGCCTGTTTTTTCGACCGTCCCGCTCCGTTGCCCAGCGACCGGCCCCTGACCGTCACTTCGGCGTGAAAGACCTTGGCATGGTCGGGCCCGCTGTCGGCGACCCGGTACACGGGAAGCTCGTCGTAGGTCTGGGCGCACAGCTCCTGGAGCCGGGTCTTGTAATCCTCGTCACCGGGGCCCTTGGCCGACTCACGCAGGCGTTCGCCCAACAGTTCGAGCACGATGGCCTTGACGGTGCTGTAGCCGGCATCGAGGTAGATGGCCCCGATGATGGCCTCCATGGCGTCGGCCAGGATCGAGAGCTTCGACCGGCCTCCTGACGCGTCCTCTCCCTTGCCCAGGAACAGCGCGTTGCCCAGGCCCAGCTCCCGGGCCGTGCTGGCCAGGGAGGCGGAATTGACGACCGCGGCACGGGATTTGGCGAGCTCACCTTCGGGCAGGTCCGGGTAGGTCCGGTACAGGTAGTCCGTTACGACGAGGCCGAGGACGGCATCGCCCAGGAACTCCAGGCGCTCATTGGGCTCGCGGCCCGGGTGCTCTGCGCACCACGACCGATGAGCCAGCGCTTGGGCGAACAGTTCCGGGTTACCTACGTCCCAGGCCAACCTGGCCGCCAGGCCGGCCTGCTCGCCGGCCACCTGATCACCGGCCACCTGATCACTGGCCACCTGATCACTGGCCACCTGATCACTGGCCACCCGCTCGCCGGCCTCAGGGTCGCCGGCCACATGCGGGCCGGTCAGCACCGGCGCCTCAGGAACTGGTCCCCGTCTTGGAAACCACGTAATCGACGGCATCTCGCACCGTCTTTAGATCTTCGAGGTCTTCGTCGTCGATCCTGAAGCCGGCGAACCGTCCCCCCAGGTCCTTTTCCAGGGCCTCGACCAGCTCGATAAGGGCCAGTGAATCGGCACCCAGGTCGGTGAAGGACGCACCCTCGGCAATGGTGTCCGGCCCCACCTCCAAGATGTCCGCCAACGACCCACGCACGAGCTCAAGCACCTGCGGGCGCCCGAAGGCCCCGTCCTGTTCGCCAGTTGCGACAACCACAAATGTCCAGGTTAGCAGTAGCCTCTCGGCATTGCTGGGAGAGGCGGGTACTAAGCGCGGCCCGAGGCGATGACAGCTTCGATCCGGGCCACCAGTTTGTCGGCGGCGGCGTGATGAGCCACTTTCACGGCGTTGAGGATGGCCCGTGCGCCCGACGAGCCGTGGCTGATGACGCACACGCCCTCGACACCGAGGAGCACCGCCCCGCCATAAGTGTCGGGGTCGAGCTCGTTGGCCAGTGGGGTGAGCGCCGGGAGCACGGCCTTGGCCGCCTCCTTGATGGCGGCGTCGGCCGTGAGCGCGCTGAGGACCCCGCCGACGACGGCCTTCACGCCCCCTTCCAGGGTCTTGAGCACGACGTTGCCGGTAAAGCCGTCGGTCACGACGACGTCCACCCTGTCGCTCATCACGTCCC
>CAYZVQ010000185.1:7249-9790 GCA_964481925.1 uncultured Acidimicrobiaceae bacterium
AACAAGGCGCTGGCCATGGCCGCTCCCGTGTTGCCCGCGCTCACCATGGCGCAGGCACGGCCCTCGCGCACGGCTTCGGCACAGCGCACGAGGGAGGAGTCCCGTTTCACCCGGACGGCTCGGCCGGGGTCCTCGTCCATGCCGATGACCTCACTGGCGGCCAGGATGTCGACACCGGGCTGAGGCGCCAGAGTGCTCAGGTAGGCGGGGTCGCCGACCAGCAGCACGGGGATGCCCAGCTCCTGGGCCGCTTGACGCGCGCCGGTGACGATCTCGACCGGCGCCCGGTCACCCCCCATGGCGTCTACCGCTACAGGCAGCCCGTCAAGGATCTCAACCATCAGGGCACCAGGCCGGGGGTTAGCTTACGTCGACGGCTTGGCGGCCCTTGTACCAGCCACAGTTGGAACAAACTGTGTGAGGCACCTTGGCTTGACGGCACTGGGGGCACACGCTGCGCGCCGGCAGGGACAGCTTCCACGCGCTCGCCCGCCGGGTGCGCGACTTGGACTTTGAGGTCTTCTTCTTGGGGACGGCCACGAATTGGCGATCTTACACCCTCTTCGCCCACCTCCGCCGATGTGGGGGCCCCGTCCCCCGTTTCGTGGGGTCAGGGGCCGCCCGGCTCCTGGGCCATACCGGCCTCCTGGCCGGCGGCGCGCAGGGCGTCGAGGCCGGACCACCGGGCGTCCACGCGCACCGGCTCACAGTCGCAGGGAGCGACGTTGAGGTCGGCGCCACAGACGGCACAGATCCCGCGGCAGTCCTCACGGCACAGCGGGAGCAGGGGGAGGGACACGAACAGGGCGTCGAGCACCATCTCCCGCAGGTTTACGTGGTCCTCCCCCATGGCGTAGGTGCCCTCCTGCTCCCCGCCGCCGCGGCGGAAAATCTCCCGCACCTCCGTCACGACCTCGCCGTCGAGGCTGCACAGGCAGCGCCGGCACTCCCCCTCCCACGTCCCCGAGACCTTCCCGGTGACGGCCACGCCCCCGTCGAACGCCTCCAGGGTGACGTCGGCCTCCGCCACGCTGCCGGCGGGGGCCCGGCTGTCCACGTCGGCCAGGAGAGCGTCGGCCAGGACGCCCCGGCGCACCACCGTGCGCGCGCCCCGGAGGTCCCGCAAGTCCCCCAGGGCTACGTCAAAAGGGTCAACAACCACGCTTGCCATTGTGGCCCTCGGCGCGCCCCCGCCGGTGGCGCCCGTCAGGTCCGGCCGTCAGGTCCGGCCGTCAGGTCCGGCCGTCAGGTCCGGCCGAGGACCTGCAGGGCGGTGGGCAGCACGGTCAGTTCCGCCACGCATGCCCGTTCGGGGAGGCTGAGAGCGAACAGGACCGTGGCGGCAACGTCCTCGGGCTGGAGGGACTGTGCCCGCACCTCGGCGCTAGGCGGCACAGGGCGCCTTTCCATCAGTTCGGTGGCCACCGCCCCGGGCAGGACCGACGTAAAACGGACGCCGTTGCCTTGCTCCTCCAACGCCGCGGCCCGCACAAAACCGACCACGCCGGCCTTCGACGCCTGATAGGCCGGCCCCGAGACGTCGGGCCACAGCGCCGACACGCTGGAAATGACGACCACCTGCCCGCGGGCCCGGCGCAGCCGCGGGAGCGCGGCCCGCACACAGGAAAAGACGCCGGTGAGGTTGGTCTCGAGCAAGTTGCGCCAACTGCTGTCGGTGAGCTGGTCCATCCTCCGTTCGGGGATGTTCGTGCCGGCACAGCAAACGAGGGCATCGAGGGGGCCCTCTTGGCCGATAAGGTCCATCAGCGCTTCCACTGCGACGGGGTCGGTGACATCGAGCGGGTGCACGGCCAGCAACCCCGTGGCCAGCCGGCGAGCACCGAGGCGCTCCCCGGCCAGCTGCGCCCGCCGGGCTACGGCGTAGACGCGGGCGCCGGCGTCGACCAGGGCGGCCGCCGTGGCCAGGCCGATCCCGCTGGCCGCGCCGGTGACGAGCACCACTCGACCGGCGAACGGCCGGGCCTCGACGCTCATTGCGGGCCGCCCGGTCCGGTGAGGACCAAGGCCTTCATCTCTGCCAAGCTGCTCATGGGAGCATGAGGCTACTCCGCCCTCCAAGACACCCCTATAGCCCGAAAAGAACCAAGGAGCGTGAGCGCGACGTGACGGCCCTCGAAGTGCGGGACGGACAACTGAACGAGATCGTCAGTGACGAGCCGGTGGTGAAGCGAGCCGGAGGTTTTGAGTTTACCGAGGGACCTGTGTGGAGCGCCTCGGGCACGCTCGTCTTCAGCGACATCCCCGCCAGCACGCTGTACGAGTTCGACCCGGCGACCGACCGGGTCACCTGCTACCGCAAACCGAGCAACAAGGCCAACGGCAACACCTACGACCATCAAGGCCGCCTGATCACGTGCGAGCACGCCACCAGCCGGGTCGTGCGTGAGGAGGCCGACGGGTCGCTCACCGTCCTCGCCGCCGAGTACGGGGGGGCCGAGCTCAACAGCCCCAACGACGTGGTCGTAGACAAGGCCGGCGGCATCTGGTTCACCGACCCGCCCTACGGGCGGATGGACATCG
>CAYZVQ010000186.1:0-9742 GCA_964481925.1 uncultured Acidimicrobiaceae bacterium
TCCGCTCGCCCGGAGAAGTTCGGGTAGGGGATGCCCAGGTACTTCTGGGAGATCTCGTCGATGCTCTCGGCTCCGCCCTCGGTCGTCGTCGAGATCACGCGACCTCGCACGGCGAAGTAACGCCTCGTGTCGTCGGGGTCCACCACGTTCACGGCGACACGGGCGTCCCGGGCGACGTTCTTGGTCTTCTGCGTCCAGTCCGGCGTGTTGATCACGATGTGCTCGCCGTCGGTGGTCACCCATGTCTGGGTCAACTGCGGAGAGCCATCGGACATGAGAGTGGCTATGAAGCAGGGGCTCGGTCGACGCAGTAGGCCGAGCAGCTCCTGGGGCAGCGGGATGGACAACGGGGGCTCCTTCTGGTCGATGGTCTCCCCTCGAACATAGATCGTGGGCTGGAGATCGCGTTCACCGCCCGACGCGATCCTCGCCGCTCGACAGGGACCGGCGCACAGCGATATCACCGAAGGAGCTCCGGGCCCGTACTTCAACCGTGTCCTAGGTCGGGCCCGGGTGCTCCGCTGCTTCCAGGTGGTTATGTACATTGCCGTAGCTTGTGCTGAGCTCGAGCCAGGCGGCGACGCCGTCGCGGATCCCGACGTCGATCCTGCCGCAGGCGGTCTGGGCGAGGATGGCGCCCCGCTCCACCTGGCCGAGGTAGACGTCCCCATTGGCGGTCTTGGCCGCGACCCTGGCATGCGCCTGCCCGACAGAAATCTTACCGTTGGCCGCGTTCACGCGAAGCTCGCCGGTGACGTCGGGTGGTGGCCCCCGCTCGATGGTGGGCCCAGCCGCCGGGCGCAATTCCGCACCACCAGCGTGGGGCTGGCATCCTGGTGGCCTCCGCCTCGCTCGGCGAGAGTGGTGGTGTGAGCTTGCTGACGTCGTCCGGTCCGCCAGCGAGTGACGCGATGTCAGGTTTTACGTCGGGGGGACGGCGAGCCGAGGGGAGGGCCATTGAGGTCGCCGGCTACCGGCTGCGAGCCACGTTCCCTCGTCGATGGGGCGATTACCTAGTTCTTGTACTGCTAATCGGGCTGGTAGGAGGGATCGCCATGGCTTCGGTGGTGGCCGGGCGCCGGACCCAGTCTTCATACCCGGACTTCCTGGCCGCCACAAATGCCACCGATATAACGCTTTCGACCTACGGGATCGGCGACGGCTCTGCCACGAGTTACTCCCCGAAAGTGGCGGCAGCCATCGCCCGCCTTCCCGGGGTTAAGCGAGTTGAGAGCTGGGTCGGGGTGTACGCTGCGCCCCTGGAGGCTGACGGTGCGCCGGATCTCGCCTTGAACAACGACGTGAACCTGGCTGCCAGCAAGACCGGGTTGTACTTCGACATGGACCGCGTCACTCCTGTGCAGGGGCGCCTGGCCAGCCCCGGGCAGGTCGACGAGTTCATGACTACCGCCCTGGGGGCGAAGCTCATGGGTGTTCACCTGGGGCAGGTCGTCCCCGTCGGCCTCTACTCCCCTCAGCAATTCAACACGCCGGGCTTCGGCACGCCACGCGTACCCCCGGCTAAGCGCTTCGCCATGAAGCTTGTCGGCATCGTCGAGTTCAACAACCAGGTGGTGGAGGACGACACCGACCAACTGCCGACCAACGTGGTCTTTACACCCGCCTTCACGCGCCTGGTACCCGACGACGACACCGAAGGTACCTGGTACGGCATCCAACTCGTCCACGGCAACGCTGACATCGCGTCGATGGAGCAGGCACTCTTGCGGGCCTTGCCCCCGGGTGGCGTTGCCAACTTCAGTGTCACATCCATCACCGAGGCCAAGGTCGAGCGCGCCGTCAAACCGGAGTCCATTGCCCTAGCGGTGTTCGGGCTCATCGCCCTCATGGCTGCCCTTGGCACGGCCTTGCCGGTGATGGCCCGTCAACTACGGTCGAGCGAGGACGAACGCCAAGTCATCCGGGCGCTGGGCGCGGGGCCGGCCACTACTGTGCTCGACGGCTTGTTAGGCACCATCATCGCCATAGTTGCCGGATCGTTCGTAGCCTTTGGTGTTGCGGTGGGCCTCTCGCCGCTTTCGCCGCTGGGGCCGGTCCGGCGCGTCTACCACCCGTCCGTCCTCGCTTTCGATTGGACGGTGCTCGGCGTTGGCCTGGCGCTCCTGGTGGGTGGTCTGGGCGCAGCCGCTACCATCTTGGCCGTCCGGGCCGCGCCCCACCGGCGTGGGCGGTCGGCCCGTTTCGAGCGCTCCTCTTCCTCCAGGTTGGTCCAGTTGGCGACAGCGCTCGGCTTGCCCTTACCGGGGGTCGTCGGCTTGCACCTTGCTTTGGAGCCGGGACGGGGCCGTACCGCCGTACCAGCGCGATGGGTCCTGGCCGGCGCGGTCGTTGCGGTGACGACGATCACCGCTACCCTGACTTTCAGCGCCAGCCTGAACACATTGATCTCCGAGCCCCGGCTCTATGGGTGGAACTGGGATTACGCCCTTATGTCGGAAAATGGGGTCCCGCCCCAGGCCCTCGTCAGCCTTGACCACGACGCAGACGTCGAGGGCTGGTCGGGCTACAGCGACCCGGGCCTGCAAATAGACGGCCAAGTGGTCCCGGCTCTGACCACAACGGGCTTGCCCACGGTGGCTCCCCCGGTGCTTGCCGGCCACGGTTTGGACGGTAGCGGTCAGGTCGTCCTCGGCGCGGCCACATTGGCCCTTCTGCACAAGCACATCGGCGACAAGGTCTTTATCAGTTACGGCACGCCCAACACAGCCCCTCTCTACCTTCCCCCGACGCCGGCCGTCGTCGTAGGCACGGCCACCTTCCCCGCCATCGCCGGTTCCAGCACCTTCGCCGACCACACGACAATGGGGACCGGCGCGCTCCTCAGTGACGATGACCTTCCGGCGAGCTTCCTAAAGGCGACCAAGGCGCCCGACCCGACTCTCGATGGGCCGGCACTGGTCTTCGTGCGGTTGCGTGCCCACGTGAGCCCTTCGGCGGGGCTGCACAATATGGAAGGGATCGTCGCCGTCGCCAACCGAGCCTTTGCCTCCGACCCGAACGCCGCCGGCGACAGCGCCGGTGTCCTGTCCGTGCAGCGGCCGGCCGAGATCGTGAACTATCAGTCGACGGGGAACACGCCGGTGGTCCTGGCCTCGGGCCTGGCTACGGGAGCGGTGGTCGCCCTGGCGCTGGCCTTGACCGCTACGGTTCGCGCCCGCCGGCGCGACCTGGCGCTGCTAAAAACCCTTGGGTTTACCAGGCGCCAATTGGCCGTCACTCTCGCCTGGCAGGCGACCGCCACGGCCGTGATAGGGATAATAATCGGGGTACCGGTCGGTATAGCTGCCGGTCGGCAGTTGTGGATATTGTTCGCCCGTAACATCGATGTGGTCCCCCACACGACCGTGCCCTTTTCTGTGGCCTTCGTGGCCCTGGCCGCCCTGCTATTGGCGAACCTCGTCGCCGCCATACCCGGTCGTGCCGCGGCGGCCACGCCGGCCGCCATCGTCCTGCGACAGGAATGACCTGTGGCATCGACCATCGCCTGGTCCCACCGAACGATCACCTTCGTGCCTGTACAAGCACGAGCAGCCTGCTCATTAAGATGTCACATGCCAGGCACCTCCGACCGAGGAGACCTTGGCGGACCAGCTCGGGTAGAGGCCGCGGAGGACAAACGTCGGCGCCGACGAGCCCGTTGTTGGGACTACCCCGCACCACTGCCCCGTCCCGACGAGGCTCCCGCCGTCCGGTACATGATGGACTGCTGCCTGTTCGGACCAGGTTGTCCCTGACCACCGGTACACGTTGATGCTGAGCGTGTTGCCGCCTCGGGCCGGTTGCCCGACAGCCAGCAGCCAGCTCTTGTCGTGGAAAAGGATCTCGCCGCTCACCGTCCACAGTGTCGAGCTCCCGGCCGCGTCCAGGCCCCGGTACACGGCCCCGATGGCGACCGACCGGGCCACCTGGGGCCCGAGCGCCGACCCGATCCGGTCCAGCAACGTGAGAGGGATGTCGTAAATCAGGGGGTCGCGCCCCAACGCCGTGCCGTCGTCGATGTTGACTGGCTGCCAGCTATTGCGCTGCTGTTCAAAAAGCCCCACGAACCCATTTGCGTACCCGGGCGCGGTCCCGGTCCCGAGCGCCCAGCCGTCAGCGCAAGACGCCCGTGTGAACGCCAGGTCGAGCAGGCCGGCCGGGTCGGCTGCGCTTGCCAGGGCGTCGGGACCGCAGGTGGGGGCAGGCCCCGGTGGGGCGGTTGGGTGAAAGGTGCCTCCTGCGTAAATCTCCCAGGTGTAGGTCTCCGGCCCCGCGGCGCACCCACAGCCGTCCGTCTCGGTTTCGACGAGATGGCCATGCACGCCGGCAGCGTCGATGGCGATGGTCGGCCCGTAGCCATAGTCGAACGGCACGGCATGCCACGTCCCACCTGCGTCGGACACCACCGATAGCCAGTTGGTGTCGGCGCCAAACGAGCTGACGACGAAGTCCGGGCCCGTCGACCCGGTGAGCGACGCGGCCGTAACCGACCCGCCGCCGGCCAGTTGCCCGCTTGGCATCACTACCGGTCCACCCTGGCGCGCCCAGGCGCCGCGCCCCCAGCGGTAGATGCTGAGGGCGATCCCAGGGCCAGAGGCGCCCGGGGAGTAGCCCGCAGCCAGCCACTCACCGCCGCCGGCGTGCACGACTGCGCTGGCCGCCCAGGGGACGGCCCCGCCGGAGCCGCCGGGCGTCCTTTCCGAGGCATTGTGCACGAGGGTGGCGGCGCCGATGTCCGGCCGGGTTTCAGGCCCTAGGTCCGCTCCGAGGCGGACCAGTACGGCAAGCGGGACTCCGAGGGCTTCTGGCGCGTAGTCGATCTCGCTCCCATTGCCGGTGGCCTGTTCGGCCCAACCGGAGGCGGTCGCCTTGAAAAGCTCCAGGGTGGTGACGGCCGCTCCTGGCGAGCCTCGCTCGGCCAGGGCCCAACCTGAACCGCAAACGAGACGGACCGGGCCGCCCTGCCCCCCCAGCCCGGGGGCGTCGTCTACGAGACGGGCCTGGCATGCGGGAAAGGGACGAGCAGCCGCCGTTGCCGGCGCAGCCGTTATGGTGACGCCGGGCCCCGCGCCGGGGCTGGCGGCGCCCGCCGGTCCGGCCGCCGTCACGCCCCAAACGGTTATCGCCGTAGCCGCCATCCACCGAGCTCGTCTTGGACCGGTCCTCACCATCGCCTCCGCTCGCTGGCCCGTGTGTACCGTCGGGCACCGCTCCCTTCGCACGTCTGTTGCGCAGCGTAGTGCCCTTGCGCGCCGCCATCCCCCAGGTAACCCGGTCCAGGGTGGTCAGGCCTCGCGGGCCCGCTACCCTCATCGCTGTGGGCGGTCCCGCGAGAGCTACCGGCTGACGCTTAGGTGGTTGTCTCAAGTCTGGACGCCCGGCCCGACGAGGAGTTAAGGCTCAGCCCAGGGCTGGGAACGCCCAACCAAGGTCAGGCACGGTACAGGTGGGACGACGGCGCAAAGGTGGCAAGATGACAGGTAGGGACATCACAGGTAGGGACATCACAGGACGGCAGATGATGGGCCGGCCTGGTGCCGGAGGACGCCCGCGGCGCGCCCTCGCTTGTGCCGGCGTGGCCGTTGCGGTGGCGGCTGCACTCGTGCCGGGCGTCCCGGCGAACGCAGCATCGCCGGCTGCGGGCCTCTCCACGGCAACCGCCCCGGCGCCCTCGCTCGGGGATCTCACGACCTATGGGTACGGCAACGCCCGGTCGGACAACGACACCGTCGACCCGGCCATCTCCAAGCTCTCGGCCGGCCCCGCCTGGGACGGCTCCCTCGACGCCGGCGTCTACGGGCAACCGTTGGTCTACGACGCGACGGTGTACGTCGGTACCGAGAACGACACCATCTACGCCATCGGGGCCAAGACCGGGAAGGTGATCTGGAAGTTGCACGTCGGCACTCCGGCCAGCACGACGGTGGTTGACTCGGCGCCGACCCTGTCCGGAGGCTGCGGGGACATCAACCCGCTCGGCATCACCGGGACCCCGGTGATAGACGCGGCGACGGACGAGATCTTCGCCGCCGAAGAGACCGTGGTGGGTGCCGACGACTGGCAGGACATCCAGCACTGGCTCGTGGCCGTGTCGTTGGCCACCCACAAGGAGCTGTGGCATCGGCAGGTCGACCCCCCCGATGGCAACCAGGCCAGTCATTACTACATCCCGGCCGAACAGCAACGGCCCGCCTTGACGCTCTCTGGCGGGCGGATTTATGTCGAGTTCGGCGGGCTCGACGGTGACTGCGGCCAGTACCACGGCTACGTCGTCAGCGTGCCCGAGGAGGGCCGGGGATCTCTGGTCAGCTACCAGGTACCGACCCAACGGGAAGGGGCCATTTGGGGCACAGGCGGCGCTTTCATCTCCTCGGCGGGAAATATGTACGTCGCCACCGGCAACGGGAGCTCGAACTCCCTGTCGTCGTTTGACGAAGGCAACTCGGTCGTCGAACTGTCCCCAACACTGGCACGGCTCGGCTACTGGGCCCCGAGCAACTGGGTACAGCTCAATGACAACGACTGGGATCTCGGCTCGGCCGGGCCCATCGCCGTACCGGGCACATCGCTTTTGTTCGTGGCCGGGAAGCCCGCCGCGAACGGGAGCTTCGGCTACCTCATGAAGATTTCCCCTCTCGGTGGCATAGGCAAGGGTGCGTTCACAGGGGCGCTGTGCCTCGGCGGCGGGGCGTTCGGCGCCGAGGCCACCGACGTGATCAGGACGGGCGGGCGCAGCCGCACCTATGTGTACGCGCCGTGCGGTAGCGGCACCGAGGCCGTCGAGGTAGATGCCTCGGCCATGACCTTCGAGCGCTTATGGTCGGCTTCGACCGGCTCACCCGACGGGCCCCCTGTCGTGGCCGGCGGGCTGGTCTGGGCCCTTAACTGGGGCTCGGGCGGGCTTTACGGGATGAACCCTACGACGGGCCGCGTCGTGCTGGAGCGTTCAACGGCCGCTCTCGAGCACTTCGCCACGCCGTCGGTCGGTGACAGGATGCTCTTTGTCCCCACCCAGAGCGGCGTGGAGGCGTGGAGCACTTCGGGCTGAGAGCCCGGCCTCTACCGTTTTACGTCGCTGACCGATAAGAGCGTGTCTTCGCTTACATCGGCCCAGCCGTGTAGCGCGCCCGGCTCGAAAATGAAAAGCTCGGGGGCTGAATATTCGATCTCGCGGTCTCCCGGAAGGACCAATTTCCCCCGCCCGACGACGATCTGGCAAAACGCGTAATTACTGCCAGCATGGATGGGGACGGTGCAACCGACAGGGATGCTGTACAGGACACTGGTGCCATTGGGAGACCGGAAAATCTCGGCCGCGGCTTGCCCAAACTCATCGGGTGCTGCCCAAGGCGGTGCTTCTGAGCTCTTAAATTCGATACGCCCTTCGGCTACATTGAAAACTGTCGTTCGCACAATGTGACCCTCCGATCATTTCGTGGACCTTTTACAGCCCTAGTTCACCAGACGGTGTAACCCCCGTCCGCGACCACCGTCTCGCCTGTCACGAAGCTGGCGGCGTCCGACGCCAGGAAGACGACGACGCTGGCGACCTCTTCGGGGCTGCCCAACCTCCCCAGCGGCGTGCCCCCGAGCCAGTACTCCCGCACGTTGCCCGTCCCGAGGAAGTTCTCCGTTATGGCGCTGCGTATGTAGCCGGGCGCCACCGCGTTAACCCGGATCCCGAAGGGGGCCCATTCGGCCGCCAAGGACTTTGTAAGCATGATGATGCCCGCCTTGGACACGTTGTAGCCGACTTGGGGCTGGGGGCGGTTGACAACAAGACCGGACATGGAGGCAATGCAGACGATGTTGCCTGAGCGTGCCTCGATCATCGCGGCGCCGAACACCTGGCTGCAATAAAAGGCGCCCGACAGGTTGACCTGGAGCACCCGGTCCCACTCCTCCACGGCGAGCTCGTGGGCGGGGGCGTTCGAGAAGATGCCGGCGTTGTTCACCAAGACGTCGGCCCGGCCCCAGCCCGACTCGAGGGCTCGGCGGGCGGCGCTGACGCTTTCATAAGAGGAGACATCGCACACCTGGACCACGACCTCGGCCCCGCCGGTACCGTCGCGGAGCTGGGCGGCGGCGTGCTCCAGGGCCTCCTGCTCGAGGTCGAGGACCGCCACGGACGCGCCCGCGTTTGCCGCCGCCTCGGCGATGGCGAACCCGATGCCCCGAGCGCCACCCGTTACTACGACCTTGCGCCCGTCCAAGCGGAAAGTGTTGTTTCTGTCGGTCATGGCCCGTCCCTTCCTTGTCGCCGGGCTGTGTCGAGCGTAGTCCGCCGGATGTACACTCGCCGGCAACTAAGCCAACCAGGCAGTGCTACGCGACTGGGGTCGGCGCAAGTGACAGTTGGGCCCGCCTAACAGCGCAAAGGGGCCCGGGATAGAGGTGCAAGTGACCAAGATCGTGACTCTCGGCGAGATCCTGGTAGAGATCGTGGCGGAAGACCGGGGAGACGGGTTCCGCCGGCCGGTCCGCCTGGTGGGGCCGTTCCCGAGCGGCGCTCCTGCCATCTTCATTGACCAGGTCGCCAAGCTCGGCCAACCCTGCGGCATCGTCAGCTGCGTCGGGGACGACGATTTCGGCTGGGTCAACTTGGCGCGCCTGGGTGACGACGGGGTGGACGTCCGGGCCGTCGAGTTCAGCCCGTCCTTCCCCACGGGGAGCGCGTTCGTGCGCTACCGCGACAATGGCGAGCGCGATTTTGTTTACAACATCAAGAACAGTGCCTGCGGACAGGTGCGCTGGACCGAGGCCGTGTCGCAGTTGCTCGAAGAGTGCGGTCACCTGCACGTGTCCGGGCCCTCGCTTTTCTCGGCCCGGATCATCGAGATGACGACGAGGGCCATCGAGGTGGTGAAAGGCAAGGGCGGCACGGTCTCTTTCGACCCCAATATCCGCAAGGAGGTCGTCCGCGACCCCGAGGTGCGGACGGCCCTGACCGCCATGCTGGCGTCGTGCGATACCTTTCTGCCCAGCGGGGACGAGCTGACCCTGTTGACCGCCGCCGGCACGCCGGAAGAGGCGATCTCCGAGATCCTCGGTCTGGGGGTCACCGCTATCGTGGTGAAGAACGGTGCCGAGGGGGCGACGTACTATGACGCGAGCGGTCCGGTGAGCGCGCCGGGTTACCGGGTTGAAGAGGTGGACCCGACCGGTGCCGGTGACTGCTTCGATGCCACCTTCGTCACCTGCCGCCTTCAGGGCCGTACCGTGCAAGAGAGCCTCGCCTACGCGAACGCCAGTGGTGCCCGGGCGGTGGCCATCAAAGGCCCCATGGAGGGCACATCGACATTCGCCGAGCTCGACGTCGTCCGCTCGCCAGGCGAGGCCGGGCCCAAGCGCCGCCTGACCTCGCTTATCTCCCGTGGCAGCCGCGGCGACGGTCACAAGCCGGCGAGCGTCAGCTCGGTGTGCTCCGCTCACCCGACGGTGGTCGAGGCGGCCATGCGCCAGGCGGTCGCCGACGGGACGGTGGTCCTGATCGAGGCCACTTGCAACCAGGTCAACCACCAGGGTGGCTACACGGGCCTCACGCCGGCCGCGTTCCGAGACCAGGTTTACGGCATTGCCGACCGGGCCGGGTTGCCTCGCCGCCAGGTGGTCCTGGGAGGCGACCACCTCGGGCCCAACCCATGGCGGCACTTGCCTGCCGAGACGGCGCTGGCGGAGGCCGAGGCCATGGTGGCCGCCTACGTCTCCGCCGGCTACGAGAAGATCCACCTCGACACCAGCA
>CAYZVQ010000187.1:0-9720 GCA_964481925.1 uncultured Acidimicrobiaceae bacterium
AATCGATGGTATCGGTGGACTGGTAGGCGGCTTTCCATGTCGCCTCACCGGTAGCGGGCGAGAACGTTCCGTGGATCGCCTCACCCCGGGGCCCTCCGAAGGTCCCGGTGATTTCCGACGAGCCGGGCCTGTTCACTATGAAGAATGTCCAAGTCGCGCTGCTTTTGGAGCCAGCCCCGACCCATCCGTACCAAACACCGCTGACGCTCGGGACAGTAGCTGCGTCCGTCGTGCCGGTCGCGGCTAACGACGAAACGGTCAAGATTGCCAAGCTAATGATGGCGTCCAGCAGGCGTCGCGTTTTCATCGAGTCGTCCTCCAAACGTGCTGGTCGGATTATGGCACACCTAACGTACTGGCGCTGGCGTGGGACCCCGGAACCTTGGGACATCCGTGGCGACAAAGGGGTCCGACTGGCTAGGAAGCCCTGGCTCCTGGGCGGAGGCCTACGAGCGAGCTGGGAGGGTTGCTTGGCACACGCGGCCCCGGCATGCCAACGGCCCGAGCCGTCCGGGCGGGCGAGCCAGCGGTACGGAGGGGTCGGTACCCAGGGATCGCCACTACCGGGTCACAAGCTGCTGGTCCGCTGTTCTTCCGGTGATCTGCGCCCGAAGGGCGAGATGAGGAGCATAACGGCCGTATGTTGTAGCCCGGCCCGACTGACCGAGGCGGGGACGGCAACGAGTTCCCAATCGGTGTTCGGCGCTGCGCCGGGGTTGAGGGCATGCTGCCGACCGCCTTGAGTGGCCGTGTAGCTGGGATCCCCGCGACCCTCCTTGTCAGGCACCGTGGAAGAGCCTGTCCTGCGCTCCGGGCCAGTTTCTTTTTGTTCGCAAAGGCCAGGCCCAACCGCCGCGGCGTCCCCGCAGTCGCTAGCGGGGGCAGGCTGAGCTCCCGGAATGGTCCTGGAGGCCTCGGTTAGGCAGATCGATGCCGTTGACCCACGCCGTCACGAACCCGGTATGCACCTCGGGGAGATCGGCACCGTGTATGGAGAGATGTCGGAACGGGACTACGATCGAGGGATGAAACTACATGAAAGCCATTAGATCGGCTAATAAAGGAGGAGCCCAAAGAAACCCAAGCTCCCTATGTTGGCCCAGCCGCCCTCCCGCAGGCCGATCGAGTAGGCGTCGCGGAAGAACACGGGCGTGAGGGAGCCCACCTGGAACCGGTCCATGAGACAGTTCCACAGCCTCACTTGGACTACTAGACCGTGAGACGCGGCACCGGCGGCGGTTGGAGAAGATGATGCCCTGGCCGGTTAGCTCCCATTCACCGTCAGTCAGGGAGCGGCCATACCGAGTCGTTACGTTGTCGGAGATGGGCCTATTGACTCCCGGGCACTCCCCTCCACAACCGCTTAGAAGTGGGGAATTTCAGTGATCGAGTCTGGGGAGAATTCCGTAATCCCTAACACTCTAACCAACGGGCTGCTAGGGCAGGCGCGACAGTTAGGGTTCAGAGAGCGGCCGTAGGCCCGCGCCCCTGAAGGGGCAATGGGCAGGCCTGTCCCCACGTTCATGTTCCACTGGCCAGGATCGAGGCCGGGGACGGCGGGGGGAGTGGGACGTGCCGCAGAGCGGCTGGGCGTCCAGGGGACGCCTGACGAGGGAGAGGGCTTGACGGAAGGAGAGAGGGGACCTGCTCCCCGCTGCCCGAAGGGCAGCGGGGAGCCTCTTCTCCTGGGTGTGTGGGGGCGGGAAGACCGGGCGCTGATCGTGACCATGGTGGTGGCCATGGTGACCGAGATGACCGGTTCCGGTGGCGAGCTCGTCGGGAGCCACCATGTTGGCGTTGGGGATGACTGGCGTAAGCAACAAGTCACTGGCGGCGCTGTGCGGGTGGCGGTGGAGGAGACGCTGGACAGGTTGGCAGAGAAGTTCACCCGGCAGCGGTACGCGCGGAAGTGCGACCTGCTCTACCAGCACGTCTTCGACAGTTACTGGGACGACGGGCATTTTGTTTACGACATGGCCGACGTAGGTATTGACCCAGGGCGCGGTTACATCGGTCGGCACCCCATAAAGGACTGTCCGGGCTCCTGGACGGCGATCCGGGGAAAAGGCCCCCGTGGTGGGCAGGCTGCGCCGGCCCTATGAAAGCGACCACGCCTTTGTTAGCGGGACTTACCGGTCTGCGAGGTCGAGCGCCCACTCGCACTCAAACTCGCCGAAACAAGGGAGCGCGCCAGTGACCTCGACGGTGGCGGGTGTGACCGCCTTGACTGGCTCAGATGCTGCGGACGCGAGACCTGAGGGGTCCTGGACCGTGACCGTTTGCATAGGCCTCGGCCTCCTTCTTTTGTGGTCGATCATACACCCTCGGTGACGTGTGCGTCGAATTTGTTTCGGGTCTACCCAGGACGCTTAGGCCGCAGGAGCGCCTGTAGCCAGCGCCACCGGTTTACGCCGGTTGCATCGAAAACCATGCACTTGGGCAGGCGAGCGTCGAGCAAGACCACGTCGCGCGACAGGACTTGTCCACCAGTTCACCGAGCCCTCGGCCGAACCGGCCTTGGTTACCGACCTTGAAATCCGCTTCTCTGTGGAGGACCGACTTGAGGCCGTTACGGACGATCTCGTTGTCAACGACTGCCACGATCTTGACCAAGTGGGCAGCCCTTGGCGAGGACGCTCACGAGACGAGGCTAGGCCTCCTCGGCGTCTACGGGCGGTGCCCGCTTGGTCTGTCTACTTTTCTGGCAGCGCCTCTGGCCAAGAGCCAGCACGAGCGGCGTAAGCGGCATCTTCACCACGCCTTAACGACGAAGGGAGCAGGCAAATGAGAGGTCCAGCGCCCAAACGTGGCGCGATGGCAGCTAGGGTCCCGAATGCTTCAGCGACAGTGGCAATCACATGCTCGGTTGCATGGTCGCTAGCATGACCATGTCTGAGGGGATCCACGTGACCAGGAGGGCCACCCATAATGGCGTGCCCCAAACGAGCCATTTTGGGAGATCGGCCCCGGACCCCCGAGCCCATCTCTTACCGTCCCGCTTCCACTTGCGCCGAGCAGAGACAACCGGCTCCCATCTGTACCCGTCCCAAACCCACTGAGCGTCGGGGCTCGCGGTCGGGGGCCATTGAGCACCGTCCCCCGCCCATTCCCCATCTGGAGGGACAGTCGACATGGCGCGTTTCATTTGGCTCCATCTTTTCCACCATCGGAAGGGTATAAGAGGTTCCTCAAGGAGCACAGAGGCGACTCATCGCCGCCCTCCCGGTACGTCAGGTACCCAGCTCGTAAAGGGCTTGTACGTTAGCGGCGGGCGGCTCGGCGCCCACCGCCGGGTCGACATAGGCGATTGGCCCACCGGCCACGGTTCTGACTCTGCACCCGAGCAGTGCTAGGCACCCGTCCTTTTCCCGAGGCGAGAGCCCTTCCAAACAGACGCGTTTGGAAGAGGCGTCAGCTAAATCATCCATCCGACAAAGTAGGCTTGCGTCATAGGCGTGCCGCAACACTCCTTTTTTATCTGGTTGGCTCCGAGCGAGGGAACGCACTTGCAGCACGGCCACTATAAACCCCGAGATGGCAACGACTAAAAGACCAGCGGCCAGGATCTCACCGGGGTTACTTCTCCACCAGCGGTTGGATGCTTGAAGTAGCTCGTCATCGCTCATGGTTGGGCTTGCTCCGATGTACTTCCGCGCCTGGTCGTCGTGGTCGGAAAGGGTGGCGTCCCGGTGTGCCGCGGTGCGAAGGACGGGCAAACGCCCATCGAGCACGCGGACGTGGGGGGAATTAGCCAGTGCAATGACTGCCTGTTGCTTCAAATCGCCCAGGAACCCGCTCTCAAGGAGCTTATCCATGCCTCCGATGGAGACGCCCAGTATGGACGCTGCCTGTGGGCGGGTGAACATTGGGCCGGCCATGGTGGGCTCAACTTCGTACGTGAAGCGGAGCATGACTGCCTCCTCGTCTCCTTGTCGCCCGGAGGGGCCCACCTTAGCGCCCTCTAGTGGATCCGCTACGCGAGACGGTTCAAGGGCGTCAGCCGAGGCCCGGAGCGTGGCGGAACTGGTTGGCGGGACCGAGCCGGCTCGGCGCCCGCCTCTCACACCCGAGGAGCGATCAGGCCGGCGGGGGAGCGGGAGCCTCAGGGCATCTTCTCTTCCAAAGCGCAGTTGCGCTCCTCGCTGTTAGGACGCCCTACGGCTTAGGCAAAGTCGCGAACGACAAAGGTCGTTTGGCACTGTTGATCACGCGAGTGCTTGTGGGATGCTTCCAAGCACCGGGGTGAGTCACAAGGGCTGCCCCGAGAGGAAGGGAGGCAAGATGAACTATTACGAAGAGCCGGCGCTTGCGAACGGTACAGACAAGGGCGTGGAGATAGGACCGGCAGCGGCCCCCGACCGAAGTGTTGTGTCACCGGCCAGAGTCACGCCCAAGCCCCTCGGCCGTTGGGGCGTGATGGCGTGGGTTTGGGAACTGCGCGACCAAGGGCCTCAAGGCGCCCAGGACCTCTGTGAACGTGAAGGCGAGCTCCTGCTAGAGGACCGGGTCGTTGACCTGAATGCGACCACTCTCGCCGTTGGTCTTTAGAGGCGTGCCCAGCGCAGCGCATCTCGTACGACAAAACCTTTTTATTCCCCCATTTGTTCTGACCTAGGAGGTTGTTATGCCCGGATCCGTCATCGTTTCAGGCGCTCGCACACCCATCGGCAAGCTATCTGGCGCCTTCGCCGGTGTGAGCGCCACAGAACTCGGAGGAGCTGCCATCGCCGCCGCCTTGGAGCGCGCCTCCCTTCGGCCCGACCAGGTCGACTACGTATACATGGGCCAGGTCCTGCAAGCGGGCCAAGGCCAGCTCACCGCTCGCCAGGCGGCAGTGAAGGCGGGCATCCCGCTGACCACGGCCGCCGTCGTCGTGAACAAGCTCTGTTTGTCCGGCCTCAACGCCATCTACCTGGCCGACCAGATGATCGCTGCCGGTGATGCCGACATCGTGGTGGCTGGCGGCATGGAGTCGATGACCCGTGCCCCCTACCTGCTCCAAGACGCGCGGTCTGGGTACCGCTACGGGGACGGGGTGCTGGTCGACTCGATGGTGTTCGATGCGTTGACTTGTGCCCTCGACCACGCCTCGATGGGCCTGGCTACCGACCAGTACAACGACAACGCCGTCTCCCGCCAGCGCCAGGACGCATGGGCTGCAGCCTCACACGAAAAGGCGGCCACGGCCGTCAAGGACGGGCGAATGGCAGACGAGATCGTCCCGGTGAGCATCCCGCAACGACGCGGCGACCCGGTTTTGGTGGACACCGACGAAGGTATCCGACCCGAGACGACGATCGAGTCGCTTTCGCGGCTCAAGCCCGTCTTCAGTGGCAGTGGCAGCATCACCGCCGGCAATGCCTCACAGATTTCTGACGGGGCCGCCGCCGTCATCGTCACGTCGCGTGCCGTGGCCGAACGGTTGGGCGTGGTGCCCCTGGGCGAGTTCATTAGCTACGGGCAGGTGGCCGGTCCTACCCCCTCACTTGTCCACCAGCCGGCCAACGCCATCAACAAGGCCCTGGCCCGAGCAGGCATAAGTATCGCCGATGTCGACCTTATCGAGATGAACGAAGCGTTTGCCGCCGTGGCCTTAGCGTCGATGGACGCACTTAAGGTCCCCGAAGAAAAGGTCAACGTCAACGGAGGAGCGATTGCGCTCGGTCACCCCCTCGGCATGTCCGGTGCCCGTCTGGCCCTGACTGCTCTGTACGAGCTCAAGCGTCGAGGCGGCGGACAGGCCGTCGTCAGCCTCTGTGGCGGCGGCGGTCAAGGAGACGCATTGCTCCTACGTTCGTTCTCCTGACACCAGGTCACCTTGCGGACGGTCTTGTCAACCGTGACCCCCGCATTGTTGATGAGGTAGTCAACGCGACCGAATGACGTGCGCACTTCGTCCACGACACGCAAACAGTCCTCGGGGACCCCGAGGACTGTTTGCGTGATGGACCGAGACAGAACAACCCTCCGAAGTGAGGCCCCCTTGGAGCTCCTCGGCCGCCTTCGGGTGACCGTGGTACCCAGCCGCGACATGGAACCCGTTACGGGCGAGCGCCGATGTGATGGCGGCCCCGATACCTCGGCACCCCCCCCGTAACGATGGCTACTCGTGTATCGCTCATAGCCCTCCCTCGCCTATGCCCGGCCCTAAGGTGCACCTTACTCCTCGGGTCCGCGTTGAGTACGGGCCACAGCGGGGGCGGTGAGGGTTACCGGGTGACGGCCGGCGTCCTCGGGCCGCGATGGCGCAACCCCCGCAAGGTTGTGCTTGATATAGCTAGCAGATGAGTGCTATAATGAGCAGAGCAAGACATTCCACAAGGCGGGGTTGCCCGCCCATCACTCCAGGAGCCTGAAATGCCCGAAACCACCACCACCACCACCACGCCCAAGGCGACGGATGCCGCCAAGACAGCTGAGTATTCTGCGGCCGTTCGTGACGAGATCATCGCCTCGGTGAAGCAGGCCCAGCAGTTCACCCTCGACGCCGTCACCACGTGGGCTGACGTCATCGGCAAGGTCGTCCCCGAACTTCCCGCGTTCCCCTTCGTCCCGGCCCGTCCCGAGGTCGTCGAGAGTCTCGGTACCGCCTTCGGGATGGCAGAGAAGTTGTTGGCTTCGCAACGCAGGTTCGCCGCCGACCTCGTCAACGTGCTCGTCCCAGCAAGCTAAAGATTCGGTGCTAGTACGAGCCATCTGATAAGCGCGGTTGGCGCCGAGGTCGGTTCGTCCAGCGATGACGAACTTGGGCTACTACTTGAGGATCATCACGGGACGACCGACGGCGCCTGAGAAAAGGGGGGCACATAGTGAGGCCTGTTCATAAGCTTGCCGAGAGTGATGAGAATAAGGGCTCGCACGGAAGTGATTCTCCATGCCACGGCTGATGGGCTCGGTGGTGGAAGACCCGTTGGTGGAAGAAGTGGAAGCCATTTATGGCTGGTGTGGTCTGTGCCACTCCTTTGTTGAATTCCCCCACGAGTGCCCCGCCAAAGATTGTTTGGCCGAGGAAGAAGGACGTTGACGGCCTTGCGTCGGTTGGTCCGACGCGGCCGGGCGCCAGCAGGATTGGATGCTGCTGTTCATCGGCCCGCTCGACAGCCGGCACCTACTTAAGAACTGAGCGCCGTCGCTGGCACCTCATCCGCTATTTCGGGGCTGCGTGCGAGGAGGTCGGGCAAGGCGCGCAGACGGTGGCCGCCGGCCCCGTTCAACTTTGGGCTTCGGGCTGCCCGAGCCCGTGCACGACATCGGCGGCGATTTCTCGTATCCTGCGCCCGCTGTGCTGGGAGACGCGACGCAGGATGTCCAATGCCTCGTCGGCGGTGATCGCTTGGCGAGCCGTTGGCATGCCTTTGGCCTTGCCGATCACGTCGCGGCTCTCCCGGGTGTGCGGGAGGCGGTAGTTGGGCAGCTCTGAGCTCGCCAGGCGTACCGCGTTGGCCAAAACCACCACCGCTTGCCCGCCCAGTCTCCGGGCAGCTCGGATGGTGGACGTACCCCAGGGTTGACCGACAGCCGAGTACAAGTTGGGCGCCCCCGTGGTGCGTTCAGCGAAAGTGAGCGGCAGTGACAACCCGAGCGCATCCCGGCTACGGCTTGCTCGCTGAACTGCGGCCAGCGCTCGGTTGGGAGGCTAATTCGCACCTCCTGGCTCATAAGGATGGCCTCTATGCAGGGTCCTTCGGCGCGTTCGTATCGCCCTTCGTCCATGGCGCACCTTAGCTGAGCTGGCATTGGTGGTCCCGAACCACGGGCGGTCCCCAATGAGCACAGAGACACTTGCCCCCTTTACGCCGCCAGGTCTGGCTCCGGGTTCGATGGGGGTTTGCCACTAGGGGTCGGCAAGGGGTGTTCTTGCATGGGGCGCTGTAGCGCTCGTAGGGGTGGGTCATGGCTCGGGGGCAAGGGGGACCGTAGCGGGTCGATGGGTAGCGGCGCTCGTAGGGCGCACAGGGACCGGAAAACGAGCCAGCGGGGTCAGGGGTCGGCCCGAGTTTCGAGGGGTCCCGTTCTCCCGCTGGTTCGCTAGCTGATAAAGGGTGCGCCGAAGGAACAAAGTTAGCGTTGACTGATTGGATCTGGCCGGAGTAAAATGGGTCTAATAGGCCTAAGGGGGCAATGTGACTACAATGTGGGGGCGGAGTGATGCCTAAGTTCGTGAGCCCTGAGGACCGGGCTAAGCAGGCTGCGTGCCCGCATAGCCAGGGCTACGTGTCTTTGGACCGTAATTGGGAGAAATGTCCTGACTGTGAGAAATTCAGGCCTACGGCGGTGCTGGTTCAGGAGCGGGCCGAGAAAAAGCTGCGGGATTCCGAGGCTCAGAACGAGTCTCGGGTGCTAAAGGGCCTGCTTAAAGAGGCTCAGGACGAGAACGCTGAGTTGCGTCTGCGTCTTGCAGAGGTGAGACAGGAGGTGACGAATTACAAGCGGGAGGCGGCGGCGAGCGGTCGTAAGTTGGAGGATACGCAGGCGGAGCTGGTGGAAATGAAGCTGAAGGGCATGGAAGCCTTCGTGGCTGAGCGTTCGTTGGTAGGCCTGGGCGAGCTGTTAAGTCTGGGGTGAGTTAGGTCACAGGGGCCGGTTCCTTCTGGGTGGCTAACCCTCCTTCACAGGAGGGCGCCAATTTGGAAATGACAAAGCCTCCGGTGTGTGCCGGGGGCTTGTTGTTTGTCTGGGAGCTAGTCGACTAGCTGGCCTGCTGCGTTCCGGCCGTGGTCGTTTAGGGGCCAATATATGACTCCTGGGTGACGGGTCCCATGCCTGCTCGGGGCGGTCGGCTCGTGGCGTTGACGGGCTATGTGACCAGCAGGGGGGCTGCTCCGGTGGCCGTGCTGCGGATTTCTGAAATTCCTCACTGTCGATCACCGAGATTCCCCAGGCAACCTGAGGCGGTGGAGGGACTTGGGCGGAGCTTAGGGCTCACGCCAGGTCTGATTGGGCGTTAGCAACAAACCTTGGCGTTGGCCTGGAGCGAATAACCGAGCTGGTGCAACAGCCGCAGCACCGTGCGCGACGACACCTCGTAGCCCTGGCGGACCAGTTCGTCGGCCAGCTTGGTCGAGCTCTTGGAGGTCCAATATGTGGGAGCACGACAGCGAAGAAGCGCGCGAGCTCTTCAGCGCAAAAAGGACATGGGGTTGCCCCGAGTGCTGGGGTGGACCGAGTTGTCCAGAGCTTCCAATAACCCGGGCTGCTTATCCGTCAGCGGCTTGTCACCCCCGCCTGGGGCACGGAGACGGTCGGTCGGCTCCAGGCCCTCAATGACCTCCCGCTCGGCTTTGATCACCGTGTTACGGCTCATCCCCGACGCCTCTGCCACCGCAGTTTTGCCGCCACGGCCAAGCATTTCTGCCACCGCCCCTGCCACCACCCGGCGTTGGACCTCGTCCATATGTGGGAGCACGACAGCGAAGAAGCGCGCGAGCTCTTGGGACTTGACCTCCACACCATCATGATACTACGCGCGTACTAACGTGGCGGGGACCCTTAGACCATCAACCGCATACTGTCGGCGGGCGAGCGTCTGGAGTCGTTGCCCCCGCCCCATGAACTTGGCTGGGACTACCGGTTGGACCAACCACGCAACCCTCCCGGCGCTCGTGAGCTGCCCCGGAACACGTTGCAAGGCTTTCTGCTGCGGGATGCGGCTATCGGGTACGTACCGTTTGAGGTGAACCTATGGTGTGACACTCTTCGGAGCATGTTTGTGCTCTCATC
>CAYZVQ010000188.1:0-9699 GCA_964481925.1 uncultured Acidimicrobiaceae bacterium
GGGGCGCTGGCTGGGCGACCCGGAGGCGATCGCCGCCGCGGCCGAGGCCGTGCGCCGTCAGGGCCAGCGCGCCTAGGGCTCCCCGTCCCCGCCCCGGACTGGCCCCGTCGCCGGGTATGCCGCTTGCTTGACGGGCCCGCCAAGTAGGTTGGACCGCGATGAGAGCGTCACCGGGCGGGCGCCGGGTGGCTGCCGTTCTAGCTGCCTCAGCCGCGCTGGCTCTGGTAAGCGGTTGCGGCCAGGCCAAGAAGCCCGCCATATCCCTGCCGACCACCACCCCGTCTTCGTCGACGACGACTACGACGGCCCGCAGCACCACCACGACCAAGCCGCGTCACGTGGCGGTCTGCCCATTGACCGGCCTTGCCCCCCGGGACGGCCACGTGCCCCAGCGGGCGGCATTGGCAGTCAAGGTCGAGAACCTGCCCCAGGCCCGGCCCCAGTGGGGCCTCGACCACACTGACATTGTCTTCGAAGAACCGGTGGAGGGGGGCATAACCAGGTTCATCGCCGTCTACCAGTGCCATGTCGCGCCCCGCATCGAACCGGTCCGCTCGGGCCGCCTGGTGGACCTCGCCATCCTGGAGCCGCTCGGCCACATCCTCTTCGCCTATTCGGGCGCCATCCAGCCCGTGGTCAACGCCATCGACTCCAACACCTCCCTGCTGGAGGACGTGGGGGCCAATAAGGCGCCGGGCGCCTACCAGCGCGACTCCACCCGCATCGCGCCCCACAACCTCTACACGTCCACCGCCGCGCTGTGGTCGGCGGCGGCCGCCCTCGGCTACCAGAGCACGTCTCCGCCCCCGATCTTCAAGTACGGGCCCCTCCCGGCCGGTGGGACGGCCGTGGGCGCGGTCAACATCTACTTCCCCCTGGACGTGACCACATGGACATGGAAGGCGAAGAGGGGCACCTGGGTCCGCTACTACTCCGACACCGGTCCCGCCATCCAGGGCGACGACGTACAGATCTCGGCCACCAACGTGGTCGTGATGCGGGTGGTCGAGTACCCCACCCCTTACGTCGAGGACGCTACCGGCGCCCTCGAGCAGGACCTGACCTTGACCGGCACGGGACAGGCCTGGGTGTTCCGCAACGGGACCGAACTGAAGGGCACCTGGCACCGGCCGACGCTGGCCCAGCCGGCGACGTTTACCGAGACCGACGGGACCACGATCACCCTCGCCCCCGGCAACACGTGGGAAGAGCTCCTGCCCACGTCTGAGTCCATCTCCGTGGTACCCCCGACGGCGCCCACCCCCGCCTCCACGCCGACCGCCTCCTTACCGAGCAAGGCCCGGACCACCACGACGCACTGACATCGCGACAACGCCGCCGCGCTCGGGAAGAGGGACGGCGGCGTTGTCGACGACCAGGACGGCCGGCAAGGCTAGGGCCGGTTAGGAGCGGGCAAAGTCCAGGTGACGCAGCCTTAATTGGTTGGTGAAAAAGCTCCAGGCCACAGCGATGACAACCCACAAAAATCCGAACACGGTGTGGCCGTCCAGGAAGAACGTGATGCACAGGCCGATGGCCACCAAGGTGACGACGGCCATGATGCGCCAGCCCCAGGGCGAAGCCACCACCATCCCGAGTGGCGGGAGCTCCGTGGGGCCGCCGGTGGGCTCAGTGGTCGGTGCCACGGGCAACGAGCCGCTCCTGGGCGTGCGGGGAGCACCCGTCCCCCTGCGAGCAGGGTGACGGGACGTCCCACGTTTCTTGCTACGGGTCACTGAAGCCAAGTCTAGATGGCTCCTGGCCCGGTCTCGCCGGTACGGATCCGGGTCACGTTATCCACTGTCGTGGTCCAGATCTTCCCGTCGCCGATCTTGCCGCTGCGAGCCGACTTGGAGATCGCCTCGACAACGTCGTCGGCTGTTTCGGCCGTGGTGAGGATCTCGATTTTCACCTTGGGCACGTACTCGACCTTGT
Source organism: uncultured Acidimicrobiaceae bacterium (assembly GCA_964481925.1). Classification (GTDB taxonomy): domain Bacteria; phylum Actinomycetota; class Acidimicrobiia; order Acidimicrobiales; family Palsa-688; genus Fen-671. The sequence continues at coordinate 1,936 of CAYZVQ010000188.1, forward strand.
ACTCGGCGCCCCGGTAGACCTCGGTGTGCCCACGTTGGCGACCGAAGCCCTGGACCTCCGAGATGGTCATGCCCGCTATGCCCACATGGGAGAGGGCCTCGCGGACGGCGTCGAGCGCGTGGGGCTTGATAACTGCGGTTACGAGGATCATCACGCACTACCTCCTGCAACGGTCGCCGCGGCTGCGGTGTGCACAGCTGCCTCAGAATATCCGGGCAGGACGCGGGTGGCGCCCCGGTCGTCGGGATAGCCCTCCTCGTCGTGGATGGCGAGGTCGCCGATCTCGAGGATCTCGTCGGGGTACTTGAGCGAGTGGGACGGCATGACCGCTTTCATCACCGTGAGGATCACGAAGGTGACCAGGCCGTCCCAGATTATGACGGTGATGGCCGCCCCCAGCTGGATGCCGATCTGGCCGGGGTGCCCGTAAATAGCGCCCGTGAGGGAGATCTTGGAGCCCCCGACGCTCTGGTACTCGACCACTGTGGGATCGGCGAAAACCCCGAGCAGCAGGCCGCCGAAGAGGCCGGCTATGCCGTGGGTGTAGACGATACCCATGGCGTCGTCGACCTTCTTCATGAAGTTGACCCGGGAAAGGTAGTTCCAGGCCAGCCAGACGATGCAGGAGTCGATGGCCCCGACGCCCAATGCGCCGGCGCCGTTGACGTAACCGGCGCAGGGCGTGATCGCCACCAGGCCCACCACCATGCCGTTGATGGCACCGAGGAACGTGGGCTTCTTGGCCTTGCTCAGGTACATGTCCAGGATGACCCAGGTGAGCAGGGCGGCCACCGTCGCCATGTTGGTGTTGATGACAGCGGCGGCGGCGTCGGCGCTGGCGAAGTAGGGGTCGCCACCGTTGAAACCGTTCCAGCCCAGCCACACGATGCCGCCCCCGATGGCCACCAGGGGCAGGCTGTGCGGCAAGGCCTTCTCCCGGTCCCTTTTCAGGCGGGGACCGACCACGGCCGCGGCCACGAAGCCGCTGGTACCGGCGGCCAGGTGAATGACGTAGCCGCCGGAGAAGTCGCCGGCGCCCTGATGCGCCCAGAAGCCGCCGCCCCAGAGGAGGAAGGCGTTGACGCTGTAGGCAAAAGTGGTCCACAGGGGCACGAAAATGACCCAGACCTTGAACTTGATGCGGCCCAGGACGCTGCCCAGGAACAAAAGGGGCGTGATGGCGGCAAAGACGAACTGGAAGTAGACGACACTGGCCATGGGTATGCCGAACGCAGGCATACCCGGGTTGACCTGGGGAATGCTCCCCTGGCCCTCCTCACCAATATGGCTGAGGGTCGTACCGGGTTTGCCCACGAAGTTCTGGAAGAACTCCGATATGTCGCCCCCCGACCATTTGTAGTTGGCGTAGGAACCGTGGAACAAGGCTGAGCCGAACCCCATGTTGTACGCCCACAACACCCAGACGACGAGCACGGCGGCAAAACCGGCGAACGTCATGAACATGGTGTTGACGACCCACTTTTTCTGGACCAGGCCGCCGAAAAGGACCGCCAGGCCGGGGACGCTCATCAGGGCCACGAAGGTGGCCGCGGTGAGCTGCCAGGCATTGTCGCCGGTGTTCAGCCAGGGCTGGTCTGAATAACTCGCTGGCGCGGCGGCAGCCTGCAGGTGCACTAAAAGGTGGATCAAAAGCCCTCCTTGCTGGTGGATAAGACGCACCTCGCGACCGGACCGGCCGCAGGCTTCCCCAGAACGTAGAGGACGGTTGTTTCGGAGCGGCGACTGTTATGTTTCGGCCGTGTTACGAGTGCCACCGGCCAGGGGGGCGCCCAGCGCCTCTTCCAAGGCCCTACCGATGTCGTCGGCCTCCTCGGCCCCGGCGAGCTTGGAGCCCGCAGACCGGACGTAGAAGCTGTCGACCACGGCGTTGCCGAGCGTCGCCACCCGGGCCGAGACGATATCCAGGCCGAGGGCGGCGATCGCCGCCGTTATCCGGTGCAAGGCCCCGGGGGCGTCGGGCGCCCTGACTTCGACCACCGTGGCGTTGGTCGCGGCGCCGTTGTCGACGATCACGCGGACGCCCGGGGCCGGCAGCGCCATGAGGCGCCGGGCCCTACGGTCCGGCGGGCGCCGGGCCAGCGCGTCGGCGATATTGAGGCGCTTTTCGACCGCCGCCGTTATGTCGGCCTCGACCCGGTCCCAGCGTGGGTCGGCGTGCTCGGGCAGGTCCAGGCTGAACACCTGGAGGGCGTGACCGGCCTCACTGTGGACCCGGGCCTCGAGCACGCCGATGTCGTGCAGCGCCAGGGCTCCCGTCACGTCGCTGAGCAGGCCGGGCCGATCGGCAGCCACGACCACGAGCTGGTCATGGCCGGTCACGACCTGCAAGCCACCGGCCTCCATCATCCGCCGTTGCTCGTCAGAAGGAAAGCTCGGCCCCACGGGCACGGGCCGGCCCCCGAGCACGGCGCCCGCCCGGTGGACGAGGTCCTCGACGAGGCGGGCCTTCCACGGCGTCCACGCCACCGGGCCGGTGGCCTCCCCGTCCGCCGCGGTGAGCGCGCCCAGCAGCTCCAGGGTCGTTTCGTCGCCCACCGTCTCGGCCACCGCGGCGGCGGTGGCCGGGTCTTCGAGGTCGCGCCGGGTGGCCACCTCCGGTAGCAGGAGGTGGTAGCGGACCACCTTTTCCAGTACCCGCTTGTCCTCGTCGGGCAAGCCCAGCCGCTGGGCGGTCATGGCGGAAATACCTGCACCCACCTCTGAATGGTCCCCGCCCATGCCTTTGCCGATGTCGTGCAGCAGCGCCCCGAGCACGAGCAGGTCGGGCCGGTGCACGTCACGGGCATGGCCGGCGGCGTTGGCCACCGTCTCCAGTAGGTGACGGTCGACGCTCCATCGGTGGTAGGGGTTGAACTGGGGCCGGTTGCGGACATGGGGCCACTCGGGCAGGTAGCGTTCCCAGATCCCGAGCTGGTCGAGCGTCTCGATGGCGTGGGTACCCGCCGGGCCCACGGATAGGAGCCTGACGAAGGCCCGCAGGACCTCCTCGGGCCACGGGGTGACGGGGACGGGGGCCTCCTGGGCCAGGTGTGACATCGTGGCCCGGGACAGCGGCAGCCCGAGCTCGGCCGATGCCGTGGCCGCTCGCAAGGCCAGGGTCGGGTCCTCCCCCAGCGGTGCCGTACCCGGGACGACCACCTCGCCGTCCCGGAGCACCAGTGCCGGCCCCAGGACGCGATCGGCGGAGCCGGTCCTTCCTCGGGGGCCCGCCAACCAGGACCTCGCCCGGCGCTCGGCGTCCTCAACCAGCCAGGAGACGGTCCGGCCCGCCTCGCCCACAGCCACGGCCAGTACCTCCCGGCTGTGGAGGCCCAGGGCGGCGGCGACCCGGTCCTGGTCTTCGAGCATCAGGCGCTCGCTCCGTCGCCCAGTCTCACGCTGCAGTTCGACACGGACGGCGTGCAGCATGTCGCCGGCGGGGCGCAGCGCCCCGGACGCCACCACCGCCCCCACGACCGGTGTCACCGCGGCCAGGAGGGCCAGCAGCTGCAGGTCCCGCAAGCCGCCCCGGCCCACTTGGAGCTCGGGCTCGAGCAAGAAGGCAACGTCTCCGTGAGCCTGCCGGGCCGCCTCCCGGGTGTCCAGGACGGCCGGGAGCCATACCCCGGCGCGCTTGTCCCAGAGGCGCTGGCCCAGAGCCACCAACTTGGCACCCAGCTCCTTGTCGCCGGCCACCGGCCGGGCGTCGAGGAGGCCCTGCGCGACCCGGAGGTCGGCCTCGGCGGCCTGGCCCACCTGGGACAGGGTACGGACGCTGTGGTCGAGCGGCATCGGGTCGTCCCAGATCGGGTACCAGAGACGGTCCGCCACCTCATTGACATCAGGCCGGCCATCATGCACCAGCAACAGGTCCAGGTCGCTGCCCGGAGCCAGGTCCCCGCGGCCCAGGCTGCCCACGGCGATGAGCGCCAACCCGGAGCCGGCGGCCGTCGCACCCGAGGTTTCCCGCCGGGCGCGCCGCGCCCCGAAGGGCCCGGCCCTTCTGGTCGCGGCCGAGGGACCAGCGCCCGATGGCAGCGCCAGCGCCTGTTCGAAAATGGCCCTCAGCCAAGCGTCGGTCAGCTCCGTGGCGGCGCGGCTCCAGGCGCGACCCGACAAAGTGGTGTCGGCCCGCAGCTTTTGCCAGCCGGCGCTCAGTTTGGGACGGTCGCCGGCCAAGGCGCCAGGCCCGGTCTCTTCCGCTGAAGGCTGGGGCTTTTGCACAGAAGGCACGGTAGCGGGTGGCGCTTGGGCCAGTCAGGCCCAAAGCGCGGCGGTCAGGCCCGAGGCTCGGGCCACGGGACGCCGCAGCGCAGCCCTCACAGACTCTTCGGTGCCGACCAATATGAGCTGCCGGCGGGCACGCGTCACGGCCGTGAACAAGAGCTCCCGGGTGAGCACGCGGGAATTGGGAGCGGGTAGCAACACCACCACCTGGTCGAACTCGGAGCCTTGCGCTCGGTGCGCCGTCATCGCGAAGGCGGTCTGGACAGCGGCGAGGCGGGCGGGGCTGACATAGACCAGGGCGCCGGCGCGCCTGAACGCCACCGACAGGCCGCCACCGGACCGGGCCACCGCGACACCGGTGTCCCCGTTGAACAGCTCGAGGCTGTAGTCGTTCTCGGTCACCACGACCGGGCGCCCCGGGTACCAGCCGCTCTCTGTCGGACCGGGCCCCAGCCACTGCTCGGCCCTGGAGTTCCAGGTGCTCGCGCCCACGGGGCCGGCGCGGTGAGCGCACAACAGCCGCATACGTCCAAAGGCTTCGAGAGCAGCGGCACCGTCACCCCGCCCGGCGGCATCGGCCAGCACCCGACCGGCGCCCACCAGGACGCTCCGGACTGGCTCCAGGTCCTCCGGACCGGCGGTGGCGGCATCGACCGGGAGCCACCGGATGCCGGCGGTGCCGGGCGGAGCGCCCCCGGGCTCCAGGGGATCTCCTCGGCGGTCCGAGAGCACCGCCATCACCCCGTCGCCGTCACCGTCGTGGATGGCGGCCGCCAACTGGGCCAGCGGCCCCGAGAAGCGGTAGTTGGCCTCCAGAAGGGTGATGGACGAAGCCATGGGACCAGGTGGGACCATGGGACCAGCCGCGTCCCTGCCCGACGGGACGGGGGCACCACCTCCCGCCGGCCCCACGATGTCCCCGAAGACGGCTCCTGCCTCCACCGACGCCAACTGCTGGTGGTCTCCCACGAGCACCAGGCGGGCGTCGGGGCGGACGGCCTCGACCAGCCGGGCCATCAATGGCAAGGACATCATGGACGCCTCGTCGATCACGACGACATCGTGGGGCAGGTGGTTGTCGCCATTGTGGCGGAAGCGGCTGCTACTGGCGGGCTGGCGGCCGAGCAGGCGATGGACGGTCGAAGCTTCCAGGGCGAGCAGGCGCCGGCGCACAGCATCGGCCACGTCGAGCCGGCCGGCCTCGTCGTGCACGGCCTCGGCCATGCGGGCCGCCGCCTTGCCGGTCGGCGCGGCCAGTGCCACCAAGGGTGGAGGCCCGCCGGCGGTGGCAGCCTTCTCTTCGATCAGGCTCAACAGGCGGGCGACGGTGGTGGTCTTACCGGTACCCGGCCCGCCGGCGATCACGCTGAAGCGGCGGCCCAAAGCATTGGCCGCAGCCTGGCGCTGAGCAGCGGCGCCGGCCCCCGGGAACAGCCGGGCCAGCCCGCCCGCCATCGCCGCCTCGTCCACCGCCTGGAGCTGCGCCCGGCTGCGGACCTTGAGCTCGGCGGCCACCGCTTGCTCGTCACGCCAGTAACGGTCCAAGTAAAGAGCGCTGCCGACCAGGCGCAGAGGGCGGTCGTCCCCCCCGTGAGGCCCATTGGCCACCAGGGGGCTCCGGGCCAACCTCTCGAGCCAGGCGGGAAGCTCCGGCCACGGCAAGGACGACAGGTCGGCCTCGGCTTGGCCCTCGCCTGTCGCCCCGCCGACGGCTTCGGCGGTGACCGTCTCGCGCAGGGTGGACAGTTCGGCCAGGACATGGCCGGCGCGCGGGGCCCGCACGGCCAGGGCCGCGGCGAGAACGACCGAGGCGTCTTGTTCGCCACCGAGGCGGGCCAGCACGCGAGCCACGTGCACGTCCGCGGCGACCAGCACACCCGCCCGGTTGAATGCCCCCACCAAACTGTCTTCGTCCTCGCCCAGGACGAGCTCGGCGTCGGGGCCGAGCAGGGTACCCGGCTGGCTCGAGGCCATCAGGGACGACCTGGCCCGGCGCCGGCCGCCGTGGCGGTCGCCGGGGGGCCGGAAAAGAGGTCCGACAGCTCCGTCACCAGCTGCACCGGCGGGCACCAGGCGAACACCCCGCAGGGTTGGCCCTGGTAGACGGCGGGGACGGGCCCGGTCATACCCCGCAGGAAGAGGTAGATAGCGCCGCCGAGATGGACGGAGGGGTCGTAAGCGGGGAGCCGCCAGCGCAGGTAACGGTGCAGGGCGACCAGGTAGAAGGCGGCCTGGAGGACGTAGTGCGAGAGGCACATCTCCTCTTCAAGGGCAAGCCGGCGGTAGTGCCAGGCGCAGAGCTCTTCTCCCGGCGGGCCCAGCCAGTTTGTCTTGTAATCGACGACGAAGTAGCGCTCGTCGCGCCCCTGGCCTCCCAGCCGGAAAACCAGGTCGAGGCTACCGGTCAGGTAACCGCGAAGCCTGGTGGAGAGCGCCGGCCCCGCCAACGTCGCCGCGTAGCCGGCGAGCGGCCCTCCTGTCCCCAGGTGCCTGGCGAACAACGCCGCCATCTCGGCGGTGGTCACTTCGCCCACTGGTTCATCGCCGCCTACCAGGGGCAGCTCGAACCCGAGCTCGTCCAACCGGTCCCGGCGAGCGATGCGGGCCAGGCTGACGCCGCCGGTCAAGTCCCCCAACGGCGTCAGGATGGCGGCTTGCAAGCCTTCCACCAGGCCCTCTGTGTCGCCAGGGCTTCCCGGGTAGGCGTCGGCGCGGGCCCTTACCACCCCGGCTAGTTCGGCCCGGAGGTCAGGGGCCGCAAAATCGACCGCCTCGAGCACGCCGTGCACAAAAGTGCCGATGTCAGCACCGCCAGGGACCGCCGCCAGCGGGCTGGGCACGGCCCGCAAGCTCAGCTCGGCCGGGTCGGTCTCAGCCACATACGCGCCAGGAAGGGGGCCCGGCGCCCGCTCACCGGGCTCGTCGACGGTCCCGGGCTCCTCAGGTTCGCTGCTGACCAGCCGGCCCGGCGAGGACGAGGCTTCATGGGCAGGTGCCGTGATGCTCGTATATGAACTGCGCCCCCAGAGCAGGTCGAGGCGGCGTTCGAAGGGTGCCGTGCTGAGCTCAGCCGGACGACCGAACTGCCCCGGGCCGGCCCAGCCCGGTGCTGTGGCCCCAGCGGCACGTTCGACGCTGACCAGACCGGGTACAGCGGCAGAAATCTCTTGGAAGCGGCCCCAGACCTCACGGTCAGCAGGCGCGCTCCTCCGGCCCTCGCCGGCCACGTCGCCATTGGCGTCCTTGGCCAGCAGCAGACGCCCCAGAGCCGAATGCTGACAGCCCTTTACAGCCGCCCACCACACGACGGTCTGGTGTTTGGCCCGGGTAAGGGCCACGTACAGGTGGCGGAGATCCTCGCCTCGGCGCTCCTCCTGGCCCGCACCAAGGTGCTGCTGGTAGGTGGCGTCCCCCTTTTCTCCGACGTCCAATTTGCGCCGGCCGCCGTCGTTCGCATCGTGGAACATGACCGGGGCGCCCGTGCGGTCGCTCGGCGCGTTGTCCCACAGATAGGGGCAGTAGACGATCGGGAACTCC
>CAYZVQ010000189.1:0-6785 GCA_964481925.1 uncultured Acidimicrobiaceae bacterium
GATCAAACAGGTGGCGCGACGTGACCCGGTGCTGGCGGCCGAGGGGGCGGTCAGCTTCCTCGAGCGCCTCTCTCCGGCGCTGGAGCAGGTCGACAGCTCTTCGGGGGCGATAGGTACAGCAGTCAACAACGCCCTGCGGGCGCTGGTCCCCATCATCACCGACGCCCCGGCGGGGCCCTCGGTCAGGGAGGCTTGGCTCGAACGACTGTGGGCGCACGAGGCCGACCAGGTGCCGTACATAGAGATCCTCGCCAATTACTGGGGAGAGCTCTGCGCCTCGAAAGAAACGGCCTCAGAATCCTGTCGTCCGGCTTGGTCGATGAGGCTTACGGGCGGTACGGCCTGCGGGCGAACCGGGCCGGTACGTACCTCGCCACATTCCGCGCTGTGGCCAAGAAATATCCTCACAAAGACGTCCGCCAGATTTTGGCGGACCTCGTGGGGACGACTGCTGGAGACGAGGCCAAGTGGTTCGCCGCGGCCAAGGAGGCGGGCCTCTTCGACGAGGCCCTCGACCTCGCCGCCCGCTCGCCTTGCGACCCCAAAACGCTGGCCCGCGCCGCCCGGGACTTCGCAGAAAAGCAACCTGCCTTTGCCCTCGGCGCCGGGCTCCTCTCGCTCCAGTGGCTGGTTGCCGGCCACGGCTACGAGGTCACGAGCGCCGACGTCTGGGCGGCGTACACGCACACCATGAAAGCGGCCGCTAACGTCGGTAACGGCGCACAAACCTTGGAGCGCGTCAAACAGCTCGTCGGATACGAGGGACCTGGAGGTTTCGTTTCGAGGCTCCTGGGCAGAGAACTCGGCGTCTGAGAGCTAGATACTCCGAGGCCCTCGCCGCCGATGACGCCCCGACAAGTTTTCGTGTGTCGGAGGGGCGACTAGCACCCGAGGTCCACGCCCCGTCGTTGTAGAAAGTACCTGGTCAGAGCTTTGCAGAGCCGCCTAACCCGCTCGTCACCGCGATGGGCCGAGCTCCTCGTCAGACTGCGGTCGAGACCCGCCGCGTCCGGAACTCGGGATGAGCATCGGGAGCGCCGGGCAGCAGCCGCAGCAACAGCGCGCCCTCCGGGTCCCGCTTCAGCACCTCGGCGAGCACCGGCGGAGCGTCGTCGTCGCCCACGACGACGTAGTCGCCGGGATGGGGGTCGATCACGACTCGCGCGTGACGGAGGTGCCCGTGGACGACACCAGGCTCGTACTCCTGGTGGTCGTCGACCCACAGCTCGACAGCAGGCTCAGTCACATCCTGATGCTACCGCTCAAAGGTCCGGCTTGAAGCCGGGGTTGTCCACGGGCGACGAGAAGCACGAACGCAACAATGCGAACCGCTCGGGCGTCGCGTCGGACAGTACCACGGAATAGTGGCCCGGGTTCGTGAACGTCGCCATCACCTCGAACCCCGCGGCCCGCAGCTCGCCACAGCGGGCGGTGCGGACCTTGCTACGTCGCCGGATCGCCATAGTCGACCGGCTCAGCACGACCAGGTCGTCGCCGGGTACGCCGAAGACCGAGACACCAAAGAACGCGTACTGCTCCCAACAGTCGCCGACGGATCGTTCGAGGACCGAATCACTTAGGCTGTTTGCGCCGCCCCGGACGACCAGCAGCAGGTCATCCAGCGGGGGCTCATGCCGGATTATGCCAGCCGGCGGGAGCTTCATCGCCTATCCACTGGAACAGTCAACCTGGCGTCACAGTAGTTGCTTGAAATGAGGTCGTTCTTGTACAACGTTCTTGGCTACGCCTTGTTGACCTAGCTACGGCTTTCCAGCGCCACCAACCGTAGGGCCGTTGGCTTTGGAGCCTTTTCCTCCATAACGTCTCTTTGTCCGGGGCGGAGGTTGGTGGCACTCGAAAAAACCGTAGACGGGGCCCTCTCCCCGGTTCGCTGCCTCGTCGGCCACCATGATGACATGCAGGCCTTTGGTGGTTCGCAATCTGCGGCGGTAGTCCGCCAGGCCGGGACTGTTGGCCGGCAAGTCCATAAGCACCTGCGCACCGTTGGCGCCAGCCAACACCAAAATCTCCCGGTTGTCGTCCGAGGTTACCGATATGATGCCGTAGGGATCAAGTTCGGCCACCTTGGCGGCGGTCATGGCGCGTCGTTCGGGCCCCGGCAGGATGGCTACGAGCGGCACCTCAGGCCCGCTCGGCGCAGGCACTCCGGCTGGAAATGGACGGTATATTTGGGTAGCGGTTCGCAGCGCTGCAACGGCGCTCCATGATAGGTGGCCGAGCACGAGACTTGTGCCCTGGGGGACCAGGTCGAAACCCGCCATCTGGAAGCGGAAACCGGGACCCTCCGGATGCACGGCGGGAGGCTCCAGGGTGATGGAGAATGTGGCTTTCCGGCCGCCCGCAAGAGAGACTGCCCCCGTGCTGGGGTCAGCAGTGGGGTGAACCAAAAGCGGCCCGCGGGCGTCATGAACCGTCACTGCTGCCATGGCGACCACCAGCGTCTGGACCTCGCTGTCGCTCGGGTCGCCGCCCTCCCCGTCGGGGCCGAACCGCAACGCTACTGGGACCAATTCAGCCTCGGGTGGCCAGCCGTACCGGAGCGCCTTCGCTCGCAAGTCCGGGGGTAGGTCCACTGGAGGGTCAAGTGTTAGGGCTAGGGCCCCGGAGGAGGTGGGCGGAGGTCGGCCCGGCACCCAGTCTTCCAGCCCGACGGGTAGCTGCTCTCCTGGGTAGACCGCAAGCCCTCGTTGGATACCGGCGTTGCCCATAACGACCGCCGTATAACGCCGACAATCGCTGTCGATGGCCATCTCAAGCGCGAGTAGGTCCGTGTCGTGCCATCGCCCCTCCGGTGGCGGACACTGCCCTACCCTTGGAACCAAGCTGGACTGCCTCTTACACTCCGGCTACCAAATCGCTTGTGGTCTTCCACGTTGATCAAGTTCCCTCTCCCGGTTGGCCGATGTCGGCCAGGCCAGGCTCGTGTCCAAACCGCTGAAAGTGGTGGACCCTCGGAGAGGGGGTCAATTTTCGACCGTTGATAGGGGTTCATTATTAGGCCGGCGCCGACAAAAGTTTGAGGATTAGGGTAAGTAGCTCACGAGCAGCGCTCCGGATCGAACGGATCGGCCAGTTGATCGTGATATCTGGATCTCGGAACCGGAATCCGGTGACTTCACTCAGTGGCTGGCGGAGAACATTGATGTGCTCGCAGACGCGCTCGGGATGATGCGACCACAGGGACCGAGGATGCCCGGAGGCGCCTAGCTCCAGGACGCATAGAGCTCGACGAGTGTCCGCCCGCTCATGTCCCCGTGCTTCCACGGAGCAGGCGCCGGATCGAGCACGAGGTGAGGTAGGTGAGGGCCCAGCTCCTCCAGCATTATCGCTGCCGTCTGGCGGGCCAACGGCGCCCCGAGGCAGAAGTGAGCCCCGAAGCCGAAAGCCAGGTGCCGGTTATCGGCGCGGCCCACATCAAAGATGTCGGGCCGGTCAAAGCGGGCCGGGTCGCGGTTGGCGCTGCCCAGGTGCAACAGTACGGTGTCACCGGCGCCGACCTCGTGGCCAGCGATTACCGCAGAGACCGCTCAAGCCACACGCTGTGTACCCGGCGCTCGACATCGCCGAGACTTTAGCGTGGCCGCAACTGGCCGGGCCCAGCCCACGGCGCCTACGCCCCCGGGAGGCTAGGAGAGACGCGCCAGACCTGGCCGCTTGTGCCCGGGACCACGGGGTGCACAAAAAGGCCCGAGCAAAGGTCGCTGTTCAATGGCACGCGCACGGCTTGGCTCGCGCTCGGCGGGGTAACGAGCAAAGCGCGGTACGGGGGACAGCTCGCGTCTGGGCGCCGGACGTTAAAGACTTCCCCTTCTACAAAAGCCGAGGCTCGCTGGCCTGGTAGGACGACAACGAGCGGGAGGGTAGCGGTCCCGTTCAGCAGGCCGCCCAGGTAACCGCGCGGGGTCTGGACGGCGTCGGCGACTACGTGACCGGCTTTGTTCAGGGCGACAACGCGCGGGTAGCCACGAATATGGCATGCGACGTCACCGAGGTTGCGGAACTCGACGGCCAGCCCCACGTGGGTGAGCCCTGCCTGGTACGCCCCAGGGGTGACGGCCAGCTCTGGCCCGGTGCAGGCCGCCGGCATCGGTGGTGGCGCCGCGGGCCGTTTCGCTCCTGACGCTGGATAATGACAACGAAGTGGCGGTGCATACCGTGGCGACGGCTACCGCGAGCCTGAGGAGGGATTTGCTGTTCATCTGGCGACCCTTTCGGCCCGTCCGGCGACCTTGCACCCCCTTGCTACCTCAGGGGCTGCAGATGGCGCCGATCTCGGTGACTATCGCCACCTGGTCGGCCTCCAGGGCGCTGCAAAGGAACTGGGGCGGTCCGCCCTCGGCGTGGGTTATGTCGGCCTGGTACCGGGTGGCGTGGGGCTGCGAGATGGTGCCGATGAGGTAGTACGTCCCCTCGGTGGGCACCGCCATCCGGCAACCGAAGGCGGCGTCGGCATCTAAGGGGGACAGGTCCGGGTCGGCCAAGGCCTTGGCCGACAGCACCGGGCAGGTCACAACGGCACCCGGGAACCAGGGCGGGATGGCGTTCGGATGGGAGTTGAGCACGCTGTCGGGGTAGACCTGGATGCTCCCGATGCGGGCTTCGAACTGGAGGGTGGCCACAAAGGCGGCCGGGGTGGCCGACGGAGCATTCACATCGTAGAGGCCATCGGTGGAGAAGAGGGTATCGAGGGCAAGGAGATCAGCTACTGCCACGGGTTGGTCCTGGAGGGGTGTGTTGACGACGAAGGGCAGGTGGGCCAGCTGCGAGAGCTCGGCGACGGCGTGCCGGTAAGCGGCCGGGTCAGCCACGCCGGCGGTGATGGCCTTGGTCAGGTCCTTGCCCGCGCTGACCCAAAAGGGGACCACGGTGCCTCCAGGGCCATACTCGTTGGCGTTCGCGGTGGGGCCGGCCTGGGCGCCGAACTGCCACTGCAGCTTTGCCAGGGCGAACGCCGACTGTTTGGGAGCGGGGGGCAGCGGCGGGGTGCAGGTCCCGGGGGGCCAGTGCCACACGGCGAGCACGGCGGCCGGCAGGCTGACATGGTAGCGGGCGCACTCGGCGGCCGTCGTCAACGTCCCGTCTTGGACGGCCTGCCAGGCGCCGTTGGCCGGGCGGTGAAAGATCAGGTAGCCGCCGTCATCTTGGACCACGACCCCGGCCTCGTACGAACCCGGGCTCGGTACCAGGCTGGCGCCGGCCCAGTACGTCGAGGTCGTGACGTCCAGGGCGTAGTAAGCGGTGCCGGGCCCAAGCCCCGTGAAGTCCGAGGCGGCCAGCCCGTGGTAGGCCGCCCCGGCGGCGACGAGCTGGGCGCGCACCGCGCTCGTGAGGAGCAGGTTTTTCGCTACCGCCCCGGCGGCCTCCGCCGGCGGGCTGGCAACCATGAACGACACGACGGCGCCCACGCATGCGCCGGCAATAGCCGACGAAATACGGGAGGCCCATTTTCGGCTCATTCTCATGACGCCTTTCGGCTCGCTGGGACGGGTACCGCCGCAGAGTAGCACCGGGTGCCCGCGGGAAAGCGCGTGAGGCCACAACTCCGCGTCCATAACCACCGAAGGCACCAGCAACAGCTTGCACTTTCGCTGGCAGGCCGGCGGGGACCTATCGCAAAACCTTCAGGTGCAGGCCGGCCCGGGGGCCTTTGGTGCCGCCAACGCACGCCCGATAACTGTCTACCGGGAGTGCTGATGTCGTTGTTATAAGACCGGGGAACAACCGAACATTCCAGCACGTCAAGGTCGGTGTTGGAGGGGGGACTTGGTACAAAACTCCACGCCCGGAAGGAGCCTGAACCACGGGTCCCATAAACCGAGCCGACGCGGTAGTCGAGCGAGCCCGCGTTGACCGCATCGATGATCTCGTCCTCGGTCAGGCCATCCTCTTTACGAGCGGTCTTGTCGCTCAGCGTGGCGCCCTTCCGCCCCCATTCTTGGTCGTGGTTGTCCAACCGGTCCACCTGTTCAGTGCGGACTGCTCTCGCCAGCCAGGCGTCGTCGTCTTGTTCGATAGTGCCCACTTTCGGGCGGGATGGCCCCGACCTTTGCCGGAGGGCATTGCGGTGGTCCCCGGGAGTCGGTAATTGGCCATAACACCTTCTTTGTCGCTCCAAAGGCGCGAATCACACGTGCGAAGGCATGCTTGTCCGAGGCTGGCTCGGCACGCTGGGCGCGTGTTACCACGCTCCACGCGCGCGCAGTCTTACGGGCACACGGGAGGAGAAAACCCTGCTGGACCGGTTGGTACCCTACGAAAAGGACGGGCCCTGCCCTACGGAAAGAGAGGCCACCCGTGAATGGCCAAGATAGTGAGCGTTGCCCCCGCTCCCCCGACAGAAAAGGACCGACGCCCCAAAGGGTCGTACCAGCATCCTGGGCCTCGGTCTGGCGATCGGCATTCCTGAACGCTCCCATCGTGGCCGTCGCTGCCCTCACCGTACCTGCCCTGCTAGCAACCTCGGGAGTGGCCCCGGCCACTTATCGGTCCCCCTCTAACTGGCGCGCCTCGGCCAACATCGACGGTCCTCGAGGAGCCAAGGCCCATCACCCCGCGGCTACCCCGGCGTCCCAGACCATCACCTTCGGGGCATTAGCCAATGAGACCCTGGCCGACTCCCCGGTAACGGTCAGCGCCACCGCCTCGTCGGGGCTGGCCGTGAGCTTCACCACGACCACGCCTTCGGTGTGCACTTCGGGGGGCACCGCCGGGGCTACCATCACCCTGGCCACGGCCGGGATATGCACCGTCCAGGCCAGCCAGGC
>CAYZVQ010000189.1:6885-9550 GCA_964481925.1 uncultured Acidimicrobiaceae bacterium
GGGCTACCATCACCCTGGCCACGGCCGGGATATGCACCGTCCAGGCCAGCCAGGCTGGGGACGCCGCCTACCGGCCGGCAGCGACGCTGGACCAGAGCTTCAAGGTTTCCGAGGCGTCCCAGACCATCACCTTCGGGGCGCTGGCCAACAAGACCCTGGCCGAGTCCCCGGTGACGGTCAGTGCCACCGCCTCGTCGGGGCTGGCCGTGAGCTTCACCACGACCACGCCTTCGGTGTGCACTTCGGGGGGCACCGCCGGGGCTACCATCACCCTGGCCACGGCCGGGATATGCACCGTCCAGGCCAGCCAGGCCGGGGACGCCACCTACCGCCGGGCACCGCCCGTGCACCGGAACTTCAAGGTGCTATGAACCGTCGGCAAGTGGGGCGACATCGACGTTCTCCGACTGCTAGCACGGTGGTCGTCAACCAGGTAGCAGGTCCCTCTTCCAATTGGGTCGGCATCTTGGTTGCACAGCGGGCACTATGTGTACGTGGGACAGGACGAGTCGGAGTGCGACGCCACGGCGGCTATGACCGCATCAGGTTCCGCACTGGCCGTTTTGGCCGCCTTGCGACGGGCGTGCGCTCCCCGTAACAGAGCATCTCGCCCTCGTTTGGGACCAGATAAGCCAGAGCGCGCCAGATGGTCCACCGCTGTTCGTTGGGATCCCGGACAGTCGCTACCACGCAGTAATGACCGTTGCGCCAGAAGATGACTGGCCCTCGTTCGTCAAAGTTGCCCAAGCGTCCAACGCTCGTGTCCTTTATGGCCGCCACGACATACTAACAAGGGACATGCTTGATGCTATGGGCGCCGGCCAACGCGAGAGGTTGGAGGCTCACCTGGGAGAAACGCTCGGGATCCAACTCGCCTTTGTTGTGGATGGCGTCTCCATACCTGGTTGCAGAAGCTGCATGTTTTGCCGAAGAGGATCCACAAGCCGTCGACCACTCCGAGGAAGCAGTGGCGCCCAGACCCGAGTACGAGGAGAGTTGGGCGCGGGAGTTGGCTGAATCGCCCGAGTATGGCGCTCGTGACCGCGCCTGGTCAGTCGCCATGAACTTCCTGACGAGTAAGGGAGTCGACGTTGATGTAGACGACCTGTTGGTGTCGAGGCTGTACCAGGAGGCGGCCGACATTTTCCAGAACGAGACGAAGGGACTGCTCCCTAGAGGAGCGCTTCAACACCGAAAACGCGGTGGCATCGCCGGCGGAAATGCTGTCGTCGTCAACGTTCGCCCCGACGAACTGGACCCACACTGTCTGACGGATCCCACCCACTGAATGAAGGGATGGCAGCCGGAACACGCCCGTTGGTACCGGGACAATAAGCGTCGCCCCTTCCCGTTCGGCAACCCAGAACGCCTCCATGCGCCCCTCAGTCGCCCCGAGTTCCGCGGTAGATCTCCCAGGCGGGCCCCCATTGTCACTCAGCGGTCTTCGAGCCGGCTCAACCCCCTACAGGGGACGAAAGCACATCGAGGGTAGGCGGCTGTTTTCGTTCTCAGCCCGGGAGGCCCCGAGGATGTACTGAAGAGTTCTGGAGGCAGTTACCCACTGATCCACTTCAAGCCTTAGTGGGCAAGGCCGTACCCTAGGGGATCAGGCCGGAAGCTGGCCGTAGACGCGGAGGCATTCCTGACAAGCCCCCATCTTGCGCCACGCGCCGATGTCCATGCGCGTGACCAAGCCCGTGGCGTAGGTTTTGGGCCCCTTGCTGTGCTGGGGTGTCGACACCCTCTCGCCCCCAACCGATAGCTCGCCGAGGTGGCATAGCTGGGACCGGGGCACCGCCTGCGACAGGCTCCCATTCAGCGCCTTGGATTTGATCACCGGGCCGCGGGCTTGGAAGGTGATCCAACCGTAGGGCAATGTGGGCATAACTGCTCCCCTCTCCAGAGGGCTTTCACTATACACCATACCAGCGAACCCATGTTCGAAACACCGCCCGACAGCCCAAAATCACTCGGCCCGGTTCCCGACCACCACATGCAACCCTTCGGGCAGCGCCTCAGTCCCAAACGACCGTCCAACGCGGGCATCGACCCCGTGTTGCATTCAGCAATTCGGGGATGCGGGCAGTGTCCACTAGGACGTTCTCGTGGTGCTCATTGTCCCGCCGCCACGAACCGTCACCGTTGGGCACAAAGGTGGTCATGTTACGCACGAAACGGTCGGGTGCAGACATCGAGAACGCGGTAATGATCGCCCAGTCAGGCCCTGGTCGTCCGAGTTTGGGCCCCACAAGCTCTTAGAGAACTGGGACTGCTCGCAACCCGCGCGGCGTGAGCCATACGAACAACCCGTCAGAGATAAGCCCGACGTTAGAAGGCTGGGTCGTCGGGGCCCCCGCAACGGCAACGCCGTCGGCCGAGCAGGTGCTGAACTCTGTTTGGCCCGTACGTTTACCGCCGTAGGTGGATCCCGCTGGGGCGTTGACGTTGTAGGACGGCACTTGCTGGCACCAAAGGACCTGGCCCGCCACTATCGGCTGGACAGTACCGCTGGCGGCGTCGAGCAGGGCCGGCTGCCCACTGGCGCTTTCCACCACCAGGTGAGTGCCGTCCAAGAAGACCTGGAGGCCGGTGTTCAGGGCCTTGGAGCTGAGCCGCACTCGTAGTCCCCGGCGACCCTCCAGTCGACCTTGCCGGTGGTGACCGA
>CAYZVQ010000190.1:0-9531 GCA_964481925.1 uncultured Acidimicrobiaceae bacterium
CGTAGACCGAGTTCGTGATCTCCAGGCCCTGGTCGGCGTAGAAGACGTCGGGGTCGGGTGGCTGGGTGTCGGCCGTGAAAGGCAAGTTCAGGACATGGGAACTTGTGGCCCCGGTGAGCGACGCCAAAGGCGTCGCGGCCGTGGCGGCACCGGTGAGGGCTCCGGTGATGCTCAGGGCTCCCATGGCGGTGAGGGTGGCGGCGGCCAGGCACCCGCCTGTCACCTCCGGGGCCGTCCGGGACCGGTTGCCCCGGCTCGCCCGCGCCGGGCGCGAGGTGCTCGAGTTGCGGATCTGTCCGGGCGAGACCGTCCTGTTAGACATTTCATCTCCTTGCCTGTTCGTTATCGCCTGACACCGCCGGACGACCGGCGTAAAAACAAAAAGCCCGGGGGAACCCCTTACTGGGCCTCCCGGGCTTTTATCCCTCCGTGTTGCGGGTTTTGCCCTCCGGCATGCTCCGGGCCGGGCAATAAAGACCCACATGCACCTCTCGGACCAGCCGCCCAACAGACGCGGAACCCTAGGTGCTCTGTTTTTTTTGTGACTGGCGGCACCCGCCGCCCCGCGACGCCCTACCTCCTGATCGGCTGGATAACCGGGTCGGTTATCAGCTACGAGGTTAGGAGGCCAGAGTGTCCCGACCGTTGCCGGATTGTTTCAGGACGGTGAAATGGCCCCGCCCCCGGCTCAGCCGGCGACGGTGAGCGCCAACCGGGTGGCGGGAGGTCGACCGGGAACGAGGCGGCCCCGGCGGTTGGACGCCGGCCTCTGGCGACGGGTGAGCGGCCATGCCCCTGGACGGCCCGGGGGGCCCGTGCATACGGCCCCGGACCGCTGGAGCCACTTGGGCTCTCGTGTATACAATTCGGTATGGCATGGACCGGTGAGCACGCGCGCGCGTGGGTGGCTGCGTTATGAGCGAGCTGCTACGTTTCCCCAACGGCTTCCTGTGGGGCACCGCAACGGCGTCTTACCAGATCGAAGGAGCGGTCAACGAGCAGGGACGCGGCCCGTCCATCTGGGACACCTTCTGCCACACGCCGGGGAAGGTGTTCCACGGCGACACCGGTGACGTGGCCTGTGACCACTACCACCGCTGGGAGGAGGACGTCGCCTTGATGGCCCGGCTCGGGGTCAACTCCTACAGAATGTCGGTGGCGTGGCCCCGGGTACAACCGAACGGCTCTGGGGAGTACAACCAACCGGGTACCGACTTCTACCGTCGGCTGCTCGACAGTCTTGTTGAGCACGGCATCGCACCGGTTGTCACCCTTTACCACTGGGACCTGCCCCAGGCGCTCCAGGACCTTGGAGGATGGACTAACCGGGACACTGCAAAGCGGTTCGCCGACTACGCTTACGAAGTCGTCCGCGCCCTGGGCGAGAGGGTGCGTCTTTGGGTCACGCTCAACGAGCCCTGGGTCTCTTCACACCTGGGTTATGGAGAAGGCGAGCATGCCCCTGGGATCGCAGACCTGTCCTCGGCAATCCGCGCTTCCCACCACTTGCTCCTTGGCCATGGGCTGGCGGCGAAGGCGGTCCGGTCGGTCATGGCCCCGTCTTCAAGCTTGGGCATCACGCTCAACCTTTCTCCGACCCGTCCGGCTTCCAACTCTGACGCCGACGCGAAGGCGGCGGTCCGGGTCGACGGCTATGCGAACCGGTGGTTCCTGGACCCCCTCTTCAAAGGGACGTACCCCAAGGACCTTTCCGACCTTTTCCACCCGGTGACCGGGGACAGCCATGTGCATGCCGGCGACCTGGAGACTATCGCCACCCCTATCGACTTCTTAGGAGTCAACTACTACTTTTGTCACACTGTTGCCGACAGCCGTGCTCCTCAGTCGGGCACGGCGCCTTTGGGCCCTGCCGTGCTCCAGGCCGTGGGACGTCCCGACCCGGCGGTGCCCGTAACGGGAAGAGGATGGCCGGTCCAACCCGACGGCCTCACCGAGATCTTGGTGCGCCTCCACAACGAGTACGGCCCCATGCCCATCTACCTGACCGAGAACGGCGCCGCCTTCCCCGACTATGTGGATCCCGATGGCGCCGTGAAGGACCCAGAACGCGTCGACTACCTGGAAACCCACCTGCAAGCCGCCCACGCTGCCATAAGCGCGGGCGTCGATTTGCGGGGCTACTTCTGCTGGACCTTCACCGATAATTTCGAATGGGCGGCGGGGTACTCCCAGCGTTTTGGGCTGATCTGGGTCGACTTCAAGACCCAGGAGCGGATCCCGAAGACTAGCGCTTCGTGGTATGCCGAAGTGGCCAGCGGCAACGGCTTACAGATCGGGCGCCGGTTATGAGCGTGCCTGTGGGCTCGAAGAGAGGGCGTACGATGGACGGGTTCAGGGACCTGTTCGACGGCGCGACACTAAGCGGGTGGCACGCCGTGGCGCGCCTGCCGACGGCGCCCTACCCCGGGGCCGACGAGCCCAGTACCGCGTCGGAGCGGTACCGTAGCGCCCAGGACAACCCAGCGCGTTGGTACGTGTCTGACGGTGCCATTGTCGGCCAGCAAGCCCCCAACGGCGGTGGCTTCGGTGGCTACCTGGTCACTGACGAGGTGTTCGGCGACTTCGAGCTACTCATCGAGGCATGGCCCGACTGGCCCGCTGACACCGGCATAATGGTGCGCAGTACGGGGCTGGGGTCCCAAGGCTTCCAAATCCTGCTCGATCACCGCAAGTCTGGGGGGATCGGAGGTTTCTACGGGAATGGGACCGGCGGTTTTTTTCGACGCCTGGCACTGGGGTTCGTGGAACAGTTTTAGGATCCGCTGTGCGGGCCGCTACCCGGTGTTGACCACCTGGGTCAACGGCGAGCGCATCTACGAGCTGGATACTGGCACCATTGAGCACCCCCATTACGACGCCGAGGCGGTGGCCCAGCTCCTCGGCCCCCAGGGCCATATCGCCCTTGAGGTGCACGACACCGACCGCCTTGGCAATGCCCGTTGGGGCGACGGCGCCTGTTGCCGTTGGCGGAACATCAAGATGTCCGCCCTCTAGTCGTTTTCTTTCGGAGGGCTCGGCCCTGGCCATGGTCCTGCTCTCATGGCGAGCCAGCTAGTAGTGCACCGGGCCAGGGTTGTTAGGTGGCACACCTGAGCGTCTACTGTTAGGCCACACTCGCTTTTGTGGGTGGCCGGTGCCGCGGGTCGGGTGCCGTGACAAAGGGAAAACTGATCGGTGGTGAGCTTGCGATGGTGGGCCCCAGCAAATTTGCGATAGTCGGGAGCGGTTGGCGGGCCGAGTTTTTCGCCCGTTTGGCACGGCTGTTACCTGAACGGCTGACCCTAGTAGGCGCCGCCGTCCGGCGCCCCGAGTCGGTCGAGGCGGTGAGCCAGCGTTGGGGGACCGCGGTGTACCTGTCGCCCGATGAGCTCGTGAGCAAGCAGCACCCCGAATTCGTGATAACGAGCATCCCACGGTCGGTCAACCCTGAGGTCGTCGCCGGCCTGGTCGCCTCCGGGACCCCGGTACTGAGCGAGACCCCCCCGGCAACGGACCTCGAGGGCATGCGCCAGCTCTGGGCGGAGGTGGGCGACAGCCAGTTGGTGCAGGTGGCGGAGCAATACCTGCTCCTGCCCGGCCACGCGGCGCGTCTGGAAGTCGTCAAGCAGAGCCTGATCGGCCAACCAACATCAGCGCAGGTGTCGTCGACGCATGATTATCACGCCGTGTCCATGATGCGGGGCTTCCTCGGCGCCGGTTACGGGCCGGCCACAGTGTCGGCCGTACGCTTTTCCGGCCCGCTGTCCAACCCGCTTTTACGCGACCACTGGAACGAGGACGATACACCCCAGCCCGCTTCGACGATCCTGGCCACCATCGATTTCGGCGGTCCCTGGGGGTTGTACGACTTTACCGACAACCAGTGGCATAACCAGCTCCGGCTGCGTCGCGTCCTGGTCCGGGGGAGCCTGGGCGAGATCCAAGACGACACGGTCGTCCGTCTCGCCGCTTCTCGCACCATCATCAGGTCGCCACTTCTGCGTTACCAGCTCGGCCAGGACCTCAACCTCGACGGCCACGACACCGAGCACATCTCCTTCGAAGGTCACGTTGTCTGGCGCAACCCCTTCCTCGGCGCCCGCCTCATGGACGATGAGATCGCCATCGGGTCGATAATGGTGGCCACGGGAGCGTGGGCCCGACAGGAAGGCGCCCCGCCCTACCCATTAGCGCGGGCCTGCCAGGACCACCTCATAGGCCTGGCGATGCTCGAAGCGGCTGAAAAGCAAGCGCCCGTAGTCACCGGCGTGGAGCCGTGGGCCGATAAGGAGTGACCCGGGCGGCTAAGGCCCACCCAGCCGTCCAGCCAACTGCGATGATAGTCTTGCGCTGTGCCGTTGATACGTATTGATATGAGTGACGATATAGATAGCGAGCAGCAGGCTGCCATTAGCGACGCCATCAACGATGGGCTGGTCGAAGCTATCAATATGCCGCCGAAAGACCGCTTCCAGATTTTTACCCGTCACCCGGCCGGAGAACTGGTGTTCGACCCCGCCTTTCCCGGCGGTGTGAAACGCGAGAAGATCATTTACTTGCAGATCCTGCTCTCCCGGGGCCAGAGCGAGGAGTCCAAGCGGGCCATCGGACGGTCTGTCAACGCGGCACTGGTGAAATGCGGCATCAGGAGCGATGACGTTTTCATTGCCATGTACGAGAACGGCGGGGCGGATTGGGCTGCTGGGATGCCTTCCTGAAAAAGAGCACGGTCGCAAGCGTACACATACGACCACTTTTCGCCGTTAGTCCTGCCGCTCGGCCACGCCGTGCCAACCACCGGGGAGTTGGGCCACGCCTCGAGGCGCCGCTCGATTGCAATCCTTCAACCATTCGGGACGATGCAAAGCGGGGGCCGCACGGGCCCTGAGGTAAAAGGGCTGAGCCTCCCGACGCCTCCGCCTAGCGTGAGGACCGTGCCACGAGCGACAACCGGGAGCGGGGCGGCCCCGGCGGCGAGGCGGCCGCAGGTGCCCGGGCATGGGCTCGCCGGACTGGGCCGGGTCGGCCCGGTGGGGCCGGCGCTCGTGGGGGCGGCGTTCATCTCGTCATCGGCCGTGATCATGCGCCTGGCGGGCACGGCCGCAGGGACGACCGCTTTCTACCGGTGCGCGCTGGCGCTGCCGGGCCTGGCCGTGCTGGCCTTCTTCGAGCAACGCCGGAACGGCCCGCGGGACTTGAAGGAGCGGGCCCGGGCGGCGGTCGCCGGCGGGTTCCTCGGCGTCGACCTCGTCTTGTGGACGCACTCCATCTACGACGTGGGAGCCGGGGTGTCGACCGTCCTCGGCAACCTGCAGGTGGTGTTCGTCGTCTTTGTGACGTGGGCCTTTTTCCGGGAACGTCCTCGTTCGGGGTTCCTCACCGCCTTGCCTGTGGTGGTGCTGGGCGTGGTCCTCGTGGCCGGCCTCTTGGGCAAGGCGGGCACGGGCTACCACCCCCTGGCCGGGGTACTGTACGGCTTAGGTACCTCCGTAACCTATGCCGCTTTTCTCCTCGTCTTACGGGGGAGCACCAAGACCTCGTCACATGTGGCCGGCCCGCTGGCCGACGCCACGGCCGGGGCCGCCTTGGCCGCCCTGGCGCTCGGGGCCGCCCTAGGCGAGCTCAGCTTCGCCCCGCCCCTCAGCGCCTTCGGCTGGTTGTTGTTGACGGCCTTCGCCAGCCAGACGGTCGGGTGGTTGCTGATCACGTGGTCGTTGCCCCGTCTACCGGCCGCCCTGTCGTCGTTGCTGCTGCTTTTCCAGCCCGCCGTCTCCCTGGTCCTGGCGGCCGTGGTCCTGTCCCAACGGCCGACCGCCCTGCAGTGGGGCGGCGCCCTGCTCGTCTGCGGCGGCGTCCTGGTCGCGGCCCGGTCCGCCCAAGCCCCCGCCGTAGCCCCACCCGAGGAACCCGGCTTGATTTAGAGATCTGAGGTCGGTCCCCTAGGGGACGGGGACTTCCTTGGGCACGTCTAGGCCCTCAAAGTGGAACGTCGAGGGCGAACGGCGTCGGGCCCACCAGGCGAAGCCGACACCGAGGGCGAGCAGTACGGCGAAGGTCTGGTCGACCCCTACGCCGATGGCCTTGGGGCCGTAGATGAAGAAGCACACCAGGAGAGCACCCATTACCACGCTCGAGAACACGGCACCGGCGGTCAGTAGGCGGTGGGCGTGCGGCTGGAGCTGGACGTCAGGAAGGCGTTTATGCCCGGTGGTGAGGAACACCGTCGCCGTCACCGAATCGAGGAAGAACTCGGCCAGCAGGAAGAAGCCGGCGCCCGACAGCACGAGGTTGAAGAACGACCCGAGCGATGAGACGAACAACTGCAACCCGACGACAACAGCAGCGAGGCCGAGCGAGGCGAGGATGGCGACGTGGGGCACATGATGGCGGTTGAGCTTTCCGAAGCTCGCCGGGATGAGCCGTTCCCGGCCCATGGCGTACAGGGCACGGGTGAGGATGAAGCTCGTGAGCCACAGCCCGCCCGCGGTCGAGAGCAGGATCGGGACCAGCATGGCCCACGGCTCGCCCGGCAACATGCGGTGAGACCACACTGCGAGCGGGTCGGTGGAGCCTGCCAGTTGGGCTAGCGGGGTCTCGCCCAGCATCAGGGGGTAGAGCACGGCGTAGAAAAGCAGCGCCCCGAAGGCGCCGATGATCCCTCCGACCCCGGGGTGGTGGCGGGGCCGTTGGGACTCCTCGGCCGCGTAGCTGTCGATCTCCCAACCGTCCAGGATGGTCGCGGCTATCACGGCGACGATGAGGATGCCGCCGATGGGAGGTTTGCCGAAATGGACCGGGACCGATAGCCGGTGCCAGTTGAACGCGCCCAAGACCCCGAACCCAGCCAGGGAGACCATCTCGACGCAGAAGAAGACCTGGGTGATGCGCGCCGTCGGCCTCCCGCCCAGCAGGAGCGGCACGGCGGCGAAGGCGATCCAGAAAAGGGTCATGGCCATCTGCACGGTGGCCGGGGCGTGGTAGTGCGGTGCGATGAGGGCGAGGGTGTAGGAGCCGGCCGGGATGGCGATCGGAGGGATCGACAAGAAGTAGGCCAGGATCAGGATCCAAGCCTGGTAACGCGACGCCGTCTTGCCGATCACGCGGGCCGACCAGTGGTAGGAGGCACCGGCGTGGGGGAAGTGCCGGTTGAGCAAACGGAACACGAAGCTCGAGACGATGAAGGGCAAAGCCAGGATGGCGATGGCAGGCAACGTCCACCATCCCGCGTCCGCCGCCATGACCCCGCCGGTGGCGGCGACGGAGAACAGTGGGCCTACGCTCGAGACGGACAACGGCACGAGGTCCCAGATGCGGAAGGACTGGCGCAGGCGACGCTGCGAGCCCTCAGGGAGCCGTTCGCCCAGAGGTGGCACGTTGGTCACAATCCGACGGACCTTTCTATTGACACGCGCTGGTCTACTGATGCGAGCTGACTGCAAAAAGAGAGCCTACGCGAATGATGAGAGGTACGTGTATGGTTCGTCGGCGGCCACCGGACCGGATGGCTCTATACCTAACGTTGTCGACGCCGGGACCATCGGACGCAGGGCCGCCACCGTCTCGGCCCTGGTGGCCGCCCGCCTAGCCCGGGGGACGGAAGACCGGGACCGCCCCAGGAGCGCGCTCGGGCCACGCTCGGCCAAACCGGCAGCCCAGGCCCGGGCAGTGGCCGAGGACCGGGAGTTGCTTAGGGGCCCCCCTCACGGACCTGGTTGGAGCACGCAGGACCAGAGCCCCGCACCGGGACCGTGCGCTCAGCTCAGCTACCCGGTGGCCGGTACGTCGACGGGGCCTTGACCGCGGCGTCGACCTCGGCCGCGGTGAGCAGGACAACCGTCTGAGCGTTGACGGCGCCGCTAGCGGTGATCACCAGCGCAAAGCCGGCGGCGGTCACGTTGTCGGGGAAGTCAACGGTGACGTAGACATCGTTTTCGCCAAAGGCGAAATATATGGACTCGAGTTTCCCTCCCGCTGCTTCGATCGCCTCTTTGACGGCCGCAGCGCGGCTCGAACCGCCCTCTGCCCTCAGGCCGTTCAGACCCTGGAGCGTGTAGCTCGCTGCGAACAGGTACTTCGGCATGATGCCTCCTCCCGGGTACATCTCGTGTGGACAACCATACATTCGGGTTGAGAGGGCCCGATAGCCCCTGATGTGGCTTCATGTGCCCTCAGGTCCTTCCTTGGAGCGGCTCGGTGCGTCCGTCCCTAGAAGTGGCCGCCGACAAGGCCGGCGGCGGCACCGGCAAACGGTCTGGGCCCTCGGGCCAGGAGCTCTTCCAGCTCGTCGGCCGGCAGCGCGGACGAGAAAAGGAAGCCCTGGCCCAAACGACAACCAACGTCCAGGAGGATCTGGTGTTGTTCGGTAGTGGCCACCCCTTCGGCGATCACTCCCACCCCGATGCTCCGGCCCAGCTGCACGATCGTGCGCACCAGGTCCGTCGTCCGGTCGTCCTCGCCCAGCCGGGCCACAAAGCTCGTGTCGATCTTCAGGAAATCGATCGGTAGGCGGTGGAGTGACTCCAGTGACGAATAGCCGGTCCCAAAATCGTCGACGTGGACCTGGACGCGGCGGGCGCGCAGCTCGTTCAGCATTTCCACCGACGCGTCGACATCGTCCATTACCACCCCCTCGGTTAGTTCCAGAGCGATGAGATCGGGCGGCACGCCTGTCTCGAGGAGCACCCGGTCGAACTGGCTTAAGAACCGAGGGTCCCAGAACTCGCGGTGGGAAATGTTGATGCTCACCCGGGTGCCGGGCGCCAGTGCCGAAGAGACGTGCCAGGCGACCATCTGGCGGCAAGCGTGGGCCACTACCCACCGCCCCATGGGCACGATAAGGCCTGAGTCCTCGGCCACGGTCACGAACTCATAGGCCGGCACCAATCCTCGTGTGAGGTGGCGCCAACGCACGAGTGCTTCGAGTGCTTCGACGGCCCCCGTGCCGAGGTCGGCGACAGGCTGGTAATGCAGCTCGAGGTAGCTGCCGGGAACATCTGCGTCGGACCTGTTCTCGGCTACGGCTTCGACGAGCGCAGCGCCGTTGGCGAAAAGTGCCCGCATGTTGGAAGGTACGAAAGAGCCCCGGACCTGACCACGTTGAACGGAGCTCTCGATCGCCTGGCGGAGCTCGGTCTCGGTCTCGTGGCGAGCCACGGCGGAGGCGTGCATGGACTGGTCAAAGGTGGCGTAACTGCCGCGTGCGGTTGATTTCGCCCTGTACATGGCGATATCCGCGTCCCGCAGGACGTCCTCGGGACAGTCATAGCCGGTCGCGCTGGTGGCCACCCCCAGGCTCCCTTTCACCACCACTTCGTGGCCGTCGAGCTGGTACGGCACCAACAGGCTGTCGAGCAGACGCCTCACTATCCCCTGGACGGAGGCGAAGTCGGGGACGTCCAGCACCAGCAAGGCAAATTCGTCGCCACCGAAACGGGCCGCGGTATCGGGCTCCCGTAGCTGCGCCCGGATGCGGTCGGCCACCTGGACCAAAAGCTTGTCGCCAAACTGGTGCCCCAGGCTGTCGTTGAGGTT
>CAYZVQ010000191.1:0-9502 GCA_964481925.1 uncultured Acidimicrobiaceae bacterium
ATGGCCGACCAGATGACCCCGTCGGCGCTCCCCTTCCACGGCAACCCGGTGACCTACGCCCCCAACATGGCCCGGCTGGCCGACGGTGGGGTCGTCTTCGACGCGGCCTACGCTCCGAGCCCGCTGTGCTCGCCGGCGCGTGCCTCTTTCATGACCGGCTTGCTCCCATCACATACCGGCACCTACGACAACGCGGCCGAGTTCGCTTCGGGTATCCCGACCTTCGCCCACTACCTGCGCCGGGCCGGGTACCGCACAGTCTTGTCCGGCAAGATGCACTTTTGCGGTGCCGACCAGCTACACGGCTTCGAAGAGCGGCTGACGACGGACATCTACCCCGCTGATTATGGGTGGACGCCCGACTGGGACCGTCCCCACGAGCGACCATCGTGGTACCACGACATGTACTCGGTGCTGGACGCCGGCCCGTGCCTGCGCTCCAATCAGCTCGACTTCGATGACGAGGTCTCTTTTACGGCCCAGCGCGCCCTGTTCGACCATATCCGCTCGGGTGATGGCCGGCCGTTGTGCCTGGTGGTGTCGTTCACCCACCCCCACGACCCTTTTGCCATATCTCCGCCGTACTGGGACCTGTACCGAGATGTCGAGATCCCGTTGCCCGCAGTGGCTTTTGGGGACGCGCCTGCCCAGCCTCACGAGCTGAGGTTGCGCGAAGTCTGCGCCATGGGAGGCGTCAATATCACCCCCGAGCACGTCCGGGCGGCGCGACGGGCCTACTACGGGTCCATCTCCTATCTCGACGAGCAGGTGGGACGGCTGCTCGACATCCTGAAGGCAGGGGGGCGCTTCGACAGCACCGTCGTGGTACTGACCAGCGACCACGGTGAAATGTTGGGCGAGCGCGGCGCATGGTACAAGATGAGCTTCTTCGAGGGATCGGCGCGCGTCCCGCTGGTGGTGCACGCACCGACCTTGTTCGAGCCGCGCCGAGTGAGCTCACCGGTCTCGACCATGGACCTGGTGCCTACGCTGGTGGACCTCACGGTGGGCTCCGAGCCGTGCCCGCTGGTCGGCCCGGTGGACGGGGCCAGCCTGCTGGAGCGCCTCCGGGGCACGGCCGGCCCGGAGGAGCTGCGCACCACAGAAGTGGCCGGCGAGTACCTGGCCGAAGGGGCCATCGCCCCCATCGTGATGCTCCGCCGGGGCCAGTGGAAGTTCGTCCATTCCCCGGCTGACCCGGACCAGCTCTACGACCTGAGCGGCGACCCGGCAGAGCTGGTGGACCTGGCCGGCGATCAGGCCTTTTCGACGTTGTTGGCGAGTTTCCGGGCCCAGGTCGCGGCGAGGTGGGACCTGGCCGGCTTGGACGCGGCGGTAAGGACAAGCCAGCGACGCCGCCGGGCGGTGGACAGGGCCTTGAGCCTGGGCCGGCGCACCGAGTGGGACTTCACCCCGTCCTATGGGGCCTCCCAGCGGTATATCCGCAGCCACATGGACCTGAACGACCTGGAAGCCCGGGCGCGCTTCCCCGCTGTCGCCCGCGCCGCCAACGAGACAGGAAGCTAGGTGCCGGCCACGCCCGTGGGGCCCACCGACCCATTGGCGGTGCCGCGTTTTGCCGGACTGGCAACTTTCGCCCGGTTGCCTCAGCTGGACCAGGTCGACCGGGCCGATGTCGTCGTCGTCGGGGTGCCCTTCGACAGCGGGACGACCTACCGGCCCGGAGCCCGTTTCGGGCCTGCTCACGTCCGGGAGTCCTCGAGGCTCCTGCGTCCCTATAACCCCGAGCTGGAGGTGGGGCCGTTCTCGAGCCAGCAGGTCGCCGATGCCGGCGATATCGCCTGCAACCCTTTCGACATCAAGGAGGCCGTGGGCCAGATCGAGGCCGGCGCCCGTTTGCTGGCCCGGGGCGGCACCCGGCTCGTCAGCGTGGGCGGCGACCACACCATCGCCTTGCCGTTGCTGCGGGTCATGGCCGAGCTGCACGGGCCCGTAGCCGTTCTGCACTTTGACGCCCATCTCGACACCTGGGACACGTATTTCGGTGCTCCTTACACCCACGGGACACCCTTTCGGCGAGCCTCGGAGGAGGGGCTCATCGATCCCCGTCGTTCTGTCCACGTAGGCACCCGAGGACCGCTGTACGCCGCCTCTGACCTCAGCGAGACCGAGGAGCTGGGCTATGGCGTCATCAGCTGCAGCGCCATTGACCGGCTGGGGCCCGCCGGCGCGGCCGCGGCCGTCCGGGACCGGTTGGGCCGTGGTCCCATCTACGTTTCGGTCGATATCGACGTCCTCGACCCCGCCCACGCGCCCGGGACAGGCACTCCCGAAGCGGGCGGGATGACGTCGCGCGAACTGTTCGGCTTGGTCCGGTCCCTCAAGGGATCCGAGATCGTCTCGGCCGACGTGGTCGAAGTGGCCCCGGCGTACGACCATGCCCAGATAACAGGGATCGCCGCCGCCCACATAACCTATGAGCTCATCTCGCTGATGGCATTGGACAACGGGAGGACAAGTGCTGAGCAGCGGTAGGCCGGCGGCGGAAGTGCTCGCAGAATTGGACGAGCGCCGCCAAAAGGACCCCGACGTGAATGGACATCGGCTCTTCGGGCTCGTGTACCCCACGGGGCGAAAAGACATTGAAGCCCTTATCGGTGAGGTTTACGAACGCTTCCTTTTCTCGAACGCCCTCAACCCCCGCCGGTTCACGGAGCTGGCGAAGATCGAGCAAGAAGTCATCGCCACGGCCGCCGGTCTCGTACACCGGGCCCCGGGCGACAATCCGGCCGGGACGATGACGTCGGGAGGTACGGAGTCCATCTTGATGTCAATGCTCACCAACCGCGAGCGAGCGCGCTCGCGGGGCATTGAGCAGCCTCAAGTACTCGCCCCCGAGTCCGCTCATCCGGCATACGCCAAGGCGGCCCATTATTTCGGCATGGACTACGCCAGCATCCCCCTGGACGACGGCTACCGCGCCGATGTCGCCGCCGCCCGTTCTTTGGTCAACGAGCGGACCTGCGTAATCGTGGCCTCCGCCTATTCCTACCCTCACGGGGTAATTGACCCCGTGGCCGAGCTGGCCGCGCTGGCGGCCGGCCATGGTGCCGGCTGCCACGTCGACGCCTGCATCGGTGGGTTCGTGCTCCCCTTCCTGGAGATGCTCGGCCGGCCCGTCCCGCCTTGGGACTTTCGCGTTGACGGGGTAACCGAGATCTCGATGGACCTCCACAAGTACGGTTACGTCCCCAAGGGAGCGTCGGTGATCTTGCACCGCGATGACGACTGGTTTTCTCACCAGGTGTTCTTCTACGACAAATGGGGCTCTGGTCTGTATGGCACACCGGCCATCGCCGGGGCGCGGACCGCCGCGCCGATAGTTGCCGCCTGGGCCGTCGGCCAGTACCTCGGCGTCGAGGGTTACCTGGAGATCATCGATGACCTTTGCGCCACTACGGACCGCGTCCGCCAGGGCATCGAAGCGATCGACGAGCTCCAGGTCGTCGGTGACCCCATCGGTCCGTTACTGGCCCTGAAAAGCGACCAAGTGGACCTCTATGCCGTGGCCGATGTTATGGACGATCGCGGGTGGTACCTGAACCGGAACACTAAACCGTACGGGCTCCACTTCATGCTCTCGCCCATCCACGGCCAGATCGTCGGGCAGTTCTTGGACGACTTGGCCTATGCGGTCGCCCACCACGGACCGAGCAAAGGCGAGCAAGCTCGGTACTCATGACCCGGGGCGAAAACCGTTGCGCTCAGCGAGCAGGTGGGGCCAGTAGATCTTACCTACCAAGTCCATGGGTCGACTATGCTCGTCCCCACGGGGGCCCTAAAGTAGGCGTATGCAAATCTCGGCAAAGGTCGATTACGGGGTGCAAGCGCTCCTGGTAATGGCCGTGGCCCACGAGCCTATGACCGTCGATGAACTGGCCACCGACCAGAGCCTGCCCGGCAAGTTCCTCGGAGTAATCCTCAACGACTTGCGCCGGGCCGGGATCGTGGCCAGTCACCGGGGCCGCGACGCCGGTTACAAGTTGGCCCGGCCCGCTTCGCAGATCACCCTGGCCGACGTCATCCGGGCCCTCGAAGGTCCTCTGGCGCAAGTACGCGGGATGGGCCCCGACGCAACGTCCTACGCGGGAGCGGCCAAGCACCTCCAAGGTGCATGGATCGCCGTACGGGCCAGCTTGCGGGCGGTGCTTGAGCACATCACGATCGAGCAGCTGACCACCGGGGAGATGTCGCCCGAAGTCGCTGGTCTCATCGCTGACCCTGATGCCTGGGCGGTACGCTAATTGGGGGCCAAAGCTCAGCCAGCCCAAACCTCAGCCAGCAAGGCGTAAGAACGCACACGGTCGGCATGTTGGTGGGTGATCGTCGTGACGAGCAGCTCGTCGGCGGCCGTCGCCTCTTGAAGCTGGTCTAGCCGTTGGGCGACGGTGGCGGGTGAGCCGACGAACTGAGTGTCGACCCTGTCCTTTACCAGTGCCCGCTCATCTTCGGTCCATTCATGCGCCTGGGCTTCGGTTTTGGTGGGGAACTCAATGGCGCCCGCCCCCGTGCGGATACTGAGCACCCAGTTGGGATAACCGGCGGCGAGGTCGCGCGCCGTGGCGTCGTCGTCCGCCACCACGACGTCGGCGGAGACGATCACGTAGGGCCGGGCCAGTTTTGCGGACGGGCGGAAAGCGGCGCGGTAGGCGTTGGTCGCTTCGAGGACAGTGGCCGGGCTGACGTGGTAGTTGGCGGCGAAAGGTAGGCCCAGCTCGCCTGCGGCCGCGGCGCTGTCCCCGGCGCTGCTCCCCAGTACCCACACCTCGACGTCAGCTCCTCGCCCGGGCACGACAGGCGCTCCCAAACCCTCGGGCGAACGGTAGGAGCCGTCCAGGAGGGCGAGGATCTCTCTCACCTGGTCGCCATAGTCGGGCGTTTCTGCCCCGGGTTGTTGTAGGAGCTGCTTGTTGAGAGCAAAGCGCGGCGAGCCGAGGAGGCGCTCGAACGAGAACCGGGGCGGTATGACAAGGCCATTGCTGGCCGCATAGCCATCTTTCTCCTTGCCCACCTTTACCAGTTCGCGTTCTGGCACCGGTTCGCGTTCTGGAGAAGCGCCGGCGGGCTTGAAATTGCGGCCCCCCGACCGGCCCAGCCCGAGGTCGAGCCGGCCGGGATGGACCGCATCGAGCAGGCCGAACTCCTCGACTACTGACAGCGGGGTGCGGTGGCCCATCTGCATGCCGCCCGACCCGACCCGGATGCGGGAGGTCGCCGAGGCGACAAGCCCGATGAGCAGCGGCGGCGACGTCCCGGCGACGCCGGGGTTGAGGTGGTGCTCAGCGAACCAGTACCGCTTGTAGCCGAGGCTCTCGGTCTGGCGGGCCAGGTCGATGGCGTTGCGCACCGCTTCGCCGGTGGTCGAGCCGGTCGTGACCGGTACCAGGTCGAGTACCGAAAGGGGGACGGCCGGGGCCATCAGACGGCCACCGCCGTCGACGAGGCTTTGGCGCGGGGGGCGGCTGATAACCCGAGGTGGTCGCGCAGCGTCGTCCCCTCGTAGTCGGCGCGGAACACCCCCCACTCCTGCAGGATAGGGACCACTTTGTCGGCGAAGTCGTCGAGACCGCCTGGGGTGATGTGAGGGACCATGATGAAGCCGTCGCTACCGTCGGCTTGCACGAACTCGTTCATTGACGTCGCCACCTGGTGGGGCGTCCCCACAAAGGATTGCCGGCCGGTGACCTCGATTATGAGCTCACGGATCGACAGCTTTTTCGCCTCGGCCAGCTCGCGCCACTGCTTTGCCGTCTCGAGGGGATCTTTGTACATCCGCACACTGGCGCGGCCGCGGGCAATTGTGTTCTCACCGAGCTGGGGGTCGATCTCGGGCAAGGGCCCGTCAGGGTCATAGCCCGACAGGTCCCGGTTCCAGAGCTGTTCCAAGGACTTGATCGCGGTCTGCCCGCTCACTTGCTTCAGGCGCACCTCGTGGGCCAGTTCCTTGGCCTCACCTTCAGTGTCCCCGAGGACGAACGTGACGCCGGGGAGGACTTTCAACTCGTCATGGGACCGGCCGTAACGGCTGAGGCGGCCTTTTACGTCCGCATAAAAGGCCTGGCCGGCTTCCAACGTGCTGTGACGGGTGAAGATGGCGTCGGCAGCCGCGGCGGCAAACTCTCGGCCCTCGTCGGAGTCGCCCGCTTGGAAGACCACCGGTCGGCCCTGAGGGCACCGCGGGACATTGAACTGGCCGGAGATGTCGAAAAAGTCGTCACGATGTGCGAAGCGGCCCGCTCCGGGGTCGCTGATGAACACGCCGGACTTCTTGTCGGCCACGATCTCGTCACCTCGCCAGGAGTCGAACAACTCCCAGGTTGTGTACATGAACTGCTTGGCCCGGGCGTAGCGTTCGGATTGCGGTAGGTAACCCCCGCGCCGGAAGTTCTCACCCGTGAACGCGTCCCACGACGTGACTACGTTCCAGGCGGCGCGACCTTCGGAGAGATGGTCCAGGGTGGCAAACTGGCGGGCCACCTCGTACGGTTCGTTGAAGGTGGAATTGATGGTCCCGGTGAGCCCCAACCGCTTGGTCACCGCCGCCAGGGCGGCGAGCACAGTGAAGGTGTCGGGACGGCCGACCACGTCCAGGTCGTAGATCTCCCCGCCCTGTTCGCGCAGCCGGAGGCCCTCGGCCAAGAACAAAAAGTCGAACTTGGCCCGCTCGGCCGTCTTCGCGAAGTGGACGAAAGAGCTGAACTCGATATGGCTCCCGGCCCGGGGGTCGCTCCACACGGTGGTGTTGTTGACCCCGGGGAAATGGGCTGCAAGGTGGATCCGTTTGACGGTGCCGCTCAAGGTCGCTCCCTTATTGGACAGAGGCGGTTAGACAGAGGCGTAGCGGTTGGCTGGCCGGCCGAGGCCGAGATGGGCCCGCAATGTCGTTGACCCGTAACCCCGACGGAAGGCGCCGGCGCTCTGGAGCAGCGGGACGAGGCCGCGGGTAATGGCGACGAGGTCGTGGGGGAGGGCGCCAGGCCGGAGCCGGAAGCCGTCCAGGCCGGCGTCGGACCACGCCAGGAGCCGCTCGGCCAGCTGGGAGGGTGTCCCGACGAAGACCGCGGCGTCCGAGGTGTACTCGGTGCCGTCGAGCGCGTCGAGGTGGGCTTTGCGGGCCTTGGCTGAGGGCCCGTCGTCGTCCAGGAACACCACGAGGTCGGCGAGGATCCTGATGGGATCTGACATTGTTCGCAGTTCGGCCTCGAGTTGGCGGACCTCGCCCGTTATACGACGGGCGTGTTCGGCGTCGAGGGGCGTGACGTAGACGAGATCGGTGCCTCGGGCGGCCAACCGGTAGGCCGCCGTGGCGTGGGCCAGGGCGGTGACCACAGGTTGGCCTTGGGGTGGTCGAGGTGTGATCGAGGGGCCCTTCACTTTGAACCAGCGGCCCTCGAAGTCGATGTAATGCAACTTGGCCCGGTCTACGAAGCGGCCCGTCGCCACGTCCCGGATCTCGGCGTGGTCTTCCCAGCTGTCCCAGAGGCGA
The DNA here is from genome assembly GCA_964481925.1 of uncultured Acidimicrobiaceae bacterium. Classification (GTDB taxonomy): domain Bacteria; phylum Actinomycetota; class Acidimicrobiia; order Acidimicrobiales; family Palsa-688; genus Fen-671. The sequence continues at coordinate 7,508 of CAYZVQ010000191.1, forward strand.
CGGACGACCTCGATGAAGTCGGCCGCCTCGTCGAGCAGAGCGAGGTCCTGGACCGAGCCTGGGTACTGACCGTTATCGGGACTGGCGCCAGGACTGGCGCCAGGAGTGGCGTCGGGACTCGTGCCGTGGCTGGTGCCGTGACTGGTGCCGGGGATGGCGCGCCGGCCAAAGTGGGCGGCTTCGAGGCTGCCCCGAGAAACCCGGGCCTGCCAGCCCGCTCGACCTGAGCTGACGTAGTCAAGTGTGGCCAGCGCTTTGGAGATGTGGAAAGGCTCGGTGTGGGTCACCGTGGCGACGGGGACGAGGCCGATGTGTGAAGTCAGGGGAGCGACGCGCGCCGCGACCAAGACGGCGTCCAAGCGCCCCCGGACTTGGTCCACTCGATTGTCAGGGGCGTACGGGAGCGACGACTGGAGCGCCAAGCGGTCATCGATGGTCACGAAGTCGAGCAGGCCGGACTCCGCTTCGAGGACGAGGTCGGCCCAGTACCGGGCCCCGAACAGTCCTTCTGGTCGGGCGTCGGGCTCTCGCCACGCCGCCGGGTGCCATCCGGCTCCATCGAGGGCGACCGCCAGGTGAGGAACGTGACCGCCTGACATCACCACTGATCCTATAGCGACCATGGGAGCTATCTCGTCAGAGGAGCGGGAACGGTCGCCCAACGGCTCTGCGGTCGGGGCAGGCCCAGGTTGCCCCGGAGCGTCCGGCTCTCGTACGCGGTGCGGAACAACCCGCGCCGCTGGAGCTCGGGGACCACACCGGTGGCGAAATCGTCGAGGGTGCCCGGTAAGTAGGGAAAGATCACGTTGAACCCGTCCGCCGCGTACCCGGTGAACCAAGCTTCGATGTGGTCGGCGATGTCGACCGGGGTGCCTACGATCGTCCCGGCGTCGTCCGTGATGCGCTGGGCGAGCTGGCGGATCGTCAGCTCCTCCCGCCGGGCCATATCGTAAATGCGCCGCTGAGCGCTCTGGCTCTGGTTGGTGAGGGGTAGTTCGGGCAGCGGCCCATCAAGAGGGTGGCCGCTCAAGTCATAACCTCCGAGCCAGTAAGACAGGTGGGAGAGGGCGACAGCGGGGTGGAGCAGGCCGCGCAGGCGGTCGGCCTTGTCCTCGGCCTCGTAGCGGGTGGCGCCCACGATGGTGGACAGGGCAGGGAGGATTTTGAGGTGACCGGGGTCGCGCCCGAAGCGTTCGGCCCGGTCCTTCATGTCCCGGTAAAACTCCTGGGCGGACCCGAGGTCGGGGTGGTGGGTGAAGATGACATCGGCGGCGCGCGAAGCGAGCTGCCTTCCCGCCTCGGAAGAACCGGCTTGGACGATCACCGGCCGCCCTTGGGGAGGTCGCGCCGCGTTGAGCGGGCCGGCCACCCGGAGGTGGCGCCCGACGTGGTCGAGGCGGTGCACCCGGTCCGGGTCGAAGTAGGCACCCGAAGCCTGGTCACGTAGGAAAGCGTCGTCATCGAAGCTGTCCCACAGCCCGCACACCACGTCGAAGAACTCCTCGGCCCGCTCGTAGCGGGCGGAGTGCTCGACGTGGGCATCGAGGCCGAAGTTCTGCGCCTCTCCGTCGTTCAACGAGGTGACCAGGTTCCAGCCCGCCCGGCCGTGGCTCAGGTGGTCGAGGGAGGCGAAGGCCCGGGCCAAATGATAGGGCTCGTTATATGTGGTCGAGGCGGTGGCGATCAGGCCGATGTGGGTGGTCAGGGTGGACAGGGCGGCCAACAGGGTCGTCGGTTCGAAGCTGTCGTTGACCACCGAGACCCGGCTGAGGACGTCTTGGCTGACCAGGGGCACCCCGACCAGGTCGGCCAGGAAGATGGCGTCGAACAGGGCCGCTTCTGCTCGTTGGACCATTGAGGCGATATGACGCACGTCGACCCCGGCGCCGGCGACCGCCTCGGGGTGCCTCCAGGCCGCCAGGTACTCGCCGGTCGAGCACGCCGCTCGGGCCCGGGTGCTCATTGCGCCCTCCCGGCGTGCTCGACCGGCTCACT
>CAYZVQ010000192.1:0-9432 GCA_964481925.1 uncultured Acidimicrobiaceae bacterium
TCGCGTGGCGGCTGCCTCACGGCCACCGGCCCTACCTCTATTGCTATTGGGGCATCGGGATCGGAGGGGGCCTCGTCATCGGCGATGACGTCTACCGGGGAACGACTGGCAACGCCATCGAGATCGGGCACATCGTCGTCAACCCTGGCGGCCGCCTGTGCGAGTGCGGCAACGTGGGCTGCCTCGAAACGGAGGCCTCGGTAAGGGCGCTGCTACGAGACGCCGCCCCCTACGGCCGGTTCCGCACTTTGACCGAGATGATGACCGCGGCCCGCACGACGCCGGAGGTCGCCGCCCTCGTTACCAGCGCAGCCGAGAAGATGGCTGCCGCTCTGGTAAGCGTTCTCAACGTCGTGGACGTCGACGAGGTGGTGTTGGGCGGAGAACACCTCGATGAAGTCGAGGAGGTGTTCGTCCCGATCATTCGCGACCACATAGAGCACCGTGCCTTCCGCAGACGGATCGCTCCGACGACGGTCAGCGTCAGTGATATAGGAGAGATCGCCAATGCCATGGGGGCGGCCGCCATGGTCTTCCATACCCTTCTGCCTGACGGCCTGCCCGTTCGGGACCGGCCCGAGGCGCCGTTCGGCTAACGGCGGCCCAGGGCGGCCTTGACAACCCCTGGCTGAGGACCTACAGTCCGATTAGTTCCTGCGCGTTAGTTATTGATGGGGGGGGACGACCGGCCAGTTCGGCGTAAGGGGGCAGCAATATGTGGGACCATCAGAGGCCGGTTTTTTTCAGGCCAGCGTGCTTACCCTCCCCAGGGTCGGCACCGGCTCGACCTGGACTTGAGTTGGGCCGCCACTCAACTCCAAAGGGCCCCTCGCCGCTTTTGAAAGGCGGCGGCACCGCACATGGTCCCGCCTCCCGATAGTACCCGTCCAAGCTCTGACGGGCTCCGTTGCGTGAAGTGCCAACACACAGGGGACCGGCCGGGCAAGTCGGGGCAAACCGAAAACCAGAGAGCCGTTACCAACTATAAGGAGGCACTGGGAAAGTGCGCAACGTGATAAGAGAAAAGAAGCACGTAGGGCTCCGATTGCTGACTGTCGCAAGCATGGCCACCATGGTGGTCGTTGCCGTCCCGGGTATATCGGGCGCAACAACCAGGACGTCTGCGGTACGGGCAATTTCACCGCAATTTGCCGCACCTAGCAAAGCCTTGTGCAAGAAGGCCTCGTACAAAATCGGCTACGACGTCTTCTCCGAAGCACAACCGTTCGCCAACCTTGTGACCCAGGGCCTGGTCGACGCGGCGAAGAACATAGGGTGCGCGACGATCGTCAAGGTGACCGACAACCTGAACGGGCCGGTCGCCATCGGCAACCTGAAGACGCTCATTATCGAGAAGATCCAGGGGTTCGTCGATTTCCAGGTGCTCGCCGCGTACCAACCGGCGATCACGAAAATACTCGCGACCGCAAAGATCCCGGGCGTGGCGATTGTCGGGGCAAACCTTCCCGGCTCGCCGGACGTAGGAGCCAGCAACTACACCGCCGCCTATGACGACGGGGTCTACTTGGCGCAGCAGTCCAAGGCGCGCTTCCCGGGCAAGGTCCCCTACGTCCTCGGAGGCGCCGAGCCCACCTCGGGCGCGCTCATCATGGAGCGTTACAACGGAGCGGTGGCGGGCGAGAAATCAATCTTCCCGAACCTGCCGAGCAGCCACATCATTGAAGTGCAGAACGATGGCACCGAGACCACGGCGTACAACGACACGTTGTCCGCGCTCTCCGCCGTCCCGAGCGGCTCAGTGGTGCTGCTGACCGGCGTCAACGACGAGGTCACGGGAGGCATGGCCAAGGCTGCCCAGACTCGTCATGTGACCAACTACCTTGCCAACTCCTTCGGCGGCGACTCCTACGGGTTCAGCCAGGTATGCAGTGACTCGCACTATGTAGGTGCCTGGTACCTCGAGCCCATGGTCTGGGGCCAAGATGCCCTTACCGCTATCCTGGACCAGATCAACGGGGTGAGCGTGCCCGGGTTGATCGGTGTTGTCGGCGAAGAAGTGACCAAAGCGTCACCGATAACGGGTTGCAAGTAGCGGCTTCTCGGGCTCGGTAACGAGCTCGGGCTCGGAGCAGGAGGACCGTCCAGGTCGAGGGCGACGACCCAGCTTCGAGAGGTGGAGCCCTGTGACGGCGAGCATGCTCGCCGTCACAGGTTGTCGTAAGGGATTTTGGGCCAGATAACTGACCGCAGGAGATTGCGGGAGAGGGAAAGCGAAGTGACAGAGAGGTACGCTCTGGCGCCCCCGGAGCCGGAGGGCTCGCCGGACCAACTGGTCGACTCCGTAACGGCGGCTAAGACCGGGACCGACCTCGAGGAGGAAAGGCGGGCGGCCGAGCGTGAGAGGCGACTGGCCCGGCGTCGCCGTTATGTAGCACAGCTCCAAGGCGAGGGCCTTATCGGCGTCCTGGCCATCGTCATGATCATCATGTGGCTGAGCTCGCCATATTTCCTGACGTCGGCGAACCTCCTTACGGCGGCCAGCGTCGTGAGCGTGCTCGGAATTATGGCGGTATTCGAGACGCTGTTAGTCATCGGCGGAGAGATCGACATATCCGTCGGCAGCGTGATGGCTGCGACCTCCGTGCTTATCGGGGTCTTGGTGGGAGCAGGTTTCGATGTCTGGCTGGCGGCGGGCGTCGCCTTTGTGTTCTCGGGCGTCGTCGGGCTGCTCAACGGCATCATTACGGTTTATTTCAAGGTCAACTCCCTGGTCACCACGCTGGGGACTTACTCGATCTTCCTGGGACTGGCCTACGCCTTGTCCAATACGACGACGGTGTCCATTGGCGGCCAAGGCTTCGGCGTCCTGGGGAGCGGTACCGTCGCCACCATACCGGTGCCGGTCTTCATCTTCCTCGGCGTGTGGGTGATAGGCGCAGCCGTCGCCCGCCAAACGCCACTCGGGCGTCACATTTACGCCACGGGAGACAACTATGACTCCGCGGTACGCTCGGGAATCCAGGCCGACTTCTTGCGCGTCGGGCTGTTTATCGCCATAGCTCTCAGTTCCGGGCTGGCCGGTATCATCGTCACCTCCGAGCTCGGGGCATCAGCACCGCAGGTCGGTGACCCGTACCTGCTGGCCGTGGTGACCGCCGTCATCCTGGGCGGTGCCAGCTTGCGGGGTGGTCGGGGCAGGATGCTCGGCACGTTGGTGGCCGTAGCGATCCTCGGTGTCCTGCAGAACGGCTTCGCGCTGCTGCAGTTCTCCACGTACCTGGAGGACACCGTCCTCGGGTGCCTGCTGATCCTCGCCGTTCTCGCCGACAGGCTCGTACGCAGGGCGGAGCAATGAGCGCCCGGGGGGCGACGCCGTTGCCGGGCGTTCGTCCTGCGGCCTGGGCTCTACTACCTATGGGGAGGCACATCGATGACTGACGGATCTAGTGCTCCGGTCGGTAGTAGTGCTCCGGTGCCCGGCGCGCCCGGGCCCGTACTGCAGGCCAAGGGCATCTCCCGGATGTTCGGCAGCGTCGTCGCCCTCAACGACGTGAACATCGAGATCAACCCGGGCGAGGTGGTCGGCCTCGTGGGTGACAACGGCGCCGGGAAGTCGACACTGTTGAAGATCCTGTGCGGCGCCCTGCAGCCTACGTCGGGCCACCTGGTAATAGATGGGGACCCGGTCGTCTTTCACTCCCCCAAGGACTCCCGCGAGCGTGGGATCGAGGTCGTTTACCAGGATCTGGCCCTGGCTACCGAGCTGTCCGTGACGGAGAACATTTTCCTGGGGCGCGAGTACCGCCGTGAGGGCTTCTTGAAGCGCGCCCACATAATCGACCGTCCCCGCATGACGAAGGACGCGAGGACGACGCTCGCGTCTTTGGCCATAGAGATCAACAACGTCTCTGCCCGCTGTGGCCTGCTCTCCGGTGGCCAGCGCCAGGCGGTGGCGGTAGCCCGGGCCGTGAGATGGGGCTCCCGGGTCCTGCTGTTGGACGAGCCCACCGCCGCCCTCGCCGTCATGGAGGCGGAAAAGATCGGCAAGCTCGTCGGCGAGGTGGCCCGCCACGGGGTCGGCGTCCTGCTGGTCAGCCACAACATGCCCCAGGTGCACCAACTTTGTGACCGCATCCTGGTGCTCCTGCGAGGCCATATGGTGGCCGACCTGCGTCGGGGCGAGACGAACGTAGAAGACATCGTCATGTGGATCACGGGCGCGGCGCTCGTGCGGAAGTGAACAGACGTCTAGGCCCGGGTGAGGCCGTAATTTGGGAGCAAGGGACCTAAAGCAGGTGGAGGGAGCGATGAGCAAACTGCGAAGCCAGACCGAGAGCCGGGTTGTCAGGCGCGACTACAGCCTCACCGGACCTGACGCCAAAGCCGCGATTGCCGCCGGCTTCGAAAACGCCGACTGGTACCAGGTCCCTATCGACCCCCAGCGGCTCAAGGTCCTCATGACCCGGCGCAACGGTCGTCCGACATTCGACGCCATTTTGTGGGCCGTGCTTATCCTCGGGTTCGGGACGCTCGCCTTCCTAAGCCTCGGCACCTGGTGGGCCATCCCCGCCTTCGCCGCCTTCGGCACGCTGTGGGGAAGTTCGGCCGACTCACGTTGGCACGAGAGCGGGCACGGCACCGTGTTCCGCACGTCCCGAGCCAATGACGTTTTGTACAGCGTCGCCGCGTTCATGATGCTCCGCGAGCCGACGCTGTGGCGCTGGCAGCACGTCCGTCACCACTCCAACACCTCGATCGTCGGCCTTGACCCGGAGGTGACGATCAAGCGCCCGACATCGTTCACCTACATCGCTCTCGGCTACTTCAACCTGGTGAACGGCCCCAAGATGCTGTGGAAGATCCTCCAACACGCCGCCGGCCACTGCGAGACCTACACCCGTATCATCGTCCCCTCCGACCGTCTGCGCCGGGTCGTGTGGGAAGCCAGGGTCTTCGTCCTCTTGCTCGTGGGCGCCATCGCTGCCGCTATCGCCCTCGGCACGATCGGGCCGCTGCTGTTCGTCGGCCTGCCGTCATTTTATGGCGCCTGGTTCATGTGGTTCTGTGCCGTCACCCAGCACGCCGGCCTGCGTGAGGACGTGCTCGACCACCGCATGAGCACCCGGACCGTGTACATGAACCCGGTGTTCCGTTTCCTTTACTTGAACATGAACTATCACGTCGAGCACCACATGTTCCCGTCGGTCCCCTACTACAACCTGCCGGCGCTGCATGAGGAGATCAAGGCGTACCTGCCCCCGCCGAAGACGTCGGTGCTGGCGGCTTACCGAGAGCTCCTGCACGCCGTGCGGATGCAGCAGAAAGACACGGCCTGGGAGATCGAACGGGGCTGGGCGCCACCGCTGGAAACGGGCGCCGACCGGGCCGCCCGTGCGGTCAAAGTGGAGGCGGGGCTCGGGGAGATCGAACTCGGTCCCGTCGAGATGGTGGCCCCCGGCCGTCTCACCCCTGTAGAAGTCGGCCAACGGCAGTACGTGCTGTGCCAGATGCTCGACGGCTCGTACGCCTTCTTCGACGGCCTGTGCACCCATGGGAGGACGTCGTTGGCGGACGGGTACCTTGACAACTGCGTCATAGAGTGCCCCAAGCACAACGGGCGCTTCGACGTCAGGACTGGACAGGCCGTCCGCCGGCCGGCGGTCAAGTCCCTGGGTACTTATCCTGTGCGCGTGCGCGGCGGACGCTTGGTAGTTGCCCTCGAGCTGCCCGAGGACCAGGCCGAGGACCAGGCCGAGGACCAGGCCGAACCGGCCGGCCCGGCCGTCCTTTCTTCTGACAGGGCCGTCTGAGGGCCTCGATGTTCAAAGTTCGTCGGAACCATTGGCCCCTGCATACAGGGAGAACGGAGTGGGAAAGAGATGGCCACACTGGATGAGCTGCGCGAGGCGGTAGTAGACGGCCAGGCCAAAGTCGCTGTCGCCAAAGTGACAGAAGCATTGGCCGCAGGCACGGACGCCGGGACGGTACTGCGCGAAGGACTGATCGCAGGCATGGCACAGGTGGGCAAGCTGTATGAGGACGGAGAGGTGTTCGTGCCCGAGATGCTGGTGGCGGCCCGCGCCATGAGCGCCGCGCTGGCTGTGCTCAAACCCTACCTGGTCGAGCAGGGGGTAGCCTCCAGCGGGAAGGTAGCGATCGGCACCACTGAGGGGGACCTGCACGACATCGGCAAAAACCTGGTGGCGATGATGCTCGAGGGCTCCGGTTACGAGATCGTTGACCTCGGCGTCGACGTCCCGGCCACCAAGTTCATTGAGGCCATCCGCGACGGCGCCAACGTGGTGGCGATGTCAGCGCTGCTCACCACCACGATGACCAACATGCGGTCCACGATCGCGGCCATCGAGGCGGCCGGCCTGCGTGACCAGGTCCGCATCGTCGTCGGCGGAGCGCCCATCACCAAAAGCTATGCGGACGAGATCGGGGCGGACGGCTACGCCGAAGACGCGTCTGGCGCTGTGCGTATGGTGAAGGAAGTGCTGGCCGCAGCCTGAACGCAGGCGCAGGACGGGGCCCTGTGCCCCTATAGGTACCTGACTACGCGTAAACGCATTCGCGAGCAGCGTCGACGAACGCGTGCAGGCATTGGGGATCACCGAAGAAGAAGTGGTCCGAGGGACAGACGATGTAACCGGCATGGTCTTTGGTCGCTTCGAAACAGTCGAAGACCTGCTGGCGGGCAATCTCAGGGGTCCCTCTCTCGAACCCGGCGTTCTGGTCGAAACCCCCGATAAAGAACAGTTTTTCACCGGCCCGGCGAGAGGCTTCCCGGAGGTCGCAGTCGCCCCCCATGGTCGGCGGCGTCATGGTCTCCAGCCCATCGGACCCGGTCTCGGCCACAAGGTCGAGCATGGGCATGACACCGCCGCAGAGGTGGTAGACGACCTTCAGGCCGAGATCGTGCATGAGGCGCACCTGGCGCTGGTCGTAGGGAAGGCAGTACTCGCGGAACATCTTGGGACTGATGACGGTGCTGGACGCGGCCCCGCCGCCGATCTCGATCATGTCGGCCGGCGTACCCTCCCACATGCTCATGACCTGCAACGTTTTTTGCAGGATCCTTTCCAGGGCGTGATGGACGAACTCAGGCTCGTCGTAGGTCAGGTAGATGGCCTTTTCTGTGTCCACCATGGTGCAAAAGCTCTGCCAGGGGCTGCCCTGCCCAGGGCTCAACGGGGTACCGGGACCGAAGGGGTGGGAACGGATGACGCCCCTGTCACCGAGCCGAGCCTTGGCGGCGCGCACGGGGGCCAGGTCGACAGCAACGGGGACCGGGCAAAACTCGTCCCACAGCTCGAAATCGCGCTGGGTCTTCACCATGACCTCAGTCGTCCAGGGCGTGAACTCGTTGATGGCACCGGCTTGGTGTAACTCCCCTTTGGGTGTCGTTATCGTGTCTGCCCACCGGGCGTTCCCGGCGCCGTCGGCCCCTAGGTCCTGGTGCTCGACACGCCAGTTGTCGCGGTCGGCGTCCGCATACTCGTACTCGGGCTCAACGTAAATGGCGAAGTCGAGACCGAAGCGATCGGAGGCCTGCCACCAGTCCATACCACCCAGGTTGTGGTTGAGGTAATAGTCCATCCACCCGTGGACCTGGCAGGGTAGGCGGTCCGGACAGCCGTTCGCGAGCGCGGTGAGCATGCGCTCCCTCGACGTCATAGACATTGGAACTCCTTCCGACTATCACGTGGGAACACCATCTACCTCGTGGTGGAGCCGGTCGGGCGCAGTCTATACCCGTGGGTTCTCCGCCGCACCGAGGAGATATGCTCAGACGGGAAGGAGCCCTTATGAGACTGACATCGAGAGAACGAACTCCACGATGGAGAGGTGCGGGGCAATGGGCGGGGGCGAGGCCGGGTGCAAAATGACTGGTTGGTAGATCCGGCCCAGAAGACGGCACTAACACTGTCCGGCACAGAGCTCACCGAGCCTGACAAGAAGGTCCTGCGCGTCCTGGGCGAACGCTTGGCGGCAATTGCGGCGCTGCCGGTCCAGTCTGAGAAGATAGCCGGATGGCGGGCTATAAACGGGTTGAGACAGTTTAAGCCCATGATAAACATCTGGACGGACCAGATCCCTTGGCACGAGATGGACGTCGACGGAGAACTCAAGCTCCGTACGACAGGAGAATGGAGCCGCTTTCACGAATGGGAGATGCGCAAACTCATATATCAGTGGGAGCACATGCCTGTCGACATGGTCATAGAGCCGGCGGTTTACTCCCCATTAGCCGTCGGCAATACGGCGTTCGGCATCACCGAGAACGTCGACCTGGCCCTGACTGACGAAGCAAACTCGGTCGTGTCCCGTCACTTCAACATCCAGATCCGAGACGAGGACGACCTCGAAAAGATCAAGGTCCCGGTCGTGACGCACGACAATGCCAGGTCCGAAGGGCAGTACCAGCAGTTGCGGGAGATCATGGACGGGGCCATCGAGGTCAGGAAGCTCGGCGCCAACGGGCTCCTGTTCTGGTTCGCGCCCTGGGACGAGCTCATCAGGTGGTGGGGGGTCCAGGAGGCTCTGGTCGATCTCTACGACCGCCCCGAGCTCGTCCATAAAGCGCTCGACAAACTCGTCAACGCCTACACGAGCATGCTTGACCAGTTCGAGCAACAAGACTTGCTGACGCTCAACAACGGGCCGCACCAGACCGGTTCGGGGGGCCTGGGGTACACAGATGAGTTGCCGCCGCCGGGCTACGACCCCGTCCACATCCGGGCCAAGGACCTCTGGGGTAGCGGCGCGGCCCAGATTTTTTCCGACGTTTCGCCCCGGATGCACTGGGAGTTCTCATTGCAGTACGAACTGCGTTGGATGAACCGCTTCGGCCTCAACTATTACGGCTGCTGTGATGTGCTGCACCGCAAGATGGCAATCATGGAAAAGATCCCGAACCTACGCAAAGTATCGATGAGCCCCTTCATCAACCCTGACGAGGCCGTGGCCAACGTGGGCAACCGGTACGTCTTTTCCTACAAGCCCAACCCCGCCGTGCTGGCGGAGGACACGTGGCACCTGGACAAGGCCGAGCATGAGCTGGAGAACGTCCTTAGTAAGGCCAAAGCTCACGGGTGCGTGGTCGAGGTGATCATGAAGGACATCAGCACGGTCCGCTATCAACCTCAACGATTATGGGAATGGGCGCGGATGGCGACCGAGGTTACCGAGCGGTACGGCGGATAAACCCTCAGCTGGCAACGCCTATGAGGCCATGAGGGTCGAGGACGAACTTCTTCGCCGCCCCTTTGTCGAAGTCCCGGTACCCCCGCGCCGCGTCGTCGAGGGGGATCACCTCGACGTTGACCGCTTTGGCGATCTGCACCTTGTCGTGCAGGATGGCCATCATGAGCTGGCGGTGGTAGCGCATCACCGGGCACTGACCGGTGACGAACGCGTGCGACTTCGCCCACCCCAGCCCGATACGGATGCTCAGGTTGCCGAGCT
>CAYZVQ010000193.1:0-2264 GCA_964481925.1 uncultured Acidimicrobiaceae bacterium
TGGGCCGGCTCGGCGCGCGGTCTCACCTGCCAGACCGTCGGCGTGGGACCGATCGCCACATAGTCGAACTCGCAGCCCACTCTTACCAGCACGCGCCACCCACCTTGGTCAGCATCAGTTCAACCTTTCGAGGGGGGCGACGTCGACCGAGACATGCAGCTCATGGCGCTTGCTCTCGGTGTAAATAACCCCTTTTAGCGGCGAAACGTCACCGTAATCGCGCCCGTAGGCATTGGTTATGTAGCGGTCCGACACGAAACAGTCGTTGGTCGGGTCGAAATCTACCCATCCGGCGTCGGGCACGAACACCGACGGCCAGGCGTGGGACACGTCGGCCCCGACGACCCGGGCCCGGCCCGGCGGGGGCGCCGTATCGAGGTAGCCGCTGACGTAGCGACCGGCGAGCCCGAGCGCACGCAGGCAGCCGATGGCCAAGTGGGCGAAATCCTGGCACACCCCTTTGCGGCCCTCGAGCAGTTCGCTCAGGGTGGTGCGCACCGACGTCGCCCCGGGTTTGTAGGCAAAGTCGCCGTGGATACGCGACGTGAGCTCCCCGACCGCCTCGACCAGCGGGCGGCCGGCCGGGAACGAGGGTGCGGCGTAAGCACAGACCGGCGGGGACACCGCGACCTTGGGCGAGCTCAAGAGGAAGCCGCGGGCGTCGAAAGCGTCGACGGACGGGTCGAGGCGAAGACGGTCGCGTACCATGTCCCACGGTTGGTCGACGGCCAGGGGGACCGAGACCGGCCTCTCTACGTCGACGGTGCTCACGGCGCTGACCATGAGCCGGGTGTGCGGCTCGAGAACGGCGAAATGGGCGACGCGGTTCCCAAAGAAGTCGGTACGGGGCCGAAAACCGTGAGGCTCCGGCTCGATAACTACTTCGGTGGACCGGCACACCTGGCCGGGGACGTCACGGGGCAGCAGGTACAGCTCGCCATAGCTCGCCGACACCTCCGAGTCGTAGAGGTACTCCGTGCGGTGCGCGACCCGGTAGGTCACAGTCAATTGGTCACAATCGGTAGGTCACAGTCAATCGCTCACAGTCAATCGCTCACAGTCAATAGGTCACAGTCAATAGGTCACAGTCAATTGGTCACAGTCGGTAGCTCACAATCGGTAGCTCAGGGGTCGAGCAACGAACGCTGCGGCAGGAGGCGCAGGAAGTGGTCGCGGTCGATGACGACCGCGGTGCGGTAGAGCAGCTCCTGGACACGGCGCAGAGCTTCTTCCAGCTCGGGGCGGGCGCCATTGGCCCCCGACCGGGCGAGCACGGCCGTGTCGGCCAGCTGTAGCGCCGTTGAGGCCTCGAGCACCAGTCTCTCGGGCTCGCTCAGGCGGGGCCCGTTATCGGGCCGGGGCAGGAGGCGCACGTCGACGGCCAGCTGGTCGAGCTGGCTGGCGAGCGAGCGGGGGTTGTCGGGGTCGACCAGGAGGAGGTCGAGGAGCGTCTCGAGCTGGGCTTGCGAGCGGTACCGGCGGCGGTAGGTGATGATGCTCTCGGCGGCGATGAGCACCGATTCGAGGAGCAGGCTGTCAGTGGCCGTGCTGCGCTCGACGTTGACGGTCGCCAGCAACAGGCCGACGAGCTGCTGACCACGCTCGAGGCGGCGGCCGGCGTCCATGAACCGCCAACCCGGGTCACGCTCCATGCCCTCGCCGAACAGCCCCGACAGGGCGAGCAGGCCCTGCACGATCCGGCCCAGGGTGTGCTGCACGACCATGAGGTGGTCCGGGTCGGACGTGCGCAGCTCCTCGATCTCGCGCTCGAGGGTGCCCACCGCCATCCAGGTGTCACTGCCCAGCTGGTCGCGAACGGCCTGGGCCGCCCCCATCAGGTGCCGTACGGCATGGGCCAGGGTGCCGGCCCGCTTGTCGTCGACCACGAGGGCAAACAGCTCGGCGCCGGGAGCGGCGAGGCGGGCCGCGGCACCCTCGCCGACGAAGCCCGGGTACGTGGCGCTCACCTGGGTGAGGGCGCTCAGCAGCACCTGCAGGCATTCTGTACCGGCGGGGTTGGCGGCGTGCTGGAAATCGTTGCGCCGGTCGTGCACGGCGCGCACCAGGCGGGCCATGGCGTCGGCCCGTTCGGCGTAGCGGCCCATCCAGAACAGGTTCTCGGCCGCCCGGGACGACATCGAAGCCTCGGGGTCGATGGCCTCGACCCGGGGCCCGGGCACCAGCCAGAACCCCGACAGCTTCTCCGGCTCGGACGCCAGCACCCACGTGTCCTTGCTGATGGCGCCGGCCTGGTTGGAGATACG
>CAYZVQ010000193.1:2364-4469 GCA_964481925.1 uncultured Acidimicrobiaceae bacterium
AGGCCAGCAGGCCGGGGTTCTCGAGGACCCCGCTGCCGAGCGTGTTGACAATGGACACACCGCCGAGGCGAGCAGCCTCGACCAGGCCCGGCACCCCGAGCTTGGAGTCGGCCCGGAGCTCGAGCGGGTCGCAGAACCAGGCGTCGGTCCGGCGCAGGATCACGTCGACACGCTCGAGGCGGCGCAGGGACCGCATCCAGACGTGGCCGTCGCGCACCACCAGGTCTGCGCCCTCCACCAGCGGGTAGCCGAGGTGGGAGGCCAGGTAGGCGTGCTCGAAGGCGGTCTCGCTCAGCGGCCCGGGGCTGAGCAGCACGATGCGGGGATCCTCGGCATCGGGCGGGGCCACCGCCTGCAGGGAGGCCCGCAGGGCACGGAAGAAGGGGGCCAGCCGGTGGACCTGGGAATCGCGGTAGAGGCTCGGGAACACCCGGGAGACGACGACCCGGTTCTCCAGCGCGTACCCTGCGCCCGAAGGCGCCTGGGTGTAGTCGGCCAGCACCGTGCAGCCACCCCTCGAGTCGCGGGCGAGGTCCACGGCGATCGTGAACAGCTGCTGGTTGCCCGGGACGCGGATCTGGTCGCATGGCCGCAGGAAGCCGTTGTGGCCCAGGACCACGGCGGCCGGGAGCAGCCCCCGGCGCAGCAGCTGGCGGGGACCGTACAGATCGGTGAGGACCAGGTTCAACAGCTCGGCCCGCTGCACCACGCCGAACTCGACGCCGGCCCACTCGTCGCTGGCCAGCAGCACGGGGATGGGGTCGAGGGACCAGGGATCAGCAGACGGCTCCGGGGCGTCGGTGGCAGCGTCGGGCCGGTAGACGTTGTAGGTCACGCCGTCGTCGTCGAGCAAGCGGCGGGCCTCGGCCTGGCGGTACAGCAGCTCGTCGAGGCCGAGGCGGCCCATGACCTGGCCGACGTGGGCCCAGTGGTCGCGGACGCGGCCGTCCGCGGTGAGCATCTCGTCGTAGGCCCCCGGCACCTGACGGTACGAGGCGAGGAGGTCGGGCGGAGGGGCGATCGTCATGAGGTGTCTTGCGTCCGGCGGGAGCGTCAGCTCGTCGGGAGGACAGGGTACCCGCGAACGCCCGGGGGGCGCCTCAGGTCCAGGGTCCTCGGGTAGTCCAGGCTCTGGGCGCCGCCATCCGCGGCCCCGGACATGGTGGCGAGCAGGGAGGCGACGTCGACGAGCCCGGGCGTGTGCCCGGCGCCGGAGAAGCGGCTGGCCCGCCGGGCCTCGGCCTCGTTGGCGTTGACCGGGAAACGGTCATAGGCCCGGCCCCCGGGGTGGCTCACGTAATAGGTGCAACCGCCGAGCGAGCGCTGGTCCCACCGGTCGACGAGGTCGAAGACCAAGGGGGTGTGCACGTCGATGGTGGGGTGCAGAGCCGAAGGCGGCTTCCACGCCCGGTAGCGCACCCCGGCCACCAAGGCCCCCGGCGTGCCCGTGGAGCGCAGCGGGACGGCGGCGCCGTTACAGGTCAGGACGTGGCGGTCAGCGGTGAAGCCGTCCACCCTGACCTGGAGCCGTTCCAGGGACGAATCGACGAAGCGGGCGCTGCCCGTCGAGGCCACCTCCTCACCCAGCACCGACCACGGCTCGATGGCGGCACGCAGTTCGATGGTGGTCCCCGCCACCTCGACGGCGCCGATGAGGGGGAAGCGGAACTCGAGGAACGGGGCCAGCCAGGCGTGCTCGAAGGCGAAACCGTGCCGGACCAGGTCATCGACCACCAGAGCCATATCGGCAGTCGCGTACCACGGCAATAAGAAGCGGTCGTGCAGTTCGGTGCCCCAGCGCACCAGGGGCCCGGAATAGGGCTGGGCCCAGAAGCGGGCGACCAGGGCCCGCACCAACAGGGCCTGGACGAGAGCCATACGGGGGTGCGGCGGCATCTCGAAGCCCCGCAGTTCGAGCAGCCCGAGCCGGCCCCGCTCCGAGCCCGGGCTGAACAGCTTGTCCATGCACAGCTCGGCCCGGTGGGTGCTGCCGGTTATGTCGACCAGGAGGTTGCGGAACAACCGGTCCACCAGCCACGGCGGGGCCCCGCCACCCCGAGCGCCGGTGCCCCCAGTGCCGGTGCCCCCAGTGCCGGTGCCCCCAG
>CAYZVQ010000193.1:4569-9408 GCA_964481925.1 uncultured Acidimicrobiaceae bacterium
GCCGGTGCCCCCAGTGCCGGTGCCCCCAGTGCCGGTGCCCCCAGCGCCGGTGCCCCCAGCGCCGGTGCCGGTCAGGCGTTCCAGTTCGCCGAAGGCGATCTCGAGCTCGTAGAGGCTCTCGTGGCGGGCCTCGTCGACACGCGGAGCCTGGCTGGTCGGGCCGATGAAGCGGCCGGAGAAGACGTACGAGAGCGACGGGTGGTGCTGCCAGTAAGTGATGATGCTGCGCAGCAGGTCGGGCCGGCGCAGCAATGGGCTGTCGGCCGGCGTCGGCCCGCCCAGGGTCAGATGGTTGCCGCCGCCGGTACCGGCGTGGGCGCCGTCGAGCTGGAACGTCTCGGTCCCCAGGCGGGTGGCCCGGGCGTCGGCGTGGACACCGGTGGTGATGTCCACCAACTCGGGCCACGTCGAGGCCGGGTGGACGTTGACCTCGATCACCCCGGGGTCCGGGGTGACCAGGAGCCGGACCAGGCGGGGACCGGCCGGCGGGAGGTAGCCCTCGAGCACCACCGCCAGCCCCAGGCCGGCGGCGGCGTCCTCCACCACTCCGACCAGGTCGACAAAATGCTCGAGGCAGGTCAGCGGGGGCAGGAAGACGAACAGCCGGCCCCTCCTGGCCTCGACGCACAGGGTGCCCCGAGGCAGCTCCTCGGGCCTGACCTCTTTGGCCCGGCGGCGCCGCCGGGGCTGGCGGCCGCCCAAGGGCGGTCGCGCCTCGAACAGCGAGGCCTCTGGCTCCTCGGGCGGGGGCGGCCGCCACGTGAGCGAGTCGAGGGGCAGGCGGAAACCCATGGGCGAGTCGCCGGGGACGAGGGCGAGGTAACCGCGGCGCAATGTCCAGCGAGTGGTAGCCCAGGTGTGCTCGTGACCGGGGACGGCGCCTGGCCCGGCGTCGTGCACCGGGTGCAGGGGCAGGGCCCAACCGACGGGGGCGCCCCGGCCGGCCTGGTCGAGGGCGGCCACGGCGGCCAGCCGGGCGTCGCTCGAGGCGAGGGCGGGGGCCGAGGGCGGGACATCGGTGGCGGGGGGCTCCCCTCCGGGCAGGCCGGCCTCGACCATGAGACGGTACAGGGGGTCCTCGTAGGCCGGGGTACAACACCCCTCCGGGAGGCCGAGGGAGACGGCGATGGCGGCCGCCAGGGCGCCGGCGTCTGCGCCACCGTGCCCGGGGGCCGCCCCACCGCCGGCAGCGGGACCAGGAGGCCCATCGGGGCTGTCGGCGGCCGCCCCCGGGCCGGCCAGGACAGCCCTCGCCAGCAGGGAGGGGTCGTCCCAGAGCGGTACACCGTCGGCCCGCCAGAGCAGGGCGATCTGCCACCGGGGCAGAGGTTCGCCCGGGTACCACTTACCTTGCCCGAAATGGACCAGGCCGCCGGGCGCGAACCGTTGCTGCAGGCGCCAGGCGAGAGCCTCGGCCCGGGCCCTTTTTTCGGCGCCGTCAGGCGCCGTGGTCCATTGCTCGGACTCCATGTCATCGGTAGCCACGAAGGTCGGCTCCCCGCCGAAGGTGAGGCGGACGTCGCCGGCGACCAGTTCCTGGTCGACGGCATGGCCCAAAGCGTCGATGCGCCGCCACTGCTCCTCCGAGTAGGGCAGGGTGACCCGGGGCGGGCCGGCCAGGCGGTGCACGGTGTTGGAGTGCTCGAGGGTGACCTCGCACGGGTCCGTGGCCCCTGATATCGGCGCCGCCGTCGACGGGTGGGGCGTGCACACGAGGGGGATGTGGCCCTCACCGGCCAGGAGGCCCGAGGTGGGGTCGAGGCCGACCCACCCCGCCCCCGGGAGGTAGGCCTCGGCCCAGGCGTGGAGGTCGGTGAAATCGGCCGCCGGTCCCGCCGGCCCGTCCAGGGGGGCCTCATCGGCCCGCAACTGCACCAGGTACCCGGACACGAACCGGGCGGCGAAGCCCAGGCGGCGCAGGACCTGGACCAGCAACCAGGCACTGTCCCGGCACGACCCGAGCGCTTGGCCGAGAGTCTTGTCGGGGGTCTGCACGCCCGGCTCCATCCGGGTGGTGTAGGCGACCGAGCGGGAGACGAGCTGGTTGAGGGTGACGAGGAAATCGACTATGGCCTGGCCGCCGGGGCCGGGCCAGTCGGGTGCCGCGGACCGGTCCGCCAGCCACCCGTCGAGCACGGGGCTGGGCTCGTCGAGGGAGAAATAGGCGGCCAGCTCCCGGGCCAACGCCGGGTCGTAGGCGAAAGGGTAGCGAGCGGCGCTGTCCTCCACGAAGAAGTCGAACGGGTTGACGATGGCCAGGTCCGCCACTATGTCGACCGTCACCGTCAAGCGCCGGGCCGGCTGGGGGAACACCAGCCGGGCCACGTGGTTGCCGAAAGGGTCCTGCTGCCAGTTGATGAAATGGTCGGCCGGGGTGACCTTCAGCGAGTAGGACAGGATGGGGGTACGGCAATGGGGCGCGGGCCGCAGGCGCACGATGTGGGGCGAAAGCCTCACCGCCCGGTCAAACTGGTACGACGTCTGATGTTCGAGCGCGACCCGGATGCTCACGCCGGCAGGAGCACGGCTGAGGGCGACGGCTCCATCTGGAAGTAGGTCATCACCAGAAGTTGGTGCAGTTTGCCCAGCCCCTGCTGCAGGCGGTCGGCGTACTCGTGCAGGCGCGCCGCCGAAGACCTGCCCGCCGCCAACGAGGCGATGTCGGTCTCCTCCAGAAGTTGCTGCAGCTCGGCGCAGCCGGCCATCGGGTCGTTGTTCCGGCACAGCTCCAGCAGCGCTCGTGACACCTCGATCAAACAGCGCTCGACCGAGCGGGGGAACTGCGCGTCCCGGAGCAGGAACTGCAGCGCCGACAGCCCCGACACCATCGGCCCCGCTATACGGCGGTACATCTGTTGGGCGCTGAGCGAGCGCAGCACCCCCATCCACATCAGGTCGGCGTAAGGGCTGGAGACGTCTCGCTGGGCGAGCAGGGTACCGGCCTGGACGTCGAGGACCCGCGTCGTCATGTCCGCCCTCTCCAGGCCGCGCCCGATCTGGAGGAACGCGTACGTGTCGTCGTGGCTCATGGTGCCCTCGAGCACACCCGAGAACAACTGGCACTGGCCGATCAGCATGGCCGTCCAGGCCAGCCGGGTACGGCGGTCGACGGCCTCGTGGCGCGTCTTGGTCGCCCATAGGTGGAGCTGGTTGAGCACCCCCCAGGCCTCGCTGGGCACGACCGCCTGGGTCACCCGGAGGTTGGCGTGGGCCTGGGCGATGCAGGCGACGACCGAACCCTGGTGCTCGGTGCTGGCCGCCAGGAAGTCGACCACCTTCTCCTCGTTGGTCCGGGTATGGCGGTGGTGGAAATCGTCACCGCTACCGGTCACCGCCAAAAGCGGCGCCCAGCCCACGCCGGCGGCCTTGGGCAGGTCCAGGAAGAGCTCGGTGTGGACGTGGACCAGCCGGGCGGTGGACTCGGCCCGCTCGATGTAGCGCCCGGCCCAGTACACAGACTCGGCCACCCTCGACAGCAACATCGCACCCTCCTGGTTCACGACTGGCCCTGGCTGTGACCGGACTGGCCCTGGCTGTGACCGGACTGGGCCTGGCTCTGACCGGATTGGCCCGGCGCGGGCACGACGGTAGGGTCGATGACCCACGTGTCCTTGCTGCCCCCACCTTGTGAGCTGTTGACCACCAGCGAGCCCTCCTTCAGCGCCACCCGGGTGAGGCCGCCCCGGGTCACGTAAGGGACCTGGCCGACGAGGACGAACGGGCGCAGGTCGAGGTGGCGGGGCACGACCCGGCCGGCGCAGAGGGTCGGGGCGGTGGAAAGCCGCACGATGGGCTGGCCGATGTAGTCACGAGGGCTGGCTTCCACCCGCCGGCGGACCTCGTCCTTGTCGGCCTGGGTCGCCCTCGAACCGATGAAGACGCCGTACCCACCCGACTCGTTGGCCGGCTTCACCACCATCTCGTCCAGGTGCGAGAGCACGTGGCGGCGGTCGTCATCGCGGTGGCAGAGCCAGGTCGGGACGTTGGGGATGAGGGGTTCCTCGTCCAGGTAGTAGCGGATCAGGGCGGGCACGTACGCGTAGACCACCTTGTCGTCGGCCACCCCGGCTCCCGGCGCATTGGCGATGCCCACCTTCCCCGCCCGCCACGCCCGCATGAGCCCGGGGACGCCGAGGGTGGAGTCACGCCTGAACACCTCGGGGTCGAGGAACAAGTCGTCGACCCGGCGGTAGATCACGTCGACGCGGACGAGCCCACCGATGGTGCGCAGGTACACGCAGTCGTCGTCGACGACGAGGTCCTTGCCCTCCACGAGGTGGGCGCCCATCTGCTGGGCCAGGAACGAGTGCTCGAAGTAAGCGGAGTTGAAGACCGCCGGTGTGAGCACGGCGATAACGGGCGTCTCGCCCGGGCGGGGCGACAGGCTGGCCAACATGCTGGCCAGTTTGTTTGGGTAGTCGTCCACCGGCTGGATGTCGAGATCTCGGAACAGGTCGGCGAACACCCGCTTGGTGACCTGGCGGTTCTCGAGCATGTACGAGACGCCGGACGGCACGCGCAGGTTGTCCTCGAGCACGTACATGGTGCCGTCCACGTCGCGCACGAGGTCGGAGCCGCAGATGTGGGCCCAAACGCCCAGGGGCGGCCGGGCGCCCTGGCACTGGGGCCGGTAGTTGACCGACGAGGCCAGGAGCTCGGCCGGGAACACGCCGTCGGCCACCACCCGGGCCGGCCCGTAAAGGTCGGCGATGAAGAGATTGAGGGCCGTCAAGCGTTGGACGAGCCCCCGCGAGATCCGCTCCCACTCCTGGGTGGATATCACCCGCGGGATCACGTCGAAGGGCCAGGGCTGGTCGATATTGGCGGCTTCGGTATAGA
>CAYZVQ010000194.1:0-3758 GCA_964481925.1 uncultured Acidimicrobiaceae bacterium
ACCGGCGCCGGCGGCGGCCGAGATCCACTTCCCGGCCTCCTGTTTCGCTGCCGCCGTTGTAAAGCCGAGTGACCCGCTGAGGGCGTTGATGTTGCCCTTGAAATAAACCGTCTTGCCGATCAAGGCCCAGTCCAAGTTGAGGGTGATCTTGCCGGCGTGCACCGTGATCGAGCTCGTACCGTCGAGCCGCCCGGCCTGAGTGACCTGGGTGTAGGAGTCCACCCCCTGGGTCATGGTTTGCCTCCAATCGAGCGCCCGCTGCCCCGCGACCGCCGAGATGGCTGAGGCGAGCAACTGCGCAGGCGAGAGGCCCGACGTCGTCGTGGGTGTGGACGTAGGCAACGTCGACGCCGACGTGCTCGTGGTCGGCGCGGCTTGGGCGGTGACGGCCCAGGGACCGCCCACCAGACAGGCCCCCGATAGACAGGCGGCCGATAGACAAGCGATGGCCAGCGCCGCCCCAAACCTTTGCACGCTCACTCGCCGATCCTATGACGCTCGGGGACACGCACCCGCAGAGCTCTGGCGCGAAGGCGGACCGAAAGCGAGCGTCCGGGCGCAATGACATCACCGTCGAGCTGGCGGCACAGTTCGGTGGTCGAGCTCAGTTCTATACGGGATCCTTGGAAGTGCTCCAGTTCCGGCCCGGTACGGTGACGACCACCCACGGTACGCCGGGCGAGGACAATCCAACCAACGACGCCGTGGGGGGACAAAACTCCCACGTCGAGGAGGCCGTCGTCGACGCGGGCACCCTTGAGGAGGTTGAAACCGCCGGGCAACAAACCGACGTTGCCAACCACGACACAATGAGTGTCGCGCACCACGGGTGCGGCGCCGTCGACCTCAACGGTGATCTTGTGGACCGGGCCGGCGAGGTGCGGTACCGCGGCCAGCGCGTAGGCGAGCCAGCCGAGGTAGTCCTTCAAGAGCTTCGGTGTGCCTTCGACCACGGCCGCGTCGATGCCCAACCCGGCCATCGCCACGAACGTCTGACCGTCGGCGTCAGGCACATCTACGTCCAAGTCCAGGCCACAAAAGCCAGTGAACAACGCCCCGGCCAGGTCAGATGGCACTCCGAGGGCCCGGGCGAACAAGTTCGCGGTCCCGCGCGGGACGATGGCCAGGGCGATGTCGCTACCGGCCAGGACATGGGCACAGGCCCTGACGGTGCCGTCGCCCCCGACGGCGAACACCAGCTTGTCGCCTGGCTGGCCGGCATAAACCTCCAGATGGCTGCTCAGCTCCGGACCGGTCTCGCCGGCCTCGGTCCCCATGAACAGTGCTTCCCACCCATGGCGTGCCGCAGCCTGCCGGCACCGGGCCTTGAGCAGCTCGACATGGCGGGCCCGGACCGGGTTGATGACGAAAGCGGCCTGTCTCATAAGCTCAACGATCTTCCCACCGACCGGGGCCCCGGCACCTCGGACCGCTCCTCCGGCGCGGTAAGGTCTGTCCCGTGAGGGCTGCGACTGAAAGCCGCCAGACCGCGCCGCCGCCTCAGGCGAGTCCTGGCGCGGCTCCGCCTCCCCGCCACGACCCCCGCGTCGACCCTCCCACCAAGCGGGACCGGCGCCGCTTGCTGGCATGGCTGGCGTTGCTCACATTGACACCGATCTGCATCGGGGTCGTGCTCTGGGCCGCCATCGGGCTGAACGGCAACTACCCGACCGTAGCCCCCCCCGTCCCCCGGGGTTGGCAGTCTGTAGCCGGCGTGTACGCCAGCTTCTCTGTGCCCCATAGCTGGTCGCTCCAGCAGTTCATGAGCGACGCCGCCGGGGACGTGTACTACGCAGGAACAAGCGGCGGTGCGGGCGAGTCCGTGACCGAGGCCGACGTACCCCCCTCGCCCCGCGCCGCCCTGCCCCAGATCGTGGGGACGTTCCTCGGGGGGCATTACCGTGTGGTGTCGGTAGAGGCCTTCCGTCTGGCTGGCGCCGCGCTGTCCTGGCACTACCAGTTCCTCCTGGACGACGGTAAAAAGGGCTTGGGCACGATGGCTTGGGTGAAGACCACCGAATCGGAAGTCTGGCTCGTAGCCCTGCCCTCTTCGGCCACGACCGAGAGGGTCCTGGCGACCCTGACCGTCGCTTCCTGAATGCTCATCTAAAAACTGTCGGCGTCATTAACATCACGCCGCAAAAGCCTGTAGCGTCCCTCAACAAAGGGCTCCCGAGGAGGCTCACGGTTGGCTAGCCAGGTGGCCGATTACGAGATCACGAGCGTCGTGGCCGATGACGGGCCGCTCCCGTGCCTACGGGCGCGCCGGCCCGCCCGGCTAGGCGAAGGCCCGGACCAGGTTACGATCTGGGTCCTAGGCCCGTTGGCCCGCACCGCCTGGGACGTGGCTCGGGCCAGGCTGGCATTAGCGGCGGTACGAGCACCGGGCCTGCCCGACTGGCTCGAGGCCGGCGTGGGCGAATATGGCCAGCGCTCGGTCGTGTGGACCAGCGCCACCACGCCGGTCGTCGCTACTCTTGCCGCTCCGCCTACCGGCCTGGACATGCCGTCTCGCCTGCGGGCTTTGGCCAGCGCGGCCCGTGGGGCACACGCTCTACACGAGCACGGCCAGCTTCACGCGGCCATCTGCCCTCAGGCCATAGCCCTGACGGCACCCGACCAAACCGTCCTCTCCACTGCCGGCTCAGCCGTGGGCGGGGCTATCCTTTCCCCGCCATCCCTGGCTGACGGCGACCAACCCCTGGCACAGATCGGTTACCCTCCCCTGGCCTACGTGGACCCTCAACTCCTAAGAGGCGAGGGGGGACGGTGGTCGGACATCTGGGCATTGGGGGCGACCGCCCACTACGCCCTGACCGGGGCGGCGCCGTTCCCGGGCATCGAAGACCTGCCCGTGGTGCAGGCTCTCTCCCAGTTGCTGACGGCCACGGCGCCGGCGCGGCGCGATGTGCCCGCCGCTGTCTCTTCTGTCGTCGCCGGCTGCCTCGCCCCTGACCCCGCGGACCGCCCCGCGACGGCCGACGAAGTGGCCAGGCACCTCGAAGAGGCGGCCGCCAACTGGTGAGGCCGACCAACTGGTGAAACAACTGCCCCTGATACGAACCCGACCGTCGCTTGATGTACCCCAGGAGGTAACGCTGCGTGGCTGACAAACTTGAGGTTGTGCCGGGCCCTGGCCTGGTGGCGCGCTTTGGCGACGTGGAGATCTGGGCCGGCCCGCAAGCAACGCCGTTGTTGCAGTCACACCTGGTGAACGAGGCGCAGAGGGCCAGCCAGTCAGCATCTGGCGGCGACCAGCTGGCAAACTCCTTCATCGCCATCCTGCAGCGCGGCGACCCCGAGCCACAGGCACCCTTCGCCGTGGTGGGGCCGGGGGCCAACGGGCTCACCCTGTTCCTGCACGGACCGGTCCAGGCTTGGGACAGTGGCCGCTGGCTGGCTCCTCAACCCGTGCCCGGCTGGATGGTCACTTCCATCGGCCGGCCGTGGCCGTTGATCGTGCTGCCTTACGGGTCCCACCCGCCGCCCCAAAGCCAGCAGGGCAATCCTTTCGACCTGGTGACTGGGGCCGTTCCCGGGGCCGGGTTCGTCCTCTTACGCCCACCCTCGGCGACGCCGCAGACGGGCGGGGCCTTCCAGACTGTCGGCACCGGCCAACCCGCCCAGGCCGGCCAACCAGCCCAGACGGGCCAGCTAGCCCAGGCCGGCCAACCAGCCCAGACCGGCCTCTACGCGCCAACGACGGGAGGCCCGGTCGCCGGCAGCCCACCTTCGTGGCAACCCGTCCCTGGCGGCCC
>CAYZVQ010000194.1:3858-9346 GCA_964481925.1 uncultured Acidimicrobiaceae bacterium
GGTCCCTGGCGGCCCGGTCCCTGGCGGCCCGGTCCCTGGCGGCCCGGTCCCTGGCGGCCCGGTCCCTGGCAACCTGGCGTCGTTTGCCCAGAGTTCACCGGTCGCCTTGCCGGCAGCACCGCTGCCCCATACCCCGGGCCCTGACGCAGGGGCGCCGGTCGACCTGCGTTTCGCCGCCTCGTCGGGCAAACCCCCCCTGCGGCTCGCCTCAAACGTCGTGATCCCCGGCGGCGACCGCCCCGAAGTGCCTGGTGTGCGCTGTGAGAAAGGTCACTTCAACCATCCGAAGGTGGCGAACTGCCTGCGCTGCGGGCGGCCCATACCCGTCGGTGCCCCGCCGTCCAACGGCCCTCGACCGTCCGTGGGCACCCTCCTGGCCGACGACGGTTCGGTGTGGGGCCTGGCCCGTGGCTGCCTGATCGGCACCGAGCCGGCGACCGCACCCGAGGTCCAGTCGGGCGCAGCTCAGGCCATCTCCATGCGCTCGGGAGCCAACCACTCCATGGGGCCGGTCCATGCCGAGGTCCAGATCCGGGGCTGGTCAGCCTTCGTGGTCGACAGGGGCGCGGAGGGTGGCACGTGGCTGCAAGGGCTGGGCTCGCAGGGATGGGACAAGCTCGGCCGCAACGAGCAGCGGGAACTCGCCAACGGGTCGCACGTATCGTGCGGGGGCAGGGTCCTCACCTACCTGTCGGCCTGGCCGGCCTGAAGCGGCGCTGCAAGCCCGGACAGCTACTAACCGAGCAGCTTTTTGAATTTGGGGCACATCACGCCAACGGCCGCCGCGATGACAACCCCGAGGTCACCAGGGGGCAGGGTGACGTTGCCTTCCACGAGGGGCAAGCGGTCTCCCAGCTCCTCTACGGACGCCCCAGAGTCGAGGTCGCCGCAGATGGCCTGCCCCAAGCTGATCAGCTGGGGCCCGGTCCGATAGCCGCCGATGCCGGGAGCCTGGCTGTAGACCGAGTCGAGAAAAGCTTTCTCGGACTGGTCACTGATGACGGCATGTCGGCCGCAACCGTCCAAAAGACCCCCCCCGGCGAGCACGACCCCCGCTACCATGGCAGCGACCAGCCGGCGGGACGGCATAGGCCGCATCATACGACCTAGTACTTCGGTGCGCGCAACGTGGCCGCATAGCCACCGGCCGGGGCCTATCATCCATCAGGAGGGCCAGGGACAGGTGGCTTCGGGGGAACTGCAGGGACAATGCCCGTAAAGAGCATGTACGAACGCCTGGGTGGCATGAGCTTTTTCGAGGCGCTCACGCAGAGGTTCTATGCCAAGGTGGCAACGGACGAAGTGCTCCGCCCTCTCTATCCGGAGGATCTCGACGGCTCCCGCCAACGGCTCTGCCTGTTCCTCGCCCAGTTCTGGGGCGGTCCCCGCGCCTACGAAGAGCTGCAGGGCAGTCCCCGCCTGCGCGCCAGGCACGAAGGTTTTCGGATCGGCGCCCGAGAGCACGATGCCTGGTTGGGGCACATGACGGCCGCCATGGAAGAGATCGGCCTCGGGGCCCTGGAGGAGACGCAGCTGCTGAGCTACTTCAAATCCGTGGCCAGCCATCTCGTCAACACCCGCGACGACGCCATCGACCTCGACGACGGTGAGACCCGCCCGGTCCCCGACCCGGGCCGGCCGGGACCGGCCCGGCTCCCGATCGACAGGGGAGGCACCTGACCGGGCCTGAGGCGTGAGAAGTTAGCCTGCAATGATTGTCGAGGTTCCTCCCGCTCAAGCCGACCGGACCGGGTACGCCCGGGAGGAGCGCGTCGGCCGGCCTCCCTCCCTGCACTTCTGGCGCGTCAAACGGAGGCGGGACCTCGTCGCTGAGAGCCGCGGTGCCGGCCCCGCCGTAGTTCTCCTGCACGGCCAGCCCGGCTCGGCCCGCGATTGGGCCCTAGTGGCCGGTGACCTTGCTCGGGACCACCGTGTTATCGTCCCGGACCGCCTGGGCTACGGGCTGACCGGCGGGCCTGCTGGAGGCTTTGCGGCAAACGCCAATGCCGTGGCCAGGCTCCTGGGCTCGCTCGGCGTGGCCGGGGCAGTCGTCGTCGGGCACAGCTGGGCCGGTGGCGTCGCTATAGAACTGTCCCTGGACTACCCGGGCTCGGTTACCGGCCTGGTCCTCGTCTGCTCGGTGGCACCCGGAGACCCGCCGGGTGCTACCGACAGGCTGCTGGCCGTCCCCCTGGTAGGCACGGCCCTGGCCGCTACGGCGCTCAGTACCGCCGGCGGTGTGCTCTCCTGGGGCCCCACCCGCGCCTTCGCCGATTGGCGGATGCGGGGCCGCTCCGAGGAGCAGCTGGCCGAGCTCACCCGTTCGTGGCGGAGACATGCCACCTGGACAAGCTTCGCCGTCGAACAGCGCGCTCTGGTCCACGAACTGTCGGCGATGGCACCCCGCCTCGCTCATATCTCTGCGCCCACCGTCGTGCTGGGGGGCAGCATGGACCGGGTCGTCCCGGCGGCGGCAGCTCACCGGCTGGCGGGCACCATCCCGGGGGCCAGGCTGGAGATGGTGCCGGGCGGTGGCCATCTGTTGCCTCAGCTCCAACCCGGGACGGTCGCATCGGCCATCAGACGGGTGGTCTTTCGGGCCCAGTGACCCGGGGACGCCCACTATTCGCTGCTGGTGCTGAGGACGGGCTTTTCCTCGAGCGCGGCTGCCAGCACCCGGGCGGCATTGATGAACGCCACGTGCGTGAACGCCTGGGGGAAGTTGCCAACCAGGCGGCCACGGCTCGTGTCGTACTCCTCTGAGAACAGGCCTACGTCGTTGGCCACGGCCCTGACACGTTCGAATAGCGCCAAAGCCTCTTCGGTCCGACCGAGCAACGCCAGGCCGGAAACGAGCCATAGCGAGCACGGGAGAAAGGTGCCCTCCTGGCCAGGCAGGCCGTCCACACCGGAGTCGTTGCGATAGCGGATCACGAAGCCGTTCACCATGAGCTCGCGTTGGACAGCCTCTATGGTGCTTACGATGCGGGGGTCGGAGATGGGCAGGAAACCCACCAGAGGCGCGAGGAGGATGCTGGCGTCCAGTTCGGTGGAGCCGTAGGCCTGGGTGAAGGCACCCACCTCTTCGCTGAAGCCTCGCGAGCACACCTGGGCGTGGATGAGGTCGCGCACCTCGCGCCAGCGCTTGACGGGCCCCTCCAGACCGTCGTGCTCGACGGCCCTTACCCCTCGGTCCATGGCCGACCAGGCCATGACCCGCGAGTAGACGAGAGGTTGAGGGGGGCCCCTCAGCTCCCAGATGCCCTGGTCCGGCTCGTCCCAGTGCTCTTCGACGAACTCGAGCAGAGCGCGCTGCAGGTCCCATATGGCACCGGCGCTGCCGACACCCTGAGAACGGGCGACGTCTATGGCCACCATCAGCTCGCCGTAGATGTCCAACTGGAACTGCAAGGAAGCCGCGTTGCCGACCCGTACCGGGCTGGACCCCTCATACCCGGGCAGCCAATCCATCTCCAGTTCGGGCAGGCGCCGCTCTCCGGCGACGCCGTACATGATCTGCATCTGCGCAGGGCTCCCGGCGACAGCCCGGACAAGCCACCACAACCAAGCCTCCGCCTCATCCCGGCACCCCGCTTCGACCAGGCCGTCTATGGTCAGAGTGGCGTCTCGTACCCAGCAGTACCGGTAGTCCCAGTTGCGGGCGCCCCCCAGGGCTTCGGGGAGCGACGTCGTAGGCGCCGCCACTATCCCGCCGGTGGGAGCGTAGGTGAGAGCCTTAAGCGTCAGCAACGACCTCTGCACGAGGTCCTCCCATTGCCCGTGCACCTCGATCAGCCCGGCCGACCAGGACTCCCAAAAAGCCAGGGTGTCGGCCAAGGCGCCCTCGCTGTCGACGTCCCTACCCTGCTCCTCGTAGGACAAGGCCCAGTGCAGGCGGAAGTCGAGGTGGTCGCCCTCGTTGACGACGAACTCCGCGTTGTGGCGCAAGTTCTCGCCGTGAAGAGGAAAAGGGGACTCCACCTCGATGGCGTCCGGGCCGGCAACGGCTCTGACCCCATTGCCATTTTGGACGACCCAGGGGACCTGGGAGCCGTATTCGAAACGAATGATGAGCTCAGTGACCATCTCCACGCAACCGTGCACACCTTCGACCCTGCGGTACACGCGGGGCCGGTGGTGCCTGGGGGGCATGAAGTCCGTTACTCGTACGGTGCCGGACGGCGTGTCCCATTCCTGCACCAGGACCAGGGTGCCCTTGCGGTAGTAGCGGCGAGTGGCCGGACCGGCCCCCTTGGGCGCCACCAACCAGCGACCGTGGTCCGGTGAGCCGAGTAGGGCGGCGAAGCAGGCGGCGGAGTCGAAGCGCGGCACGCACAGCCAGTCGAGCGAACCGTCCCGCCCCACCAGCGCCGCCGTATGGGTGTCACCGATCAGGGCATAGTCTTCGATCCGCTGGCTCACGCGGGGCCAGCATAGGAGCCCTCAGACGGACAAAAACCGGCGCACGGCAAAACCCGAGCCGCCGGCGCCCACAAGCGTACCCAGGGCGACCACGAAGATCCCGGTCAACAAAGCCTCGTGCGAGCTGACGTACAGCGGTTGGTCCGGGACCAACGGGTTGCTGCCCGTGAACGAGGCCAGTGTGTCGCGGGCCAGGTAGGTGATGAAGAAGGCGATGAGCGCGCCCACCAGCCCCTCCACCAGGCCCTCGAGCATGAACGGCACCCGGATGAACCAGTTGGTGGCCCCAACCAGCTTCATCACCGCCACCTCACGCCGGCGGGCGAAGATGGCCAGCTGGATCGTATTGACGACGAGGGCGATAGCCCCCAGCATGACGCCCCCTGCCACCACCAGCGCCACGTTGCGCAGGGTGGCGAAGCGGGCCAGCTCCTCCTTGATGGCCTGGCCCGGGTACCCGACGTTGAGGACACCGGGCTGCTTGTTGAGTTGGCTCGCGAGCTGGGCGACGTTTTGAGCTTTGGCGGGGACGCAACGGAAAGAAGGCGGCATCTTCTGTACCGTCATGACCTTCAACATGTCGGGCTGGCCGCTGAACATCGACTTGAACTCGGCGTAGGCCGCCGCCTGGTCGACGAAGTGGCACGACCTGATCTCCTCGGGCACCATCCCGGCCAGCTGCTGGCGCAACCCGGTGATCTCCTGTGCGCTGGCGCCGGCGTTTATGAAGACGACGAGCTCAACCCCGCCCTGGTACTGGACCGTGGCCTGGTTTATCGCCTGGCGCATTATCAGCACGCCGCCCAGCGCCGTGAGCGAGACCGCCATGGTCACGACGGCCGCCACCGTCATAACGATGTTGCGGGCCAGGTTGCCCCCCGTTTCGCGCAGTACGTACGGGCTTGCGAACGACACTTGTGCTCCCCGGGCTGTCTGTGTAAGCCGCCAGCCGCCTACGCGTCCACCATACCGTAGACGCCTCTGGCCTGGTCCCGGACCACCTGCCCATGGTCGAGCTCGATGACCCGCTTGCGCATGGCGTCTACGACGTCCTGCTGGTGCGTGG
>CAYZVQ010000195.1:0-9346 GCA_964481925.1 uncultured Acidimicrobiaceae bacterium
TCCTCGGGTTGAAGTACGTCCTGCCTGGTATGTACGAACGCGGGTCCGGCGCGGTCGTGAACGCCGCGTCGGTCGCTGGTCTTGTAGGACATGTTGACCACGCTGGCTACGTCGCCAGCAAACATGGCATCGTCGGTCTCACCAAGGTCGCGGGGGCCGAGGCTGCCGCATACGGCGTGCGTGTCAACGCGGTTGCACCTGGGCCCGTGCATACCGAGATGATGGACGCGATCGAAGCGATGAAGAGCCCGGAGGACGCGGACGTGGAACGGCAACGACTTCTGCAAAACATCCCTGCACACCGGTACGGGACCGTCACCGACGTCGCGGCCGTTGTGCTCTTCCTGCTGATCGGTGAGTCCAACTATCTAAACGGAGCGACGATCACGGTGGACGGAGCATTCACTGCTATTCGCTGACTGGGGTTCACGTACATAGGTATCCAGCCGGCCCCACGTTATTCACGGCCAGGATTGGTTCATCCTCGATATGTAGTGCTGGCGAGGCGCGCTCGGCTTCGACCGAGTCGTGTCACCGCCACAGGCAGACCTGCGTCTGCCCTGAGCGCGCCGGCCGCCTACCCGACGCCAACTGAGGCCCGGGCCGCGAGCTGGCCTCCGGAGGCCCACCGGACGGGGAGGTCGCGCATGACAAGGGCCGAATCTAAAGTGCACGTCCTCGGGGGGAACATCGTCGTGTCGTCAAACAGGCTCGAGCTCATCTCCTCGATCACTACTGGCTCGGCGTCCCAGCGATCGCTAACGAGCCGGACGCCGTCCATGCAGTCGCCGCGTTGGCCGGGTGAGTACCCGAGCGCCCCGGCCCGGAAGAACTCGGTGGCGTCGGTCACAGAACTGAACAGCTCTCCGGTCATGGCCGGGGCGGTGCGGGTGGTCACCGGCCATCATCGGCGTCGGGGGTGGTGTGACGAATGAGGACTGACGCCAAGAACACCGCCGTTGGGTGCCCCGGTCCGCTCGACGGTGCGCATAGTTTAACGCTCGCTTGGTTTGGCCCCACTCTCCGGTCCACCACTTGCCTGCGAGAGGTACTGATGCTGTCGGGCCCTTCCTCTGCGGATGTTTTCGGCGAGGTCGTCTATCCAACGGTCGAAGTCACGGCCCGTGAGCTGAACAGCCTGGCAGTCGGCCAGCGCTTTGAGCGCCTCCGGCAGTTCGTCGCGCCCCGGGGGAGAGGCGCCGTCGTGTAGGACGGGCACCAGGACGGCTTCCTGACGGGCGAGGCCAGCGGCCACCTCTCTCCGGACAAAGTCGGAGGGGTCGTCGAGCCGGCGCCCGCCCGAAGGACTTAATGTCGCCAACCATTGTGGTCCTATCACGACAAGCATGGCCCGGCACTCATCGATCGCTTCCTGTATTCGTTGGGGCCACTGCTCACCCGGCTGGATCGCGTCCACGTCCATGAACACGTGCTCGGTGCCGAACTTGCGGGCTAGGCCTTCCCTTAGCGTATTGGCTGCCAGTTCGCTCTGCCCGCGCCGGTAAGAAAGGAAAAAGTCGGAGGACCGGGGCAGCAAGTCGAGCACGGTTTGCAGCTCGCGCAGTTGCTTGCGCTGTACGAACGACTCCACGGCCACCGCCCCACCTGTCCCTAGTGCCAATGCCACGACGGGGCTCGGCACGTCGACGATGGCGCCGCGGTCGAACGCGATCTGGGCACCGGCGAGGAAAAGCAAGAGCACCCCGACCGCGCCGGCCAAGGCGGCCAAGCTTGACCAGCGCAGGGTCAGCAGGGACGGGACCGCGGCAAGTAAGAAGAGGAGCGCGACCGTGGCTATCGAGCTCACCGACTTCAGTGGGAACCCACGCAAGATGGTGCTCAGCGCATTGGCTTGAAACTCAACGCCGGACATGGGCGCCGATGACTCCGCCGTCACCCACAGGTCTTTGCCGACGGGATCGGTCACACCGATCAACACGATCTTGTCCGCGAAGCTAGAGGCGTGCACTCGTCCTTTGAGCACGTCGGACATTGAATATGCCGGGAACGTGCCCGGCGGTCCCTGGAAACCGACCCATGCCTCGTCGCGGGGAAAGTCTTTGGTGCTCACGGGGCGCCTGTCCAGCATCTCCGCTGCCACGACGGCAAATGTGGGCAACTTTACGGCCGCGTAGATCATGTGCCGTAAGACGCCGTCCGAGTCCGTTTCCACTGCCGCCGAAGCGAGCACGGCGCCTCGCGCGTCGCGCACGCCAGCAGGCACGGGCAGGACGCCAATAGGCGGCGCCTCGTCCTGAGTAGCAAGTAGCACCGGGCCGTCGCGGGCCACCGCGCCGAGCAGGGCATCGTCGTCGATCGTGTCGGTTGTGCCGTCGAAGACAACGTCCAGCCCAATCAGGCGTGGGTGCCCGGCGCGCACTCGGTCCAGTAATTGCGCGTAATTGACCCGCGGGATCGGGAAGCGCTCGTCGAGGTCGGCCAGGGTCTTTTGGTCCACGGCGACAATCACGATCCCCGTAGCCGGCAGCTGGGTACCCCGGACCGAGAAACGAGCATCCACGCTGGCGAGCTCGACAACGTTCAGCGCCCCGGTCTCGTACACGGCAACGGCAAGAAAGGCCGCGCACAAGGCCGCGACGGCGAGAAGGACATGCCGGAGCCACAGACGTGGAACGGGTTCTGACCGACGTGACGCGCTTGCCAACTAGGCCGAGCTCGAGAGCAGGAAATCGTTGCCGACCTGGAGGGCCTCGAGGGCCACGGGGCCCGGTTCGATCGTGAACGCATTCACCAGTAGTTGGTGCCCTCGGCGCATGACCCGGAGGGTACAGGCATCGAGCCTGACACCGAGCGTCCGAGTCGCCCGGCCACTGATGAATAGCCCGGCCAGCCACTCACTGTCCACGCAGCCGGTGTTCTCTCCGATCAGCTCCACCACAAGGACGCCGGTGCATGCCACCGAGGTGAGGCACTCGAGCTTGACCGGCGCGACGCCGTCGCTGGTCGGGACAACGACGCCGTTGGTCAGGACGACAACGCGAACGTTGACGAACGTCCCCGGTTTCGGCCCGCCTCCACCTCCGGCCGCCAATCCGCAGTACTTGTTGCAGCTAAGGACCTGCACGGACGACTGGGATCCCCCGCAAGCGGTAAAGAAGACCCCGCTGAACCCCCCCAGCAAAAGCGTGGCGGCCACAATCCTCACCCATCTCGTCGACATCAAGTCGTGGCTCATGTCATGATCATTATGACCCGACGCGCCAGCGCCCCACCAGGGGAAGTCTCCGCAGTACGTAGGTGAGCCGCGTGCTGGCCTATGCGCTCCCGTGGACGCCCTCGGTGAAGGGCCGAGCTACAAAGCCGGCCGCTGGGAGTGCTCCGCGGCACGTAGACAGGGCCTACCTCGCCGCGGTGTCGTGCCCAAAGTGGGTGTAATCACAGGCGTGTTATAGCATGAAAGTACTTCGTGGGTTTGGGTCAGCTCGGGTTTGGCGCGCCGGTCTGCCAGTACTGCAGCACCTGCTGGGTGTCGTCGGGGTTGGCGCCGGCGAGGTAGGAGATGACCGCGAAGCGGTCCGAGGTCCAGGTTATGGACGGCGTGGGGTTGGGGTCGGCAGGGTAGACGAACATGAACCGCACGAACTTGCCTGCGGCCGATGTGGCCTCTCCTGTCCGGTAGTAGCAAACCGCCGTGGTAAAGGTTTTTTGTGGGCACCCGAGCGACGACTTTGGCCGGGCCCACTGGTCCACCCAAACGTGCTCAAAAGCCGAGTTCATCGCTGAGTCACTGGGGTAGAGCGTGTATATGGCCAGGTTGACGCCTGCGACACCCTCAACCTGGCAATCTACCTCGGCGATCGCTTTGTAACGGAAGACGGTGCTCTCCCCACCCAGGTTGAGCTGGGGGTTGGAGGTGCAGCCGAAGTACGACGACGGGACGAGCGCCATGAGCCTGGCGACGGGGTTGCCGGTCGCGGCCTTCGGGCTGGTGGACTTGGTGACAGTGGTAGTCGCGGGTGGGGCCGCTCCGCCGGCACAGTTCCATGACGTCCGGAGGTTGATCGGCTTGTCGATCAGTCCGCCATAAGGCTCGAGCGTGGCGTCCACAGAGCCAGCGCTGGCGCTCGGCGAGAGCACGAGGGTCCCCGAACCGAGGTCCCTGCCCCCTGCGTACCCCGCCAGCCAGCTGCCGCCCGCGCCGGGCCCCTCGGCGACCTGCACCTCCACATTGAAAATCGTCGTGGCATCGAGGTTGACTGGGCCTGTCGGCGGGACGGTGGACCCGGCCACGGAGACCGTCGTACCGTTGTCCGCCACGTTGCGGAGTGTCACGCTCGTGAGCACGCTGGCATGGGCGCTGCAGAGGCCGGCGATCGTGTATGACGCCTGGAACGCTCCCGCTATCGACATCGTGCCGTAGCCTGCTGAGGCCGACGCCGGGTTGGCGGCGGGCCAGACGGCCGCGCCGAGCACCGCCAGTACGAACACGACCAAAGCCCACGCCCTTGCCGCGGACCAACTACGGGGACACTGCATGAGGACCTCCTTGTGCCTAAGCCAAGTATGCGCCGAGAGCACCGTGGTTGTCACCTGGGGACCACCCTAGGGTGAGCGCCCCCAGCCCGGCACCACTACGAACGTCAGGGCCGCTCCAGCACCAAGTCTGCTAGTGCCGCGAGCGACCACCAGTACACCTGATCAGCGAACAGGCACGGCGCGTCCCGGTCACCATGGGTTCAGTACTGCAGCGCAGACCCGCCAAACCGGGACGGCGTCCTTTACCGTAATAGTGAACTTCCAAGAAGACCGAACGTAGTTCTTAGGTTCACACCACACCCGTGACGGCTTGCGCCTTTTGACCGGTCGAGCTCACGCCCTCGTAAGCTCGCGCTCGTCGGCACTAGCCAGGACGTGGCCGTCGTAGTTCCCGCTCGCCAACATGCGCCTGTCCGGGCTGAAGCCAAGCGCTGTCACGGCGGTCCCGTCGTTGAAGGGGGTGGACCTCCCACTGGCGAGGTACCGGAGCCTGACCTCCGGACCTTCCTCTTCGACCACCACAGCTCCCTCTTCTCAAACCTTGCCGGGACCGGCCGGAGCGAGCCTAGGAACGAACTTCAGCCTTCGAGCAGTGCCTCCAGGGTCTTCTGGTCGAGACCCAAGGTCACTGTCGGGGGCGGTATGGGCTAAGCTCCGAAAGCCCACGCGGCGCCCTAGGTACCTGGTTGACCTATCGATGGGGAACTTGTAGTGGCCTTCGGTACTTATTCGTCACCCACTAACGGCCTGCCGAGCACGGGGCGACCACCGCTCCAGCCCGGCCCTCCCGTCAGGGGGCTTTGGTGGCTGCGGTCGTTCGGAGGGCGTTCCCGCCTTTCGAAGGGGCTGGCCGTCACTTTGGTGCTCTCGTCCATCGCGTTGACGCTCAGCCTCGGCGCATGGGGTTTTACGCGGCTCAAGCTGACGAGAACTCCACTCGGGGTGGCGCTCTCCATCTACCGGGCGGCCAAGCTGTACACCCTCGATCTCGGCCCCGCGGCGGGCGGGTCCAACTCCCCGCACCCCAACTGGCAGCTCTGGGTGGCCTTCGCACTGGCCGCTCTGCTCGTGCTCCGCGGTGTGCTGCTGCTCGGGCGTGAGCGTTTGCGCCGCGCCGTCAGCCGCGTCGTATTGAGGGACCACGTCATTGTCTGCGGGGGGGGCGTTCACGGCGCCCGGCTGGTCCGTGAGCTCGCCACCGACCACGACGTCGTCCTTGTCGACAACGACCCCGCCTCGGCCGGGATGTCGGCGCCCCGGGGGAGCCACGAGTGGCGGGTAGTCGGCGACTGCGTGCGGGACAAGACCTTGCTCGACGCTGGCCTGCGCCGTGCCAACTGGGTGGTGGCGGTGCCCGGGCATGACTTTGTCAGCTCTCAGGTCGTGAGCACCGTTCGCTCGCTGGCCAAGTCCGGGATGGTACGCGACCGGGCCCACGTCCTGGTCCAGGTCGAGGACCCGACCCTGACGCGCTTTTTGGAAGAAGAAGAGGAGGTCCAACAACAGGAAGACGCCCAACAGGCCTCAGAGCAAGCCGGGCGCCTACCGCTCCGCTCCCGCCGCCGGCCTCCCCCCGGGGTTCCGATCGTGAGCCCGTTCAGCGCCAACGCTATCGCCGCCGAGGCCCTGCTGGACGAGGCCGAGGTCAAGGTCAAGGTGGGGGACGGCGAAGGGCTGGCGAGCTTCCTGCAGATGCGACACGGAAAAGCTCCCAACCTTCTTCTGGCCGGAGACCACCCCCTTATTGGTGCCCTCGTCCTGGCGTGCCTGCGCCGCTGGCGAGTGCGCGTGCTGCGGGAGCTCGAATCAGCCATGCCCCATCAAAGGCCTCCGTTGCACGTGAGCGTGGTGGGCCCCGGTGCGGTGGCCCGGGCGGACGCCCTCAGGGCGCTCTGGCAGCCCGAGCCCGAGGTTCTCTCCATCGAGGCGCGAGACCTCGACCCCGGCTGGTGCACCCTGGACGACCTGGCGGACTGGTTGCACAGCCCCGACCGAGCCGACCATGCCGTCGTCGCTTGCCAGGACGAACTGGAGGGCATCCGCCTGACGCTGGAGCTGAGCCGGGCCCTCGGTGGGGCTGCCCGCACCACACGCGTCACGGGCCAGTCCGAAAGCGCTCTCGATGCGCACCTGGAGGAGCGGACCATGCGCAACGACGACCTCGCCACCACGTCGGTAAGGTCGTTGGCCGACCTCGCCTGCCGGCCGTCGGTTATGTCCCGGTTGGAAGGACGTCAGCGGTTGGCCGACGCCCTGGCGCGTGACAGCTCGCCGAGGGCCCCGGGCGACGAGCTCGTTGCCCAGCTGTACGAGCGGGCTGAAGCCCTGGGCATACGGTCCGATTCGGCGTGGCGCATCCGGTCGTCTGAGCGTCCCATGGTGAGGGCACTGCTTGGCCCGGTGCCCCTCAGCGCCGTAGTCAGGGCTGGTCTCAGGGTGGAGCTGGCGCGCCCTGACAACCTCCGCCGCGCCGCCCAGCGGTTGTCGGTAACGGGCCCTCCCGAGGTCTTCGCGGCGTGGTGCGAGTACGTGAGGGCTCTGGGCCGGTCGCCGACGACGGAGCAACTCGTGAGCCTGAGCATGCCCACCGGGGACGAGGACGCTGACGTCTTGGTGGCGCTGCGCCGGGCCGTCCTGGGCGATGTAGAAGCACTGGCCGACTTGCCACCCGACGGCTCGCTGCTACGGGGCGCCCCCCGGGTAGCCATTATCGCCGGCCCCACGACAGGGGTGCCGCCCAGCGCCGCGACGGAGGTCGACGCCCTGTTGAAGGTGGCCTTCGAGCGGTACGACGGGATTGTCCTGTCGGCGGCGACCGGGTCCGGGCTGCCGGGTATCGTGGCCAGAGCCGCGCACGAGCGCGGCCTGGCTCGCCAGTTCGTGGGCTACGGGCCGCCAGGTTTGGCCGACCGTGGCCTTTACCCGGTGGTACGCGAGACGACGGTACGCGAGACGGCGGGTACCGCGGAGCTCTCAGTCCGTCCACCCCTGGCCATGTGGACCGACGTCCTGCGAGCCGGGATCCCGCTGGACAGGGCCTGCCTGCTCGCCTTTGCGGTCAATGACGTCGCTACCAATCACGCCCCCACCAACGAGATCCTGTTGGCTCGTGCGCTCGGAGCGAAGGTGGCGGTCGTGGACCCGACCGGAGCTTTGACCCGTTCTTTGGACGAAGTGCTGCCCCTGGGAGCCAATGGCGTGCTCGAGATCCCGGCGGACCCGATGACTGTGCGGGCCTTTTTGCAGTGGTCCCAGCTCCCGGCCGACACGCGCGAAGTCGTGGCTCGCTACATCCACAACGACTACCGCCGCAAAGCTCGGGGGCGTAAGGCGGTCACCGACCCGGCCATGGCCCCGTGGGAAGACTTGTTGGGCTCGCTAAAGGGCTCCAACCGGGCGCAGGCCGACGACATACCCAACAAGCTGGCGCTGATAGGTAGGGAGATCAGCAAAGGCGGCCCGCTTCTGGAGCTCACAGCTGACGAGGTCGAGCTGCTGGCCGAGGAGGAGCACGGGAGGTGGAACATCGAGCGCCTCTCGACCGGGTGGCGGTCGGGGGAGCGCCAGGTCCGCCTGGCCTTGACGCCGCACCTGAAGCCGTGGGCCCAACTGGACGACGTCACTCGGGAGTACGACCGGGACGCGGTCCGGACCATAGGGCCGGCGCTGGCGGAGGCGGGTTGGGGAGTGGAAGAAGCGACCGGAGAACGTTGCGTTACCAAACAGACCAGGTAACACTGCTGACATGCCGACTGTTTTGTCTCTTATTCACGTCGGGACGTCCCGTTCGTAACGCGGCTCGTGGAGGCGCTCAAGAGCCGCGGCAAGGTGCCGCGGTGTCGTCCTCGTCGCACACTCGTTGGCCGGATTCACCGCTACCTGGGGAAATTGAGACGCCGTCAGACGAGCCCGGGGCGGCTTGCAGGTGGAATATTCTGGTTGACACAGAAGAGGTTTTGCGAGTCGTACTTAGCCTTGATCGAAATTAAGCGATCGTAGTTCTCGGCGCAGCTCGCTTGGACGCGACCATCGACTTCGTCATCCATCATGAAGTTGACGTAACCACCGGCGAGGTTGAACGGCTGAACCGCTTCCCAGTACGCCCGGCCCCAGGTCTTCAACGACTGTGCCTTCTTGGGGTCTGAGTCAACCCCGGCGATGACCATCGACCACCTGGCGCTGCGTACGCGCCAGGAGGTGGCGTCCTTCGCAACTCGGTGGACAGCCCCGTCGATGGGGTAGAGGTGCATGACCGACAGCTCGCTCGGTGCCTTGGCAGCCTCTTGGATGTGCGTTTTCGATCGCAGCGTCCGGCAAGGACGCGACGAAGCCACCCTTCCAGTAATGTTGCAGTCCCTTCGGGAAGAACGGGTCGAAAAGGTTCTGCACGGCTGGGAACGGCACCTCGCTCATCCAGTTGAAGATAGGCTCAGGCAAGGCCTGGAGGATGGGCCCCAAGGCCTTCCTACCCTCTTCGGCCGAACCGATATAGGCACCGATGATCGCACACGCCCGCTTTCCCCAAGCCTCCTTGGGGAACGGGTCTATGGACGGTACTGCTTTCAATCCCACACCCAAAAGGTGAGAGAGGGGGGCCGGGTGGTCAACGTGGCCGTGGTCATCGCCACCGGGGTCAATGCCGAGGGACAGCGCGAGTCGCTCGGCTTCGACGTCATCACCACCGAGGACGGGGCGGGCTGGACGGCGTTCTTGAGAAACCTGGTGGCCCGGGGCCTCTCGGGCGTGGCGCTGGTCATATCCGACGACCACAAGGGCCTAAAAGCAGCCATAGCGGCCGTCCTACCAGGGGCGGTATGGCAACGCTGCCGTGTCCATTTTGGTCGCAACC
>CAYZVQ010000196.1:0-9337 GCA_964481925.1 uncultured Acidimicrobiaceae bacterium
CCGAGGCAGCCGTCCGGACAGGCGCCAATTGGGCCACGCCCTTCGGCCCGCCGCCCAGCAGGCCCGTCGTGGCCGAGGCTTGGTGGGACCGCCTCAGTGTCGTTGCCGCTTATCGCGACCGCTGGAGTATCACCACCGGCAGCACTCTGGGGGACACGGCCGACATCGGGTCGTTTTCCCAGGCGGCCCACCGCAACCGGGCCCGTAAGGCCGTCGAGGAGGCGGCTCGGTTGGCCGGTCTTTGGTCTCAAACGCCAGCCACGGAGCACAGAGGCCCAGGCGTGGGGGCCCAGACAGGAGTGGACATATGACCCAGGTTCCGGCTGGGGCCAGAAAGCCCTGGGATCCTTCAGAACGATGCTCCCTGCAGGTTCTGTATTGCATCACTGTCCGCGGGGTTGCTTTTTCGCGTTATTGGATACGCAGGAGACGGTGTCAACGCGGCGTTCATTATTGTGTCTGAACATTATGCGTGAACGAGGCCAACTTGTTTAGGATGGCTTGCCGAATCAGCGCACACGAGAAAGGGTCGCTGATGGATGGATTTCTCTCACAACGACATTGTTCTGTGGTCAAGAATAATAGGGTGTTCGGCGCTGGCTGAGACGGGGTTCCCATCCCCTGTCCAGATTGCCACGTCGGCCCCTTTTGCCCAAATCTTGTCAGTGCATTGATAGATGGTGACGATCGAGTACCCAGCTTCGAGCCACCTCATGACAACTGGGCAACTTATGCCCAGCAGCATGACCGACTTTCTCATCTCGGGCGGGTCGCAAGGCAACCTGCGCGATGTAGGGATGGCCTGCTGCATCCGACTATCGAATTCAGAAGGTCAGCCCAATCCTGCCAAGACACGATCGTAGTAAGCCCCAAAAAAAGGGACCTGACCGAGGTGTCTGTGGCACCGTCCGGACGTACCTCGCGAAGTCCTCGGGAGCCTTGGCATCTCGCCCTCCTAGAGGGAGATGGAGGACAGAGCCTGGGGACCGGGTCCCGGGGCGTGGGCGCCGTGCTCTGGTAGAGCTCCTTATCGCTAGGTGGGAAAAGACGCAACCCCTTGTCTCCTCCACGGACATGGTGATACAACAGCTAACACTGTTTGTAGCGGCCTAGACACCTATAGCACCCGCCAGGTACCGTGCGGACGGCCCCTGGCAACGAGTGCCCCACCTCGATATTCGCCCTCCTTCATTATAGAACTGCCTTACCTGTGCGCGCCCACGGCCGTGGTCAACGGGCAAACGAAAAAAGCAAGACAATACATAGTAAGTCGGTATTTCCCTATTTCGACCTGGCATAGCGTGGCGCCTATCGTGCCGCGTTCTGCCACGACCTTTGGTTGCTCACGCACCACCTAATTTAATTTTAGTTGTTCGCGCCTAGCCCCAGGGGGTACATGATGGCCACCGGAAACGGCACCCGAAATCTCGCCGGGTTTACTGGTTGCACCGAGGTGAACGGTAGGGGCCCAGTTGCCCGGCTGGTCCTTGGGCGGCCCCTTCGGCGTCCCGCCCGGAGGGGTGGGCCAGGATCACTCGCCGCCCGGTTGTTTGCCCTTGCGACCGCGGTCCTGACCGTCCTCATCGGGTTGCCGACCGTGGTTTTGACCGTCTCCAGCCCACCCGCCGCCGCTGGCGTACTGAGTGGACCAGCAGGGTTCACGGGCACCGGTGCGCCTCCTGGGGGCGAGTACGCCAAGGCACCCACGCCCCCCAAGGTGCTCCCGCCGTCGGGCCAGCCAAGCGGCGGGGGCGGCGTCAAGCCTCTGGTCACCAGCCCCGGCGGCGACACCCTCAACGTCTCTGACGTCGTCGTCGGCAGCTTCAATAATTCCGACTGGCAGACCGAGTACGTCTCGCCGTCGACCGGTGCGGCGCTGTACGAGAACTGCGAAACACCCTTGGCTACCTACGGCGGGGCCTACGTCCCCTTTTGCGCCGAGATCGCCCTAAGTGACGCCAAGACGGGCTCAGAAACCACCACGGACAACAGCGCCTCAATTGACATCTATGACGCGTGCAGCGACCTGGTAGCTGACGGTACCGCCTACGGCGCCCACATCATCGGGACCGACTACATGACCAGCGCCGACCTCGGTGGCGAGCCGGTCACCCTGCCGACCTCGGGGGTGTGCTTCGGTGAGTGGACCGCCACTTATACCTATACCCAGACGTTCCACGATGGCGATGAGCTGAGCGCCTCGGCATCGGCGACTTTCGAGGTGACGGGGAGCCCAGAGGTCTCCCTGGCCGGTTACGTGACCCCGGCCGACCCCGACCCGTCGGTCCCCTGCGAGTGCGCAACCCCGTTGGTCGAAATTGCCAGCCTCGCCCCCGGCACCGGTGATGTGGTCGAGACCTACCACGACATCTCCGTGCCCGGGGCGGGTGTGCCTTTGTCCCTAACCCGCACCTATGACTCCGGTGTGGCCCAAGAGCAGGTCACCACGACCACCACGCCGGGGCCGCTCGGATATGGGTGGTCTTACAACTTGGGCATGAGCCTGTCGCTCAACACCTCAACCGAAGTGGCCACCGTCGACCAGGAGAACGGCACCCTGCTGCGGTTCTCTCCCTACGTGTCGGGTTCTTCGCCGGCGTGGTGCGCCGGCGAGACCAATTACTGCGCCGACCAACCACAGGACCTGGCCACCCTGGAACAGAACACGGGCGGCACCTGGACCATGGTGCGCTACGTCGGCGGCACCCCGACGACTTTTAGTTTCTCGTCCGCCGGGGCCATGGTCGGCGAGGCGGACCAAGGTGGGGCGTCGCTGACGGCCACCGCTGAGGCCGCCGGTTCGGGGGCGTGCCCGAGCACCGCTGCCGCCTGCACGGTATGGGCCAGCTCGGCCTCGGGCCGTTCGCTCACCTTGGCCTTTGACAGCTCGGGACGCCTGTCGTCGGCCACCGACGGGGCGGGCAACGCCGTTTCTTATTGCTATTTCGGCCAGTCCTGCGCGAGCGGGGCGAGCGACGGCGCTGCCCACGACCTTTACTCCGCTACGGTCCCGGGGGGCGCTACCACCAGCTACGGCTACGACTCCTCCAATTCGACCGCCGCGTTCGACCACGACATCGTCTCCGAGACGCTGCCCACTGGTGGCAGTGTCACCAACACCTTCAACAGCTCGGGCCAGGTGGCTTCGCAGGACGCCCCCTCCGCCGATGTCACCTTGGCCTACCACGGCAACAACCAAAGCCTTACGGGCGGGTCGACGGTGGTCTCGACCTGGCCGAGCGGCACCTCCGGCTCCGCCCAAGAAGTCGACTACCAGTTCTCCAGCGGGGTGTTGGTGGCCGAGACCACCGGGTACGGCACGACGTCGCCGGCGACGACCTATATGGACGTCGACCCGACGTCACTGGTCAGCACGCTGGTCCAGGACGGCAACGACAACGTGGCCCTGAACACGGTCGGGGGCGACAGCTCGGGCGACCCCATGAACGCCGGGGACGTGACCCTGGCCAGCGACGGCATGGGCAACATAACCGAGTACCAGTACAACGCCGATAACCAGATCTGGTGCGAGGTAGGCCCGGCCGAGTACGCGGACGGCGTCACCTGCCCGACCAGCGCGCCCTCGTCCCCGCCGAGCCCGGGTGCGAGCGACCCCGACCTTGGGGCGACCATCAATTTCTACAACTCCGCCGGGCAGTTGACCGCCACCACGGACGCCCTGGGCAACACGACCACCTACTCGTACACCTCGGGCGTCAGCGGGGTACCCAACGGCCTGCAGTACTGCAGCGTCGACCCCGTCGACTACGAAAAGAGCGTGACCTGCCCCGCTTATGGTGCGGCCCACGTGACCGGCACGACCACGGCGGCCTTCGACTCGGCCGGGGACCTCAGTTCTTCCACTGACCCCGACGGCAACACCACCACCTACGCCTACGGCGCCAGCGGCCATCCCGGGCTCGTCTCGTCTTCTACCAGCCCTGACGGTACGACCACGTCGTACACCTATAACTCTGCGGGCCTGGTCACTTCTCAGACGGTGAGCTTCGGCACCTACAGCGCCACCACGCTCAACGCCTACAGCAGCGCCGGCGAGGACTACTGCACCGTCAGCCCGGGCGAGGACGCCAAGGGTGTTACCTGCCCGTCTTCGCCCCCGTCGTCGCCGCCCACCCCGGGCCACGACTCCTACCTGGGGGCGACCATCACCACCTTCGACGACGCTGGCCGCCCGGTGCAGGTGACCAACCCGCTGGGCGGGATCACCTACACGGCCTACGACCAGGCCGGCAATGTCTACTGCACGGTGGCCCCGGCCGACGCCGCCACCGGTGTCACCTGCCCCTCGTCGCCCCCGTCCAGCCCGCCCACCGTGGGCAGTGACCCCTACCTGGGCGCCACCATCACCACCTATGACAGCTTCGACCACCCTGTCCAGGTCACCAACCCCCTGGGGGGCATCACGCTAACGACCTACGACGCCGACAACAACGTCACCGGGACGACGACGGAGTCGTCGAGCCCCACGGCCGACCCCAACGTGGTGACGGCTTATACCTACGACGGCGACGACCAGGTCCTGTCCACCACGGTCGACCCCGGCGGCTCGCTCGCCTCCACCACAGCGGAGGCTTATGACCCCGACGGAAACGTGTACTGCAGCGTGTCAGCCGACGCCGAGGCGGCGGGGACCACGGCCTTCCAGTGCCCAGCCTGGCAGCCAGCGTGGGTGAGCTCGCCCCCGAGCCCGACCTCGCTGTACTCGGCTACGCCTACGGCCTCTCAGGCCGACAACGTCACCACCAGCTTCTACAACGCCGACGGCCAGCAGCTGCAGACGACCAACCCGGACGTGGAGACGACCATCTCCGCCTTCGACGGCGACGGTCGTACCTACTGCGGCTCCGACCCCACGAACGTCTCGGCCTGGCTCATTGC
Organism: uncultured Acidimicrobiaceae bacterium; assembly: GCA_964481925.1. Taxonomy (GTDB): domain Bacteria; phylum Actinomycetota; class Acidimicrobiia; order Acidimicrobiales; family Palsa-688; genus Fen-671. The sequence continues at coordinate 4,900 of CAYZVQ010000196.1, forward strand.
CAACCCCTCGGGGTCCTATCCCTACCCATGCCCGGCTAGCCCCCCCACCAGCCCCCCGGCCCAGGGCTCTGACCCGGGCTACCTGACCAGCATCTACGATGCCGCCGGCCACCAGCTCTCCAGCACCGACCAGGTTGGCGACACCACGAGTTACACCTACGGGCCCGACGGCCAGGTCCTAACTACCACCGACCCCCGGGGCAAGGTGACGACCAACTGCTACTACTACCAGGACGGCTCGGGCCAATGCGCCGCCTCGGCCCCCGCGGGCGGCGGCTCGGGGCCCGACCTGTACTCGACCACCACGCCGGCCACGAGCGCCGACCCTTCGGGCGAGACGACCACGTTTACCTACTACCCGGGCGACCAGGTTGATGTCACCACCAACCCGGCCGGTTCCACCACTGAGACCTACGACGGCGCCGGCGACCTGGCCTCGGTCACCTACGGCTCCATTGCCGCCGGTTATTCCACCCCAGCCAACGTGAGCTACACCTACAACCCGGACCAGACCCGGGCCACCATGACCGACGCCACGGGCACGACGACCTACTCCTACGACGCCATGGGCGACCTAACCTCGGAGGCGCTGGCGGCAGGGGCGGGCACGGGGCTGGCCAACCAGACGACCTCGTACGGTTACTTCAGCACCGGTGTGCTGGCGTCGGTGACCTACCCCGCCTACGGGAGTTACTCGAGCCCGCAGGTCAGCTACGACTACGACCCCACGGGGGCCATGGCGTCAGAGACCGACTGGCTCGGCAACACGGTGAGCTTCGCCCACGACGCCAGCGGCAACCAGACCGGCCAGGACAGCGACGTGAGCACCTCGGCCCCCAACGGCACGAGCTCGACCACTTGGTCTTACGACAACGCCGGCTACAACAGCGCGGCCAGCTCGGCCCTGGCCCAGACGTGCGGGGGGGCCGAGACGCTGAGCCAGTCGTTCACCGGCACCACCGGGTCACGCAACGCCGACGGCCAAGTTACCGCCTACCAGGAGAGCTACTCCGGTTCGTGTTCGGGCCAATCCAGCTACCAGCGGGCCTACAGCTACGATCCCGCCGGTCGCGTCGTCTACCAGGGCAGCTCGGCCCAGGGCTCGGCCCCCAACAACTTTGCCTACGACCCCTCCGGCGACCCGACCACCATCTCGGCCCACAGCTCGGGGGCCTTCGACACCTACACCCAGGCTTTCGACGGTGCAGGGGAGGTCCTCAGCCAAACGCCGGTGGCGGGTAGCTCCGGGGCCGCCTCCAGCTATGCCTATGACACCTTGGGCGACTTGGCCTCCACGGCCGCCGGGGCGGGTTCGGGCACGACCTATGCCTACAACTCGTTGGGCCAGATGACCTCGACGTCGGGCAGCAGCGGGGCGAGCACCCTCGTCCCCGGTGACATCTACACCCTGGCCGGCTCGCCGGTGGGCACCGAGGGCCACTCCGGGGGTTCGGGCCCGGCCACTTCGGCCCTCATGGGTGAGGTCAACGACGTGGTCAGCGACGCCAATGGCAACATCTACATAGCGGACACGTCCAACAACCGGGTCCAGGAGGTGGCGGCCGCCACCCACAGCCAGTGGGGCATTTCCATGACCGCCGGCGACATCTACACCATCGCCGGCTCGGCCAGCGGCACCTCGGGGTCCTCAGGTGACGGCGGGGCCGCCACCTCGGCCCTGCTGTCGTCGCCCACCGGGGTGGCCCTGGACTCGTCCGGCAACCTGTACATCGCCGACCAAGACAACAACCGCGTCCAGTTCGTGGCTGCGGCCACGTGCTCGTCGTCGTGCCGCTGGGGGCAATCGAGCACGGCCAACGACATCTACACCATGGCCGGCACCGGTACCGCCGGGCACTCGGGCGACGGGGGAGCGGCCACCGCGGCCCGCCTCGACCTGCCCACCGGCGTCGCCCTGGACTCCTCCGGCAACCTGTACATCGCCGACCAAGACAACAACCGCGTCCAGTTCGTGGCTGCGGCCACGTGCTCGTCGTCGTGCCGCTGGGGGCTGTCGAGCACGGCCAACGACATCTACACCATCGCCGGGTCCTCGTCGGGCAACGACGGGCACACCGGCGACGGCGGGGCGGCGACGGCGGCCCTGCTGAACGACCCGAGCTCGGTGGCGCTCGACTCGGCCGGCAACCTGTACATCGCCGACACCGGGAACAACCGCGTCCAGTTCGTGGCCGCCACCACCTGCTCGTCGTCGTGCCGGTGGGGCCAATCGAGCACCGCCAACGACATCTACACCGTCGCCGGCTCCGTCTCGGGGAGTTCGGGTTCCTCGGGCGACGGCGGGGCGGCCACATCGGCGCTGCTCAACGACGTGGCCGGAGTGGCACTGGACTCGTCGGGCAACCTCTACGTCGCCGACACCGACAACAACCGCGTCCAGTTCGTGGCCGCCAGTGCGTGCTCGTCGTCGTGCCCGTGGGGGCTTAGTTCCACCACGGCCAACGACATCTACACCGTCGCCGGCTCCGCCTCGGGCTCGAGCGGGGACTCGGTCGGGCGAGGCCCGGCCACCTCGGCCCGCCTGGACGGAGTAGCGGGCGTGGCCCTCGACCCCTCCGGGGACCTCGTAGTCGCCAATACCTACGACTATGAGGTCCAGTTGGTACCGGCGGCCACGTGCTCGTCGGTTTGCCTGTGGGCACCCTTGGTGACCAGGGCAGCCGACATCTACACCCTGGCCGGGTCGCCTGAGGGTGTCGAGGGGCACTCGGGTGGTTCGGGGCCGGCCACTTCAGCGCTCATGGGTGAGGTCAACGACGTGGTCAGCGACGCCAATGGCAACATCTACATAGCCGACACCTCCAACAACCGGGTCCAAGAAGTGGCCGCCACCACCCACAGCCAGTGGGGTATCTCCATGACGGCCGGCGACATCTACACCATCGCCGGCTCGGCCAGCGGCACTTCGGGGTCCTCGGGTGACGGCGGGGCCGCCACCTCGGCCCTGCTGTCGTCGCCCACCGGCGTGGCCATCGACTCCGCCGGCAACCTGTACATCGCCGACCAGGCCAACAACCGGGCCCAGTTCGTGGCTGCGGCTACGTGCTCGTCGTCGTGCCGGTGGGGGCTATCGACCACCATCGGGTACGTGTACACCATCGCCGGCACCGGCACCGCTGGGCACTCGGGCGACGGCGGGGCGGCCACCTCGGCCCACCTCGACTTGCCCACCGGCGTCGCCCTGGACTCCGCCGGCAACCTGTACATCGCCGACCAGTACAACAACCGGGCCCAGTTCGTAGCTGCGGCCACGTGCTCCTCGTCGTGCCGGTGGGGCCTCTCGACCACGGCCAACGACATTTACACCATCGCTGGGTCGTCCTCGGGCGCCGAAGGGCATTCGGGCGATGGTGGTGCCGCCACCGCAGCCCTGCTGAACGACCCGAGCTCGGTGGCGCTGGACTCAGCCGGCAACCTCTACATCGCCGACACCGACAACAACCGCGTCCAGTTCGTGGCCGCGGCCACGTGCTCGTCGTCGTGCCCGTTCGCGCTTTCCTCCACCACGGCCAACGACATCTACACCCTTGCTGGCTCGCCGAGCGGGTCGGCGGGCGACTCGGGCGACGGGGGGCTGGCCACCTCGGCGCTGCTCAGTTCACCGTCGGGCTTGGCTTTGGACTCCTCGGGCAACCTGTACGTCGCTGACGCGGGCAACAACCGCGCTCAGCTGGTGGCCGCGGCCACGTGCTCGTCGTCGTGCCCGCTGGGGCTCTCGTCTACGACCAAGGGCGACATCTACACCGTCGCTGGTTCGGCCAGCGGCTCGGAGGGCGAATCGGGCGAAGGGGGGCTGGCCACCTCGGCGCTGCTCGACGGCGTGGCCGGTGTGGGCACGGACCCCGCCGGTGACCTCTTCCTGGCCGACACCTATAATTTCGTGGTGGACGAACTGCCGGCTGCCACCAGCTTCCTCACCGCCACCTACACCTATAACGGTGACGGGTTGGAAGCCTCCCGCACCACCGGCGTTACCTTGTCCCAGTTCACCTGGGCGGACGCGGGCAGCTCAGCTCTCCCCGTGGTCATCTCCGACGGGGCCAACGACTACGTCTACGGGCCCGGCGGCCAACCCGTCGAACAGGTGACCTTGGCCACCAGTACCCCCACGTACCTGACCTACACGTCGGCCAGTTCGACGTGGGTCTCGACCAACCAGGCCGGTGACGAGACCGGCTCCTGGGGCTACGACGCCTTTGGCAACCTCGCCTTTGGGACGCCCACCTCGCCTTTCGGCTACTCGGGCCAGTACCAGGACGCCACCTCCGGCTTTGTCAACGACCGGGCCCGGTGGTACCAGGCACAGACGGGCGAGTTCACGACCCGTGACCCCGACTTCGCTGGCACTGACACCGCATACACCTATGCCGGCGACGACCCTGTCAATGGGGGGGACCCCGCCGGTACCACTCCCTGT